>JACREM010000036.1 GCA_016218215.1 Candidatus Gottesmanbacteria bacterium | reverse complement strand
TTTTGGAAAATGGTTGTCTTCCCAAAAAACAACGCATGCAGAAATCAAAATACGCTAAGTGGGAAACAGACACGGTCACTATAAATGGAGAGACCATCACGGTCACATTTCCCACAGTATTGGAATAATCGATGTTAAAGCTGACGATTGCAAACTAATCCAATGATATGTTATCATTCTCATACCTAAAGACAGTGAGTGAGGCGAAATCGCTTCATAAATCTCACCGAGGGGACAGAGAGAAGAATATCGTTAGTTCGTTACGTCGTTAGTTCGATAAACGATTTAATAGGTATCTATTTATCTTACCCTCACTCATAGTGAGGTTTTGTTTTATTACGGGGGAAGTACAATATGGACAAAAAATATACAGCAAAAGGGACACCAAAAAAAGAACAAACAGTCACGGAGCTTAGCGACAAAGTATCGCGTGCCAAATCCATGGTCTTTGCCGACTTTCGAAGAATAAAGCATAAACAGCTCGAGGAGCTTCGAAAAAACGTAAAAAACGCAGACGGAGAATTTGTCGTCACTAAAAATCGACTCCTTCTCCGAGCGCTTGGAGATAAAAAAGGATCAGTGAAAGAATATTTAGAAGATGGCACCGCGACGCTTTTTAGCTACGGTGACGAGGTCGGACCACTCAAGGAAATGCTCAAATTTTTTAAAGCAGTAAACTTTGGCAAAGTGAAGGCAGGACTGTTGGGCGCCAAAGCGCTGTCAGACAAAGATATTGCGGTCCTTGCCACACTTCCGAATCGAGATGCGCTCTTGGGAAACCTGGCATGGCAACTTCTGTCGCCTGTCCAAGGTCTACACTATGCACTCAGTTGGAATATCATGAAACTTTTATATGCGCTAGACAATATCAAAGATAAAAAATCAAATATCAAAAATTCAAATTAAAAATAGAAAAACAATAAAGCGGAATTTTGTTTTTTGATATGTTATCTGTATTTTTGATATTTGATATTTAATTTTTAATTTTTTCCCGACCGAAGGGAGGTGCAAATTTATGGCAAAACTATCAAAAGATGACATATTAAAATCAGTCGAAGAGATGACGGTATTGGAACTCGCTGAGCTTGTCAAGGCTCTTGAGGAAAAATTTGGCGTATCTGCCGCTCCAGTCGCAGCCGCCGCGTCAAACGCGGCTGTCGCAGCACCAACTGAGGCGAAAGAAGAACAGACAGTATTTAACGTTCTTCTTGCAGCCGCAGGAGACAACAAGATCGGCGTCATCAAAGCCGTTCGCGAACTCGTCCCGACACTTGGACTGACAGACGCTAAAGCACTCGTCGACAGCGCCCCGAAAGAGGTACTGACGGGAGTGAATAAATCCACAGCAGAAGAGGCAAAGAAAAAGCTCGAAGCCGCTGGTGGGAAAGTGGAACTTAAGTAACCTAAAAAATTTAAGAAATTTCTAAATCTCCGGCGAAAGCCGGAGATTTTTGTAGGAACGCTATTGTAATATATCTCACATTAGCTCGTCTGGACGCTTTAGGGGCTTAACATGGAAGGTATGATCTCGGTACGCTTGATATAGAGATAGTTTATGAAAACTCCCAAGGGATTGGTTCTCATCGTGAGTCTGTTTTTATTTGTCTTTAACGTGTCTGCACAGACAAGACTTCGGTATATCCCCAAAGCCTATGCCGTCTCCTGTACCCGTTCAGATACCGGGACGACGACACTGAATAGTGCCTGTACCCTGGATGGAGTCCCGAAGTATGACGTGAGCGGGAATGAGATCAGTCGAGTCGGGATCATCAATGCAGGAGACCTCACTGTCTCCGGAGCAGATGTGACCATTCAGCCTAATACCACTATCGTCTGGCCTCTGGGTAAATCCATCAATATCCAAAGCGGCGGGAGGATCCTGTTTGGTGCAGGATCATCTCTTACCCAGGCAGAACCACTCACGTATCAGTTCCAAAACTTAGGCTTTACTGTCAATGCCGCAGGAGATCCGGTCAAGATAGTGAATAACAACCTCCAGGTCTGTAGTGGCACGACCTGCTCTATTGCTGCTCCCGCAGGAGCAGGACATGCAGTCGTGGAGGGACAGCTCAAAGTCGGATCTACCTTTATCATCGACGGGAGTGGGAATGTCGGCGTGGGAACGACAAGCCCTGGGACCAAACTTCAAGTCGCCGGCAACATCGACTCTTCCACGGGTGCCATCCAGACCGGAGGCGTCACCCGGATCGACAATTCCGGCGTCGGCACCTTCGCCTCCGGGACGACGATAGGAGGAGCAACCGTAGGCGGTGGCGGACCGGGAATAAATTCCGTCCAAACCTTTGCCGCGACCGGCACATGGACCAAACCTTCTGGGGTAACAAAGGTAATTGTTGAAGTTCAGGGTAGCGGTGGTGGTGGCGGAGGTGCGGCGGGAGATGCTTCATATGGTATGACGGGCTATTATGGCGGTAAAGGGGGCGCGGGAGGATTCTGCAGAAAAATTGTCGACGTATCCGCACTATCTACGGTCGCAGTGACCATTGGTGCGCCTGGAACAGGAGGAAATCGGGGATATGGAGGTAATGGCGATGACACTAGTGGTACCGCGGGGGGTGTATCATCTTTTGGAACCTATTGTACAGCTAATGGTGGTGGTGGTGGTGGACAAAGAGGTCAGTGGGGAGGTGGAGGCACAGGAGGAACCAGTACGGGGGGCGATGTAAACGTGACTGGAGCCGCGGGATCTCCCTGTTACAGCCCGTGGTATGGAAGATATTTTGGTCTCGGCTTAAATGATAGGGGGCATGGTGGTAACGGGGGGGAATGTTGTGGTAATCCCTATGCACTCGGAAACAACGGTTACGTTGGTACTGCGGGCAGTGTGGTTGTTTGGGAATATAAATAAGCCAATCTTTCATAAGTAAAAAAATTCTGAGCACCATAAGTACCACTATCACTATTATACAGTCATTTTTCAAAAAGAACCAGAAGGCCGCTATACCGTTGTCGTTCCCGCATTACCCGGGTGTGTAACGTATGGAAAAAATATTGAAGAAGCATCTGAATCTGCCAAAGAAGCGATAGAATCCTACCTTGGCAGTCTTGCAAAAGATGGCGAAACCGCACCTGTAGATGTAAGCTTTGTATCCACCATAGACGTTTCTCATGTTACCCATCCCGCCGCGATGTATGCCTAAGCTTCCATCTCTCAAGCCTCTCGAGGTTGTCGCAAAGTTAAAACGACTTGGATTTTAAGAACATCATCAAGTTGGAAGTCACCTCACAATGAAAAATCCGATCACAGGCCGTCGGGCTGTCGTCCCAATGCACCTGAAAGATATCAAAAAAGGGACGCTGTCAAGCCTCCTTCGTGAGGCAGGAATAGATAAAACTGAGTTTATCAATAGTTAGATTTTTTCCACACATTCCGCTCTTTCGACTTTTTTCACCATAAGTCTCATCAGCTCCGATACTATCGGAGGAGGGCGGGAAAGATACGAGGAAGATTTAAAAAGAGTATGCAAAAAATCTTGCACAAACTTTTCTAAATACAATCCTGTATCTTTCCGTATCTCGTGTGAATTTACTGCACTTCAAATGAGGTGCCCTCGGGGGTAGTAGAAGTAAATTACTGAATTACTTTTTCGGTGTCGCGGTCGGCGCAACGGTTTTCGTCGGCGTCACCTGAGGAAGCGGAACTGCAACTGCGGTTGTATCAGACAACTTGACCGTCAGTCTAACTCCATCCCAACGATACGACTCAAGAGACGGTCCAAGCTTATCTACGTTTCCTTCGCCAACGGCTTTCACCAAAAGCGTGAACGCATAGGCATCGCCTTCACCTTTAAGCATAATCGCTTTTTTGGCGGCGTCAGCATCAATTGCCATAGTCGTCGCCTTGACCTTCGCGATCTCCTGCTCACGCTGGGCGATGTACAGCCGGTTGATCACATCTTGGATTTCTTGCGGCAGCTTAATTTCGCCACCCATGCCGAGATACCCGATAGTGATCCCCTGTTGCTTGAAATACTTCTGAGACTCTGTCGCTACAAGCTTCACGATATCGTTTGCCTCAAGGATAACCTGCGAAAGCGTGCGCTTCTTCGTCTGCTCACCTATGAGTGACGTGGCATAACTTCTCACCTGATTGTCTATGACATCAGACAATGGTGTGTTTACGTACACGCCGCCAATCTTCGGATTCTGAAGTGTTGAGGTCGGATACCAATACAGGTATTTCGCCGTATCGGTTTCCACTACCTGCGCAGCCATACTTAGCTGAAAGCATACGGAAATGCCTTCACTTGTCTCGCCGCACAAGGCTTCATTAACAGACTTAGTTCCAGTTCCAGCATCCTCAGTCCAGAGGCGCGTCACCGGCGATCGGTCCGTCAGATACACCAGTGTCGTCGTTCGCCAGGCACCGCCAACCAACTGCTTGTCCAAAACGATGCGCTTGCTCGCAACTTTCTTTTCCTCAAGATATTCGACGCTGTCAAACTTCACCTGTCCGGAAAGATTGCCGCCCGTTGCAGGAATCACAAAAGCAGTGTAGTTTGACGGTACGTCATACACATCCTGCTGACCTGTCCCTTCGCTTTCCGATGACGCACGCGTTGCGCAAGCGCCAAGAAATAGCGAGAAGAACAGCACGATCATGATAAAAAACTGTTTCTTGTACATGAGCTTAATTCTCCTGTTTGAACAACTTGCTGACGAACGGAACCCAGATCCATACAAGAATTCCGACGACAACAAGAAAAACTATTCCGCCGATGAGGTCGCTACTGCGAAACCAAAACGCGAGGGCGTTGGTCCAAGCTCCATCATCATTTATCTGCGAGGCGGCCACGATTGCCTGATACTGCGAGAGTACGCGCGACCAAATCGCGGCAACTACTCCGTAGACGATAAGCAATCCCACGGTAACCACTGTGCGTCCAACTGGGAACTTCATGAGGTTTTCTCCTTAAACTAAGGTATTTCTTCTTCTTACTCCTGCTACCCGACCGAGAGAGCACGCAAAAGCGTTAATCTTCCAGTTGGGAAGCAGGAGGCCCACGTATTTCACACGAGATTATTTTAATGTGCCCGCACCCGCACGCGGACACACGCTTGCACTGAAAACATGATTAGCAATGCGGGTGCGCACAAACCTCTCAGTGCTACCGGGGCCTCCTGCCCACCCGTCTCATGCCGTTTCAGTGTTCAATTTTCCACAAAAAACCGACCCTGTTTCATGGGTCGGGAGAATACAAAAAACCGGCCCAATGTGACTGGCCGGTCGTAATTATTCTTTTTCTTTATTGAAAAAGAATCAAGGCGTTGTTGTCGTAAAACAATCTCTATTAACTTTTCAAATTTCCTTTTCTACCTAGCTGTATTGTACATCAAATCCTTGATTTGTCAAGCCGACTCACACGAGCTTGGTTCGTGTAAACTGATCTCTCAATTTACGCCGCTTCTTGATTTCTCAATTTTCCTTTAACCACTTACCGTATGCTTCTCTCCAGGAAGGGAGGTGAAGCATATGAAACGACCCATAGCAGAACGTGAGCAGATTGTGTCTGCC
>JACREM010000035.1 GCA_016218215.1 Candidatus Gottesmanbacteria bacterium | reverse complement strand
GAAGTAGCACTGCGAACATATGTAGAATCTATGACTACAGATGGAACTAAAAGGATTTGTGCGCTCGAGCAAGGAAGTACAAATTATATTAGGGAGGTCGAAAAAATTTTGGAACAACGAAAAAATGGCGTGCTGCTTCAACGCATGGAGCTAGGACTCAACGTACCAACAAACGGCGCTGAATACGTCGCTCACATGATCGCACAGAAACTCGGACTCAAACGGAAAAACCAACCCGCGACCGAAACACAAGAAATAACCTACAAAAAACCACTCGTTGACCATCTTCTGACAAACGGATACAGAGAGGCACTCGCACGAAAACAAGAACTGACTCAGACACTTTTGGCCCTATGCGGCTTTACCTCCACAGATGACTTTGTTCGTGCAGTAGAAAAAGATACTGCGGTTATCATGTTTGCAGCAGGCAAAGGAAAACGGTGGGATGAGTCACTTCGGAAAATTACTATTTCTCAAATAGATCAAAAAAAACCGCGTATACTCGCCCAAATACAAAATATTTTACCGAATTCAAAATCTTCTCAATCGACCGTACCTATTGGGCAATATGCCGCGTGGGCTACACGAGGACTCGGCCAACATATCGTCGTCCACCACGGATACGCTGAAGAAATCAAACGATCGATCACCGACCCACTCGGCATACAAAATGCCGTGTTTTTCGAACAACAATATGACGCCAATGGAAATGCACTGGGACATGGAGATGCACTTTTGCAAATGCAATCCCTCATACAAGAAAAAAAATATGTCATCACCCAAGGCGGCACGGATCCAAACTCACGAGAGACGGCGATACTATCTCTCTTAACGCTGTACGCATACGACAAGCTAGGCACACCACTTTCTCTGGTCTTGCCTTCGGCATCTATGCAAAACCCTCCATATCCGATAACAGTAAACAATAATGGCCTGCCGACTGAGTTTGGACATCCAAAACTCAAAGGAAGCGGAACAATAGAATCTGGAGTAACAAACATCGGGATCCGTGTATATCGATCAGAAGACCTACTAAAACTGTTTAATACTTTTAAAAAATATAATCGTCACTATGAATCCGTCCCGGGACATGCCAAGGAAACTAATGAGCTAAGCCTAGATGATTTTGACACAGAGCTCCTTCGCGAAATACTTGGTCATGGTGTACGTCAGCTTGCAGTCGCAATACCCGAAGAGATACAGGGAACGGTAAAAAGATATGATGATATTCCTGCGTTTCTCGATTCGATGAGGAAAATTCTAAACATTGAAGAAAACTAGCATCGCGCGTAGTTTTTTTCTGGAAGATCCCTCCACTTCGGTCGGGATGACAGATGTCTAGAGCCCCGCATGCGCGAGGATGACAGTTGCACTTCTTTTTCAAATTTATAAGGCCAGGCCTTCTCTAGTGAAGCGGGATTTTACTTCGCTCAACCTGCTAGGCCAAGCTCCTTCGACAAGCTCAGGATGAACTGTTTCAAGTCCATAGATCCTCGCATGAGGAGCCTGGCCTTTAAGACAAAGTTAATAAATATTTCCACGGAAGTCGACGTCGACGATGAAGAGTGTTTGTTTTTTGGTTTCTATCTGATAAATAATACGCATAGTTCCGACACGAAGCCGATAGGATTTGTCTAAGGACTTCATCTTTTTTACATCAAATGTCTTTTGAAAAGGATCTTGAGCTAAAACTTCAATTTTTCGAAGAATCCGAACCACTTCTCTGTTTGTGATTTTCGTAAAAAACTTATCTACTCGTTCGTGATAATAAACTTCGTACATGTATCGTACAGCATTAGATTCCGTACCTCTTTTTCATTTCGCTATGAGATATCCATTTGACCTTTGATTTATCTTCCTTTTCGTACTCTTCTGCGCGTATGGATAGATAGTAATCCTCGAGCGAATCCATAAGCTCCTGATACTTTTCGACAGACATAAGTACCCCTTTGGGGGTACTTCTATGAAATAACGCAACTGGCTCTTTCATGGCACTAGCCAAGACGTCTTTGGTCTTGAACCGTAAATCTGAGATAGTGTGGATAACAGAAGGTATCATAACTGTGTAATAATAGTATAACTATTTATGATAATTGTCAATACTTTACCGTAAACAGTCAGGGGCGAGGCGAAAGCCTGCGGCTGAAGCTTCGGATTCGCTGCAAAAATACCCTTCTCCGAGGTCTTCATTGAGCACAATCTGATTGTAGTGGCGGCAGGTCGGCAGGTGGTAGAATTTATCCCATGTCCCCTGATCTATATTGCCTTTGATCGTACATCCGACTTTAGTCGGCGGTACAGTAGCGTTTTTGGTACAAAGCGGGCTATGAATCCCAATCTTCGCCTCGCTTCCCCTTCTGTACGCGGCTTTGAGCTCCTCGGTCTTAGTATTTTTCGTATAATCCGGGCGGGCGAAACCCTTTTCCAGTAGAATGCTATTTACCATCGTATGTCCGACGTACACAAGCGCCATGCGGCGGCCGTAGGTATCGCGCTTTTCTTCCTTGAGGCTCACATGTTTGCCAAGAACAAGAGAACCAAGGAGCGACTTGGCCTGGTCTGCCCCACAGCGTCCGAGCTCGGGCGCGTCGACGCCTAAGAGTCTGACCCTATCATCGTTTGCCAGAGTAAACGTATCGCCGTCGTGGACGGAGATGACGTTGTATTGCGTATAATTATAATTGAGAAGAAAGATATTGAGGCCAAGAGAGGCAAGAGAAAAAAGTAAAAGAAGATAAAATTTCATAAAACAACACAAAAGGCCTGGCCTTTCGCCAAGAGGCGAACCCACTTCATCCCTCGACGAAAAACTCGGGATTTCGTTCCTTTCAAGGCCAGGCCTTGAAAACCAAGATTGCCGCGGTCTCGAAAGGACATAACAATCTACAGTCCTTTTACCTCTTTTTTGAGAGACTCGAAGGCGGCTTTGTCGTCCGGAGTCGTGAGGCTATCGACTTCCTTTGTCATATCCGATGTGGAGACTGACGCACCTTTGACGTTTTGCGGCGAAGACACCTCGCTAGAAGTCGTCATCACCCTCCACGTCACAGCGGCTACGATAAAAAAGACGAGGGCTGCAAGCGGCATCCACAGAACGAACGGTGGATTTTCTTTTCGCTTGTGATGTACGACTGGTTTGTGTGCTTTCTTTTTCATACTGTTTTATCTCCTCTCGTAATAATTTTACTTTGTAATCGCCGAAAGTGCTTTGACTGCTGCGTAGACTGCCTGACGGGCCGCTTCCATCTGCGTCTTAACCCCTGATATATCAATCTCAAGCGACTTTACCCCTGTCTCAACGTCTGTTTTGATATCGCTACCAGTAGACGTAGACACATCATAACTTTTGCCTGCCTGAGCAGAAACTGCGAGACTGGCGTTGGTCACAGCCGTCTGGGCAGCTCCGTACGCGTCAAGGACCGCAGTCACGTCTTTACCGCTTGCCTGAAGCGACAGCGCCTTAGCAGAGACATTTTCCAGCACTTTTTGCATACGGGTAAGCACGGTACTCATGGCTTTCGTACTGTGTGCGTTCAGGTTCGTCATTTTTTTGAGGGACTGGGTCAGGAGCTTCTTTTTCTTTGTATCCTTCAGCTCCGAAAGCTTTTTTTGAAACTCTTCCCGCTTGAGTTCCCTTGACGATGTTGCTTCGTTTGACTTATCTTTAAATTCATTTTCAAATTTCTCCCTCGCTTCTTTGGACGCTTCCCTTAGCCCTTCTCGAGCAGTTTTAGCAGTTTCCCGAATCGTTTTAAATGTTTCCCGTTTTGTTTCTTGAATATTTTTCAGTGCTTCTCTCTTTGCCTCAACTGCTTTTTTGAGCTGTTCGTTTTTCTGTTCGAGCATGAAGCTCGTGCCGTCCTTTACTTCTTTTGTTTCAATTTCCTGAGTTTTGACCTCAGTCGTATCTCCTCGCACCTGCCCAGGGGCATTTGTCGGCGTCTTCATCCCAAGACCAAGCATAAACATACCGATGAGTTGATCTAGCATAAAAATCTCCTTTACATGAAAATATTACTCTGTATTCAGTATGGGGAAAAACAGGAACGAAAGTCAAGCACCCAATTTTACACATATATATCCAGTTTGATATAATCAGATAACACTAAAACGACAAAACTCGTACGCAATGAAGCAAACACAACAAATCCTTCCCGTTTTACATGCTCTACGAAAAAAAAATGTCGTAGATTTTTTTCGAACGATTACTTTGGATAGCTATACGGAGTGTTTTCCGCGCCATAAACGCTCAATAGAAAACATGGTAAATCTTGCTATCGATATACTCGTAGATAGTCAGTCTATCTCTATAGACGTAAATTCCTTTCATGCCGCGCAAACATATATAAAAACGAACCTTTTCCCAAGTTCGCCAACTTCTTGGTTTCGTACTGCGTATGAATCCTACAAAATATTAAAAAGACCGCAAATTGATTACGATAAAATTAAAACATACATCAAAGGGGAGAAAATATTAGATTTTGGTGCGGGTGCAGGATTCTTTGCTCACGAACTAGTGAAACACGGGTACTCTGTACAACTTACCGATGTTTTGGATTATCGATCCGCCTTTGTCCGTGACCTCGAATTCGTTCTCATGGTTGAGCCAAGAGTCCTACCATTCAGAGACAATTCCATAGATACTGCCATCGTACGAACAGTGCTACACCATATCAACAACGCGGACTTATCTTCAATACTAAAAGAGCTTCATCGAATTGCCCGTCGAATAATTATAGAAGAGGATACATGTGGCATTCACCCTGAAGACACACAATTCAGCATGGCAACTCAAAACTCAATATTTTTAGAACACTTTATGTCACTCTCGGTTCAGGATCAATTCGATTATGCGGTCTTAACTGATTATTTTTCAAATGCAATTGTATTCGGTGCAAGCGATATAAACTTTCCATTTTTATTCAAATCACCACTTGATTGGAAAAAGACGCTGAAGGAACATAATTTTACTGTTTCAGATACACTCTTTATCGGATTTGAAAAAATGAAAATAACAAAAAATTGCCAGATCTGGTTTATCGCAGACAGAAGCTAATCATCAAGGCCATCGTTTTTATGGCGCTTCATATGTTCTAATATAAGTCCTCTAATAAATGTCGATTTTGTAATTTCCTGCTTTTTGCTCACTCTCTCTAAGTATTCAAGTAGTTTTGGACTGATAAAAAAATTAAACCGTTTATCTCGAAGTGACTCTGCCTCTAACAATACCTTTTTCAACACTGAAGCGATATTTTCTTCTGTATAGCTATGTAAAATAAGTTTTTCTTCGCTCGTCCCTTGGATAAAGACAGGACTGTTTCCTTCTGTAAATAAAACTATGACCGGCTTATTAAATTCAAGTGCTTTTTCTATGACAAATCCTATTGACAAGCTTTGAGTACTTGATTCAAATACACAAAGATCGGCTTCTTGAATTAGTCGAATTTTCTTCTTGTAAAATTCTTCGTATGTCTTGTGTCCGCCCTTCTCTAGTCGTGAATAAAAACTCTGTGAGCTATCAGTCAGAATATCATCATCTAAGAGCTTGTAGCCATGCTGCTCTAATGCTTCAGCAATTTTTTTATACTTTGCGCCATACTCTCCTTGGCCACGCTGTGATGCGGTAAAAAATACTTTCATAGTAGCGACAGTATATCATGAATTACAATAAACTGTGCAAGCATTAAACTTTAAATCAATGTTGTTGAAAACGGGGTTGAACCCCCTTTTGGACTACTCTGACGCGATTTTGGAGGATTCGGGGGCCTTTTGGCCTGAATATTTAGCTGACTTTTTTTTGTAGTACGGCACCTCAGCGGGAGTGGTAAGTTCGTGAAAGGAGAGGGCGCAGATGCGCATACCCGGGTAGAGCATGACGGGAATACGGCCCATATTGGCAAGTTCAAGCGTAATGTTGCCCCGAAAGCCTGCATCGACGTTGGCCGCCGTGGAGTGGACCACCACTCCAAGTCTACCGATGGATGAGCGGCCCTCCAGGCTTGCCGTCAGATCATCCGGAAGCTCGACAAATTCGGCAGTCATGGCCAGGACAAACTCTCCGGGGTGAAGGGTAAAGGGTTTTCCCTTCTCGACCGACACTTCGCTCGTCAGGTCATTTAAGGTGGATGGATCCTGAGGGTCTATGTAGGGGGAGGTATTTTGGTTAAACACCCGAAAGACCGTCCCGAGCCTGAGGTCGAGCGTACAGGAGCCGAGCTGTTCTTCCAGATTTGGAGCCGGGGTAACCTTTATTTTCCCAAACTCAAGCGCTTTTTGTATATCACGGTCAGAAAGAACCATGGATATATTATATAGTTGGTAGGGGGTAGTTGGTAGGGGGTAGCTTTATTTGGAGCGTATGAACGACTTGCCCGAGATCTCGCTTCACTCGACCTCTCGGGCATCATACTCATACGCTCTGAATTTGTGTAAAAATAATACGATTGCAGGAATGAAATAATTGTGTATAATGAGATCGAACCTGCCATTCACTCATTATTCATATGACACTATTAAAAGGCATCGTTTTTCTTTTTGCATTTTTCGTATTCTCGCTCTCTTTTTCCCCCAAGGCCTACGCACTTTCTTATGGATCCGGCGTGTATACGAATATCTGCGGGACAGGGTTGGCCGCGACTTCAAATGAATGTAAAAAAGGGTGCGACACAGGAAATGGGTCGTGTTCATCCGGCGGACAAAACGTGGTGAAATTCACCTGTGACGGACGGCAAACAGAGTGCCGAAGCAACGAATCGACGTTTTCGACCAACCAGTCACTCGCAGGTAGCGCGTGCGGAAAGACAGTCCAGATTGACGTGTTTTCTAAAAACTGCAGAGTCGGCGGATGGAGCTGCAGCGACAGCGACATGCTCGACTACATGGTCTGGTACTCGGGTGATTGCCAGAGTAATCCGACCCCGACGCCGACCCCGACGCCGATGCAAAACGCGACTCCAACACCGACACCGACCCCCACTCCAACACCGACACCGACCCCGATCATGACTAGTTCCTGTGATTCTCTGGTCGTCGCGAGCGGAAACAATAGTAATGTTCCGGCAAACGTGACGCTTCGGGCACGGGGCAGTGATAGTGCAGGATCTATCTCCCGCTATAGATTTTATTTTGGTGACGGACGAACAGAAGAATCTACCAACGCTGAAATAGTCCATCGCTACGAATCTTCCGGTACATTTACCGCCCGCGCGGATGTCCTGGATAGTCGCGGAACATGGAGAAGTTCGGGATCTTGTGAGACGACGGTCTATGTGCAATCATCCCCCATCGAATCACAGCGATCCGACTGCTCTGACCTATTCATAACCTCCGGAAATTACAACCAGCCACCGACGACCGGAAAATTTCAGGTGACAGGGTATGACAATAAAGGATCGCTCCAGCGCTACAAGATAGATTTTGGCAACGCCATAGTAAAAGAGAGTGATTCAGGGACATTTGAACAGGTGTATGACCGGGCAGGCACGTACACAGTGTCCGGATACATCCGCGATACCCAAGGAAACTGGAAAGGCGGTTCCGGGTCATGCCAGAAGCTGTTTTATGTCGCCACCTCTCCCCTGACCCGCCAGCCATCTACCGGCACGCCGACGGCATTCACCGTGGCGGCACTACTAGGTGGGACAGTCGGATTTGCGTACCTATTAGCGCAAAAACTAGCCCCGGAGAAACATGCTTCGAAAGCCAAAACGAAACACAAGAGGAAGTAGAATTTAGAATCGAGAATTTAGTATTTAGGGGATAGTATTAGTATTAAGGAAAAATCCAACAAAAAACACCCTCTTCTTTTGAAATCCTCTATAGGACCGACGGCATGTCGAAGGGTGTGTTTTTGCACTACTGAAATTGGAATCTTGGACTTTTTATTCTTGAATTCTCGCTATCTCGGTGGGCCTTCGAGAAGCTCGAAACTAAAAATGTCTGGCTGCATGAGGCGCCATCCAAAAAAATCTAAACTGCGGCCGCGCGCTTCATACTTGATCGTGGATCCGACAATCATACGATCCCAGTCGCGCGTACCCCAGAACACACCAAAAATCTTGCCGTCCTTACATTGAACGAGGTATTTGGTGCTCGTGGTGCACCCGTCGTCGTTGCAAGACGTATGCGTCTCAGTCCATTTGCTTTGAACAACACCGATCCCACTCTCACTTGCAGAGTAGAACCACACAAAGAAAATGATGAGAATAACGATCAGGACAAGGGATCCAATAGCTTTAGCGGAGCTGTCCTCACTACCATAGCGGCTCATGTCTCACGCTCCTTTTCTCATAAAGAACTGCCAAGCGATAAAATATCCGCACAGCGACACGACAAGGCCCCATACGAACAAGAGCACTTTGGGCGACACTATCGCGTATAGCTCGGGAGAAAATGGGAAAACACTATCGAATCTCCCAAACAATACTCCCGCGAGTGTCGCAATGCCGAGCGCAAAGGCCAGGTGATACACTCGCGTCATACGCACATGGATTTCAACACTTTCATCGAGCCAATCAATAAACTTGGCAAGGCAAAATGAAACGAATCCACACACAGCGCAGACAACAGCGATGAATACATACGTTGCAAGCGGTTCAACGATCGACGTCGCCATCGCAACAACAATTGCCCCAATAATAATCCAGCTCAGTTTACCATTGGTCAGTTTATCTAATCGTAAAAAACTCATGAGAGGAACTCCTTTTTTATGTAAAACATTGATGTTCGAATACAGTCCAAAATCCAATACTAAGCAAGCCAAGCACAGATAGCTAGCCTATCGGCCCATAAGCCTGCCTAATATGGATAAAAGATTCCAATGTAAACGTGCTAAAAGAGGCAATGCAACAAAAGAAACGTCTCGATATGACGAGCTTTATTGAGGCTATGCCTGAGGAGAAAGTCTAACAGAAGAAGAAGAAGTCAAGCGTTATAGGCCATATTTTCGAGGCCATAATAGAATAAAATAGATATAAACATATTAGCCTGAAATCAGAATTTCATAAGGCCTGGCATTTCGCTATGAAGCGAAACCATTTCCTTCTGCTTTGCAGAACTCAACCTTTCAAGGCCTGACCTTTAAAGCCTATGTCAAACAACATCACTGGCCTTGAAAATATTTTATAAGCCTGTGTTATACTTATGTCATACTATGAGTATCGATTCCCTAAAGAAAACAATAGCAGACCAAAAAGAAACCCTGCAATCCCTTGGAGTCAAACGTGTGGGAATATTTGGCTCACACGCCAGAGGAGAAGCCACCGTATCAAGTGATCTGGATTTACTCATTGACTTTATACCCGGGAAAAAAACCTATAAAAACTTTTTCCGTACTACCACTTTGCTTGAAGATGCTCTCAATCAGCGCGTAGACGCGCTCACGCCTGAGGCGTTATCACCATATATAAAACCACATATACAAAACGATCTCACTTATGTCCAAATCGCCGACTGAATACCTTCATCATATATTAGACGAAAGAGAGTTCCTCCTAAGAGAATCTCAACCAATCACCGAAGAGCAATTTATGTACGATGAAGTACGACAGCGAGCTTTTGCACGAAGCCTGGAAATTATCGGAGAAGCAACAAAACTCCTCCCGGGATCTTTTTGTAAAAAATATCCTAACATCGACTGGAAATCTTTTGCCGGATTACGAGACAAACTCATCCATCACTATTTTGGGGTAGATTACGCCATCGTGTGGGACGTGATAAAAAATGAACTCCCTGATTTTCAGATACAGCTACAAAAAATGGTGTCTGGGACAGAAATTTAGCTTCGGAATAGTCCTATAGTATGACATACCTCTCGAATTTTGATATACTAGAGTGTTATATTTCGCTCGTTTACATTCTACGGTTCGCTCGTACTTCTAGGGTTAGATTGAAGCAATTGCGCTTCAATTCGTAGCTACACATATTTACAACGAGTGAAACGTACAACATGCTCCATACCATATACAAAGCCAGTACTAGGCTACAGTATGCTCACGAAATTCGCGAGCGTGTTGCAGCTTAGTGACGAACTTTGGGCAGACAGGGCAAGACGCTTCAAGCCGCTCTCGGCGCCATGAACACCGAGACGTACTGAATCTGGTGATAAGAACACCAGAATGTACCACACTTTGAAAGGAACAAGGTGTACCATATGTTTGAGACAGGAATACCCCAGGCATTAGTGGCACTTGGAATTTGGGCGGTGATCATTTTTCTTGGCGTTCGATGGTATAAAAAATATCGAGCTGTCAAAGAATTTGAAAAATGGTTTGGCGAAAAACCAGAGACAGATCTAGAAATGTGGAATGCGCATACAATTAAAATCAAGGCGAAGATCGTGCCACTAGCTCTTGAATTTCAGAGAGCAGATATTGCGCAGAGAACCGTAGAAGATCGAAGACCATACGGAAACAAAGTATCACAGAACCAAGCAGACACCTACTACTCTCAAGTTCAAGCAGCAAAAGCCGAACTGGAACTTCGTAAATCAAATTTTTGGCGAGCTGTGAACATTGCTGCTCGCTTCGGATATTATGTTCCACGGAAGCTGGACGACTATTTGCTGTAACGATTAAACCAAACCAGGGCTCTGCCGCCTTTTTTTGGAGCATGACGAAAGATCCCCTGAGGCGTTTGACTTTACGTCAGACTTTAACTACCTCCCGGGATCTTTTTTTTGGAAAAATTTATTCTTTAGTTCCTATAATGGGACGCCTTGCAGACACAAATTTCATAAGACCAGGCCTTTCCTGGCGGAGCCAAGCTCCTTCGACAAGCTCAGGATGAACTGTTTTAAGGCCTGGCCTTGAACTCAACACATTGTTACAATGATTTTATGGATGTTTCTTTAAAGCGCATACTGACACTTTCTGCTGTCGCCGGAGGAATAATTGTATGTATTATCTGGCTTGTGAGCGTCGTTCTACCCGTCACACTCCTCGAGATAGGCTACCAGTATAAAAAAGCTCTTCGGGATGTGTTTCACGTGTCTGACATCCGTGGACTCATACTCCCCCAATTTAATCTCGATCTACGGGGATTTTCAAGTATCCATAAAACCAACGGCATTACTATCCCGGCGCTTTTTATCGACTCAGAGATCGTCTTCAATGTCGATCCGAATGATGAAAAGATGTACAAGGCAGCGCTTGGAAAAGGCATAGCACATGCCTCAAGCACCGCGTTTCCGGGAAGCGGCATCGGACTTGGGTATTACTTTGCCCATTCTTCAACGCCTCAATTTGTCACCCAGTATAATGCCATATTTTATCTTCTCGATAAACTCAAAACCGGAGATGAGATATATATATTCCACGAAAAAGAACGGACGGACTACCGTGTAACGACGAAGGAATTTACCGAGCCCACCGATGTGTCATTTCTCAAAAAAACGTATAAAAAAGAGACGATCGTCCTTCAGACCTGTTGGCCAGCGGGGACGACACAGAAGAGACTACTCGTGTTTGCGGAGAGACTTTAGATTATAAGGCCAGGCCTTCCCTACGGGGTCAGGCTCCTTCGACGAGCTCAGGATGAACTGTTTTAAGGCCTGGCCTTTTAACACTCGAACGTGGCCTTTAAATCTTTTTATAATGAAACGAATAAAAATTAAACGTGTAGTCTTCGCGATAGCAAGGAACATCCGTCGTACTATAATATTCCCCGGGACGATTGCGTTTCTCCTGCTTGCCGCAATTGCCGGAAGCTTTGTGACGACGCGAATATATCCAAATACATACATAGGATCCATCAACATAGGTATGAAAACGCTTCCCGAGGCCCGCGCGCTCATACAAAAAGAATTGAAACGTTCTATAAAAGTTTCAATACGCGACCGCGAGTACGAATGGAGCTTTGAACAGATGGGCATAGAGCTGTCGCTTGATAGACTTGAAACGCTTGTTACCGCGCCAAACAGAAAACCGTTTCCGCAAAATATACTCGAACTTCTCTCGTCATTTACGACGAGACGGACGATACCCGCCCCGATTGCATTTACCGGCGGATTTACTTCTTTTCTTCAAGACGCGCTCTTTGACTTTAGTACTGATACCGATGAGCTGAAAGTAGGCAAAAACAATATGGTCTCAGTGGTAAGCCTGGAAAAACGATTTCGTATAGACCCGGTAAGTTTACATGACGAGATAGAATCATCGTTTGCTGACCGGTCAATACTGTCTTTGTCTCCTAAACTTGCAAAAGCAGAGAGCAGTAAACTGCCGACTCAATCATTGTTAAATGATCGGTTGCGCGCGGTCTTTGAAACACCACTCCTCGTGCAGATATCTTCGGGAGGCGTAGATCAAAGCATCATCATCTCGCCAAAAGAACTCGCGACACTGGCAAGTGTCTCTCTCACAGGTGAAACGAATGACGGTATTGCCATAGAAATACACGAAGCGGGATTAAAAAAATTTCTCAATACTCTCTCCCAAACAGTCTCGTTTATCCACGGAAAGACACTCTCTTTTACCACGGCTAAAAACAAACTTATAGAGGTCATCCGATCGCGCATGGATAAAGAAAAAGACATAGGACTCCTCCTCTCCCTCGATGACGGGCCAACGTCAAATGGTGATGTCGCAGATAAATATATTGAGGTCGATATAAAACAATCCATGATGTATCTGTTTTCCGGCGGTACAGTCATCGCCTCATACCGCGTATCTACCGGCAAATACTATCCAACACCCACAGGGACATTTACGATATTCAACAAATCCCCGCTCGCCTTTTCTGACATCTACTCAGTCTGGATGCCGTACTGGATGGGATTTTACTACAGCAATAAACTCAATGCCTCATTTGGCATACATGAAATCCCCTATGCACTGGTCAACGGAAAAAAACGCGTCAATCCGGGAGACGAGGTGGGTACGCCGTCGACAGGCGGTTGCGTGGCTTTATCTTTTGGCGATGCAAAAAAAGTGTATGAGTTTGCGGGACTGGGGACGGTGGTCGTGATATATCCTTAACGTGTTACTTCATTTCATACAATTCACAATACACAATATCCAATGTCCAACATTGAAGATAAAGAAAATTTTAATATGGGACGCCGACGTCGCGGGAGACTTTAGAGGAGAGAGAATCTAAAGATTTTGATGCTCCCAAAGAGTCAATCATCTCGTAACGCAACAGTACATCATTGACCCACTGCTTCAGCTTTCCTTTTTCACCGATGATCGTCATTTTGCCGCTTTGCAGGTTTACGACAAGAATATCACTCCCATAATCCGGCTCAAGGGGAGAACCGTAGTTGAATGCAACCCGATTGCCCGATGGAGAGACAAGAAGCGTATTAAGCGCGGCATTATTTCGCGGAATATCAAGATTGGGATACCGCGCTTTCATATCTGCGAGAGTGAGCGTACTGGTAAAAGAATCTGAAAGAATAGCGTACACGACGAGCGCACTATTGAGCGGACTATACTCCTCATTTTTTGTCCCTCCTGACTCGCGAAGAAATACTACACGCGGAGGATAGGAAAGAAGTGCCGCTGAAGTTTCGGGACTATACGCACTGACATTTCCCAGTGTCTTTTCATTCCCTGTCGATTTTTGGAGAAGATGAAGCTCAGTGATGCTATCAAACCGGGATATATCTTTAAATGACAGAAGATAATCGTTTGACTGTGCAGCCCTGGCTTGCAAAGATGTCGCGGAAGGAGTCGCGTTTAACACCTCTTTTTGCGCCACCTCACGAAACTGAGGCTCGGCAACAGACCGTTTTGGGAGAAATGGAAAGAGAATCTGGGCTCCAAAAAAACCCGCAAAAAGAATAACTGCATATATAAACATTTTCCCTTTTGGTCCAATAGAAAAACGGGATAGATATTGAATTTTTGATACCGGCGGCGAGAGAAGCGGTGGTTCTTCTATAAAAGGAATCTGAAGCATATACTTCTTATCTTACTACTTATTCATAGAAATGTGGGTCGCCTAAGAATCGAACTTAGGACCTCTTTCTTATCAGGAAAGCGTTCTACCACTGAACTAGCGACCCAATTTACGTTCCGTTCTACCACTGAACTACACACCCAAATCAATAATCCAATTTTACGACTTTGAGGCGCGGAAGGTTGAGTCCTCGAAATCCCGCTTCGCGGGAGAATTGAACCCACTCTTTCGAACCGTCAAATCCTCTGTAACTTTGAGGCGCGGAAGGGAATTGAACCCTTGCATAGAAGTTTTGCAGACTCCCGCGTTACCACTTCGCCACCGCGCCACTGATTATCTTTTCGTTACCATCCCGCGATGCGGGATTGATCGGCATCTAAACTCACAAATAAGAATTTGTTCGTCAAGCTGCCATCAACTTCGCCACCGCGCCAAGTCAAACTTGGCAGTCACGTTTGACGTGACGCCGCGAAAACGTCAAACGTTGTTAGTCCCGTTTGACTGGATCAAACGCGGCTGGCACGTATGACGTGCCGCCAAGACACTCTCTGAGAAAGTATTCTTTGATTGTAACAAATGGAGATAGATTTGAAAACCAAGCCAATCGTACAAGTACGAGAAGAGAAAAAAGGGACAAAATGACTCCATTTCGAAGCGACTGCGGCTTATAGATAAATTCCACCGTGTGTTCCCCTTTGTCTAATACAACAGCTCGAAATGAATAATTAGCTCTAAAAATTTCCGTCTCTTTTCCGTCAACTTTTGCGTGCCAGCCTGGATAAAAATTGTCTGTCAGAGCAAATAACCCCGGATTGCTCATGGTGACAGAAAATTTCAGATACTCGTTTTGAGCGATGTCCTCAATAGTATTTTCTGATACGGTACTAAGATCGGATGTGTCAGTCAGATGTACTGCGGGATCTTTTTCTAAAATGACGGATATATGCGGATCAAATGACGGATCAAACAGTGTAGAAAGAATTTCTCTCTCAGTATTTTTGACAGTATATTGATGTACAAGATATGCATGCTGTAATGCTGAAGGTCGTTTGGCAATGCGATAGGCTGACGACTGCCAGAAGAGATCGCCAAAACCGTGACTCGATGCGTCAAATGGTAAGTTTCCATATTTTCCATACAGATATGTCACAGATAAAAGATCAAGGAGGCGTTCCCTTCTCTTATTTATTTCGGAAGACACGTAAGAATCTCGCGTGATTTCGACATCGCTTCGTTTAAGTATTGGAGGAAACACACCCTGATTTGCATACGCTACGAGTTGCCCATATCGCTTTATATACAGTGGATCATAATATTCTGGGTCGAAAATTTTTAGCTCTGTTGCGATATTTGTCGAAATTTTTCCTTCACCTATCCCAAATACTCTTTCGCTTGAACCGAGTGATTGAAGTTCTGCTATGAGCTGAGATGTTGGGTACATCATCTCTTTCGGGGAAAACGGCAAAAGTTTTTCCGCATTGTACAATCCGGCTCCCAAAAAAATAAAAACACTCATCAAAATGAATATATTTTGTATCCATTTACCCCTGACTTTGACTGAAATGAGGAATAAAAGTGAACACGAGAGAAATACAAAGAGTTCAAAAAGAGTCGTACGTACCGACGTCATGCGGCAGGTCGAAATAGAAAGAGATGGACACGAAACATGCTTGGCCGAAAGAAATAAAGCATAGAGGAGAACAAAAACTATCAAAGACCCTACAAAAATCATCGGCTTACTCATCTCTTTTATGCGCTTTTGTGAAAGCAGAGAGTCTACGCCAAACCCCGCAAGGACAGAGAGAGAAAATACCGCAAGTATGAGAATCCTCGATGGAACAGAGGTAGAAAGAATTGGGATGGATATGCCGTAGATAAACCGCGTCAGAGGTGACGAAATACTTAGCGCTATGGCACCAACAGCGCTAATAGCAAAGAACCACAATAACCTTTTTGAAAGTTTAACTGAATACATTGACAATAGAGCGAGCATCAACGGTATGCTTCCAAATGCTGTCATACTTTCAACAAAGTCCCCTGCGCCAAAATAATTGTACGTCCCCTGATTGCCAAAAAAGTTTGGAATAAGAAGAGAAATAAAATGAGAAACTGGTAATAAAAATCGATCGATGATAAATGCAGATGTTTGAGTGTTGATCGCAGAAAGACGATACAGCTCGAACATTGGCAACAACTGAATACTTGCGATACCTGTGCCGAGGATGAGCGCGATAATACATGAAATTCGAATTTTTGACGTATCAATACAAAAAATAAGATAGAGAAATGCAAAACCCAAAAGATACAGCGCAATCTGCGGTTGGGTAGAAAACCAGATACAGGCAGTAAACAGTGCAGTGAAAAAAGTATGTATCTATGATGCGAATGATTTTGATACCACGCAATACTTGCTAAAAGCCACACGAAATATGCAAGCGCGTAAATGTAGTCTCCGTATACAAGTCGCACTGTGACAAAGCCAGAAAGACCGAGGACAAAAGAGCTCATGAGCGATCCTCTGCGCGACACCCCATGGATGCGCATATACAAAAACATCCCGATCAAAAGCAGAGGAACCTGTAAAAATACGTACAGCGTCCAGCCGAAACCATCTGGGAAAAACGAAAGAATGAGTGAATAAGGATTGAAAAATCCAGGATGCATAGTGACAAGAAGCGGCTGACCCGATCCGTTGTATGGATTCCAAAGAGGCATCTGAAATTTTGACAATGCAGCCGCGGCAAGCTTTTTCATCGGATATAGTTGACGAAACACGTCATCGGCCAAAGGCTTATGGACGATGGTCGGTGCACCGCCGTTTCCCATTTCACTTTTCCACGGCTCGTACTGTGCCACCATGAAACTACCGGGAAAAAGATACTGTCCTTTAAAAAAAAATGGGGTGAAAAGAAGAACACAAAAAAGTATTCCAGTGGTAATATATTTCATGGTTTAAATAAAAGATCGCCACGCCGTCGGAACGGTCTCGCGATGACGGATATGCTTAGTCATTAGGGTTATTAAGTCGATAATAACTTTTCCAATAGACAAAAAGAGACACAGAGACGATACCTGCGCTGATCCCCCATTGGACAAGCGAACTATTCATGACCGGGTAGAACAAAAGAAGTTCTTTCATCGGATGCCAGACAAAGATGAGATTCATAAGATGTAAGACGGAAAGACTAAAAAACTCAGATAAAAACGGCTCCCCCAGTCCTATGGCAAGTGCTAAAAACGGAAACACCGGATACATATAGCGCTCATGCATCTGCGGGAGAATCAGAAAAACGAGTAGCGATACGAGCGCCGAAAACAAAAATAATTTCCGAGGCTCAAGAAATTTTCCCTTTTGGGAAAACCACATGTGTATAAACGGCAGAAGAGAAATAATAAAGAGTGTCACCGCATAGATCCATAGTGGAACTCCGAGAAATGTTTGAGTGACAAGCGGTGAACCCATGAGTCGAATGCCAGAAAATTCAAAAACGTTTTGATTTGATACGATCGATAGCACCGGGGTAAAGAAAAACCACCAGAGATTAAACGCAAATGCGGTGATGTTTTGCATCTCGCCGGTTGCGTTTTTTAATAGAAAATTCCAGACCCAAGACAGAGGCGAAGCAGAAAGCGGAAGAATTGCTGCCATAGTAAGAACCAATGAAACAGCGATTGATTTTAACGTCGCAGCCAAAGATTTTGAAGAAATAAATATACCGAGAATAAGGATGGGAAGCAAAAAAACGAGGGATAATTTGACAAAAAATGAAAACATCGCAAAAAGGAGGGCAAAGGTAAAATGTTTTTTATAGAAAGATACGAATGCAAGGAGAAATAATCCAGTCGTAACGGAATCCATCTGACCCCATACCGAGCTATTATAAAGAACGATGGGATTGAAAAAAAACAGCATAGAAGATGTTGCTGCTACTTTTTCACCACTTTCTTTCTTTAGTATGATATACATCAAAACCGCAATGAGTATGTCAAAAAATAGTGATGGAATTCTCAAGAAAATAATCGGAAGTGTTGCATTAAGAAACATATTGCTTCCCGGATCTTCATGTGAGAAACGTAGGACGAATTTACTCGCAAGGATATTTAACCGATACATCCCGGAAACGATGTAGAGCGTGCCCGGGGGCATATTGTTTGGCAAAGTTCCGAACGACAGATAATCCGGTTTATACGTGTCTTTGAGTGAAAACAGATATGATATCCTCCCCCAATCTTTCCAGCGTAAAATATCCGTATTTTCTCGATACCCAAGTGAGTACGAAATGAGAAAAATTCGAAAAAATATTCCTACAAAGACTAACGATAAAAATCGTATCGAGATACGCATCATTACTTTCCGATTATAGTGAGTATTTCCAAAAGAAAAAGAGGGAAAGACGGGGTGTCTACTATTGACAACCGGGTGGTGACAGGAACGGATTGAGAGATCTACTGAGCGCTCGAGCTCAGAGTTTTAAATGCGCTTTCTCTTCAAAAGCGTATTGGACATCAATCCCAACTTGAAGATCATCGGTGAAATTGCTCTCACATGTATCTTCTTGGAAGGACCAACGTATAAAATAGAAAGGAGGTGATCCATCCCCAGCTTCGGCTAGGGATACCTTGTTACGACTTAGTCCCCATCGCTGAGTTCGGCTTAGCTCCCCAAATAAATGGGGCTCTTCGGCCGCCCCCAACTTTGTTGGCTTGACGGGCGGTGTGTACAAGACCCGAGAACGTATTCACCGCAGCCTGCTGATCTGCGATTACTACCGATTCCGACTTCATGGGGTCGGGTTGCAGACCCCAATCTGAACTGAGGCGAAATTTACTGGGGATTTGCATACGTTTACACGCTAGCTTCCCATTGTTATTCGCCATTGTAGGGTGTGTGTGACCCAGGTCATAAGCGCCGTGCTGACATGTCGTCGTCCGTTCCTTCCTCCCCGCCTGAAGGCGGGGCAGTCTCTAATGACACTTGTAACATTAGATACGGGTTGCGCTCGTTCTCCTACTTAAAGGAACACCCCACGGCACGAGCTGACGACAGCCGTGCAGCAGCTGTCCCGCCCTGCTTGCGAATTTTCTGTATTTCTACAAAATAGGACGG
>JACREM010000034.1 GCA_016218215.1 Candidatus Gottesmanbacteria bacterium | reverse complement strand
TTTTATACCGGATGATTGTGAGTTGTATCCGGGATGGTTTTTTGGGTCTTGCAAGAAGCGTTTCTGATATATTTCTGACATCAGTTTCATTGCCAGATAAAAAAAGAGACGCGCGGATACGGTGCACCGTTGCTTCAAAAGAAAGACGAAGTTCCGTCCGGGGAGACAATGGCGTCAGAAGGATGGACTGTCGGAGAGCCATGAGATTGTCTATCGTTTCGATCATATCCGGTGTGGAAGAGTAGGTGAGAAGCATGTGCCCAATATACAATATCTAAATCGTATAATCCAATGATGAAAATGGATGCTCATTTTACAAGTAAAAATTCATATTTTTATACCTTTTTAATTCCGCAGGATTGTGCGGTAATAGAGCGCCGGATTGCCTCTTGACACCCGTGAAAACAATGCGTCATAGTAGATATAGCTTCACGGATTTGTAAAAACTTGTGAAAACACTTGTAAGAATTTGGAAAGAGTTGTGAAAAGTCTGATTACAGTGTGTTAAGGCCAGGCCTTTCCTGGCGGAGCCAAGCCGTTTTAAGGCCTGGCCTTGTGAAGAAACACTATAACCTGCCTATGAAACATGAAACGTATACGGTAAAACAGGTTGCGGATATCCTCGGATACTCCACCAACAGCATCTATACATTTCTCAAGGAAAAGCGGATCAAAGGGGTACGCGTGGGTCGTGGCCGGTTTCGTATACCTCAGACCGAAGTAGACCGATTACTCCTCCATAAGTCAGCACAAGAAGGAGAGGCTTTAGCGATTGCAACATCGATGAACACTGTCATATCCCAAAAATCACAGGACACAGGGATAGTGGAAGCCGCTCATGCACAGATGATCTCCTCCGGCAGGACAGTCGAAATGTCTTTCCAGATGCCAAGTCTTTTTGATTGGTTTGTCGGACTTTCATCGATTCTCCTCGGAGCATCTATGGTGCTTTTTTCCGGAAAGTTTGATGAATTTTTTCTTTTTTCTTTCTCCGTGTGGGAAGTACCGCTCGCAGTCACTCTCGTGACAGCTGGTGTTGGGATATTGCTTGCTGATATCGTCGGAAAGAAAACCGGAAAGTGGCACAAACTTTTTCAAGCGATAGAAATGGTGTGCTACACAGTCGCAGCGTATATCATGTGGACATCGGGGCATGTGGATGGTGTCGTACTCTATGGTGTCATGGTGGTAGTGCTTGGAATATCGTTTGTTTTCCCTCTCGGAGGGATAGCGAATTTTACACTGTATGTCTGCGGAATTATGGCGCTCTTGCCGGTATCGCTTGTGTTTTTCCCACAAAACGCGCCGGTATTTTTTCGGTTTCAGGGAACAGCATGGCCGGTCGTTGGGCTATGGGTCGTACTTTCGATTCTGATCGCTGTGCTTTCAATCATAGGGTATCTTCGCAGCCGGGTGCTTTTTTGGATTTCAACGTCACTTTTTGCCGTACTTTTACTCGTTTTATCCCTTTGGTACGCCAATTCTCTCCTCTGGGGGAGATCATTATTTCTCCTCATGGTTTCCATCATTACACTCTCTGTACCGACTTGGCATAGCATGCGACTTGTGACGAGTCGGGAGCGGCGCATGGTCTTTTTTGGCTATGGGAGCGTGCTTCTTTTGTTTTTAGCAATTATCGGCGTCATCCGGCTTTTTCAGGATAGCATCCTTGGATTTGCGTCCAATAGACTCAAAGACAAGATGTCCTATGGGAAAGTGGTATTGGAGTCGGCGTTTGATGGGGTGAGAACGATGATAGAAAGTAGTGCACAGAATAGTGTCTTTACTGAAAACCTGAATCCGACGATTGCGTCAGTGAGAACTTCTAAAGTGAGTGCGTCTACCGGAAGTTCTGTAAAGGAAAAAGATTCGGTGACGTCGGTACTCCGGGGTATGTACGATGGGAATAAAACGATTCGGTATGTGCTATTTGCAAAAAGTGATGGGACAGTGATCGCGACGTATCCATTTGATCCAAAACGGGAAAAAACATCGATTGGAACGAGGTCATACGTTTTGCAGACTCTGACGAAAAAACAAACAGTCATTGCAGAAAAAGCTGAGAGCGATGCGTTGAGTGGGCAAAATATCGTCGTCGTCATCACACCTGTGTATTCAAAAACGAGGACTGTCACAGGGATGCTTGTCGCAGGGGTAGACATGGTCGCTCTCGGTGGGAAATTAGAACGAGTGGCAGAAGAAACTGCCGGAGAATACTTTGTTGTGATAGACCGAGATGGTGTGGAAATGGTGGATAAAGATGTCGAAATGGTAGGAAAAGGGGTACGTACGGATGCGTTGGTTCGAAAAGGGCTGCAGGGAGAAAGTGGTGTGATGCAGGAATATTACGGAAATAAAAATGAACGAGTACTCTCAGTCTATGACCGAATAGGCACGATGGGCTGGGGTATAAGTCTGTCTGTGGGCGTTGAACATCTTCTGAGAGTGGCAAATGCACCATCGATGGTAATATTTGCAGTCGTTGGCTTAAGCGTGGTGTTACTATCACTCTTCCTTGGTATCCCACGGAAAAAAGTTGAGATCCCTCCGGAGGATACATCGTGAGCTGCTTTCTCTCTCTGATCCGATCGAAACATGGTACTTCCAGACTTTGGAAGTTTTTGACTTGTGTGAGGCGTATTTTTACCAGTTTATGGAACTTTATACCATCATCTTTACAAGATCGTACTAGTCTTTTTCAGCTTCAATCAGGCGAAAATCTACACAGAGGATCTGCAGCTGTATTTCTCATTTTACTCTGCATAATTACCGCAAGTATCGCATATCCATTCATATCACGAGCCGGAGGATTCGTATTTCCTGCTTTTCGAGTCCCTGTGAGCGACGGAAAAGACATAGTCACCCGTATGACACGGGAACTGTTTACAAAGAGTGATCTGACCGGCCCATATGTCATGACCGTGCTGCGGCCGGATAAATCCTTTGCATTTGCCACGATCGAAGATGGAGTGCTCTCGGACGGGAAATTCATAGGAGATGTAACTTTGCGGTATTTAAACGGAGAATATGGTATTGTGCGCGATGACGGTAAGGGGCTTTCTATTTTTTATACAAAAAAAGGTGACCTTGAAGATACAAATGTGGTCGATCGGATGATTACCGGAGTTTCACTACCCGATGGCGCGATATTACCGGTCCGTTTTTCTGAAGGGAGAGTTTCAGGTGGAAAATTGATCGGTAAGTTTCGATTTATCACTTTTGCCGAGAAAAAACAGGTCATCGGCACAGTCCTGTCCCGAGGGAATATAGAATTTTCTACAGTAGATGATGCGCTTGAGTCTTTGGATTCGACATCGCTTATCGTCATGCGAGAAATTTTAAAACTTGTGTATGAAGATGGGAGTAATCCTAATAAAAATGTCTTAGGAATTATGTCTACTGGAGGTGTACCAGTTGTGCTTGGGGATAGTATTCCTGTACCTTCGGGACAGGGAGCAAGTGAACCCGTGTATGTGCAACGTTTTTATGATGAAGGTGTTGTGAGATTTTTATATGGGCCAAATGGCGATATATATAATAGTACGACAAATATACAGAGTTTGAGTCCTCAGCTCGATGTGAAAGTCGTCGATGGGATTACGACACTTAAGCTGATAAATGTTGCTGCTGGAGTTTCCGGCGGATCAGGAGCAAATGGCGCGTCAGGCGCAACCGGGGCTTCAGGTGCAAGCGGAGCTACGGGTGTGTCCGGACCAAGTGGTGCGACAGGATCGACCGGTGCGACGGGTGTTGCCGGACCATCGGGTCCGACTGGTGCAACGGGTGCATCAGGAGCAACAGGGGCCGCAGGTCCGACAGGGTCATCCGGGAGTACCGGATCAACAGGCGCCACCGGAGTCGCAGGTCCAACCGGATCGACGGGTGCCACAGGAGGAGATGGACCAACAGGATCAACCGGACAAACAGGTGCAGCCGGGCCGAGTGGATCAACCGGAAGTACAGGAGCAACAGGGGCCGCAGGTCCGACAGGGTCATCCGGGAGTACCGGATCAACAGGCGCCACCGGAGTCGCAGGTCCCTCGGGATCAACAGGAGCCACCGGCGCTGCAGGTGCAGCCGGGCCGAGTGGATCAACCGGAAGTACAGGAGTTGGAGGGGCATCTGGTCCTTCTGGTTCTACAGGTGCTACAGGAATACAAGGGCCATCGGGATCAACAGGTTCAACTGGTGATTTTGGACCAACTGGCGCTACCGGCGTGACAGGGCAAACAGGAGCAACCGGTGCAGGTGGGCCTACTGGTACAACAGGTTCAACAGGTAATTTTGGTCCAACAGGTTCTACCGGAGCCACCGGCGCCGCAGGCGCAGCAGGTCCAAGTGGATCCACCGGACAGACAGGAGCTGCCGGGAGTGCCGGACCCTCTGGATCTACCGGACAAACAGGAGCAGCAGGTCCGACGGGATCTTCCGGTGCTACAGGAGCAAATGGTGTCCAGGGAGTGACGGGTGCGTCAGGAGCGACAGGAACCCAGGGAGCTGCAGGTCCAACAGGCGTCTCGGGATCAACCGGAGCCAC
>JACREM010000032.1 GCA_016218215.1 Candidatus Gottesmanbacteria bacterium | reverse complement strand
CTCACACTCAACCCGAGGCAATTATTTTTAGACATAACCCGTCTCGGGAGAACATTGGCAAAAATGTAAAAATTGTTCAAGAGGATTTCGTTTGACGCAACGACTCCCGTTTCAGGAGGATTTTCTCGTGACTAAATGCGAACTTTGATTACCTCCCCCTTGCCTCTTATCTCAAATTCCGAGATACTAGATCGTAGAGGATAGATGTTTTCCCTAAATACTAAATTCTGCATTCAATATTCTAAAAACCATGTCACCCGATGATCTACGCCAACAAGTCGAACTCGCCGTAGTAGAGCTTATCAAAAAAAAGCTCGCAGATGGATCTATGACAGAAGAAAGAAGCCAGATGATCTCCCAAAACGTGCTTGACACGCTCCAGCCAGGCATGTCGTTTGAAGAGCTTTATAGAGCCCTTCCAAGGCTTGATGACGCCTTTCCCGAGCTCTCCCCGGTGATCGTGCCTCACCTTCGTGAATACGAGGATCACATCACCCAACAGGCAGCTGGAACAGTACGGGAACTTATCAAACAAGGCCAGTACGATGCAGCGATAAAACTCTCAAAAAACGTGGTCGACCAACGAGTCAATCTCGTCTGGCAAGGGAGAGGCCAGGCATCGTAATATCTCCTCCCTAAGCTTGCCCCAACGCCTCAAACATTCTATACTACGTCCATATGATTCTCTGGGATTATGATAAAAAACAGCTTCAGAATACGACAAAGGGAATCCGCTTTCAGCTAGAGCGGATGATCAATTTTGGCACAAACGGAAAACGTATAAAAAAAACACTGCTAAAAAAACACTTCCCGTTCCTTCGCATAGACCCGAAGAAGAAAGAATTCCTCAAATTCATCTTATGGAACCAGTAATTCTGACAACGGATCAAACAAGCGTACTCCAATTATTTTCAAAAAATGAATTACTTTCAAAACTATTTTATTTGAGCGGCGGAACCGCGCTTTCTGCCTTTTATCTACACCATAGATACAGCGACGACCTGGACTTTTTTAGCGATACACCGTTTGAGTTGTCGGTCATATCTCCATTTATTGCCGACGTAAAAAACACGCTCAGAACCACGTCTCCTACATACGAACACCTCTATGATAGGCATATCTTTATCTTTGCGGCCAAAACAATCCTGAAAATCGAATTCACCCTGTATCCATTTGCGCATCTTGCTCCATTTGAGCAAAAAAATGGTGTCTCCGTTGATTCCAAGCTTGATATCGCTGTCAACAAGCTCTTTGCCCTCTTTGGCCGCAATGAGCCGAAGGATTTTGTTGACCTGTATGTTCTCCTGCAGCAACTCTCGCTTGATACGCTTATAGAAGGCGCTAAGAAAAAATTTGATTTTGCTATCTCGCCCATGACGCTTGGATCAGAACTTCTGAAAATTCGCCATCTTGAGATGTTTCCACGCATGATCACGCCACTTTCAAAAGAGACACTCATAGATTTTTTTGAAAAAAAGGCTCATGATTTAGGTAATCAGGTAGTATTATAACCATGTCAGTTGTATGATAACTCTTTCCGTTCTTTTGTTTGAACTCACTTCCCTCTTTTTTATCGGCCGAGCGCTCACCATGGCTTCGATTCTGTTCTTCTCCTCTTTTTTCCGCTCACGTACAATAGCCGTCACCCTCATCACTCTCTTCCAGTTTCCGGGCACGATTATCCACGAACTCGCCCATCTGTTTACGGCTGAAATTCTGGGCGTGAGAACGGGAAAACTGATCCTCGCACCGGAATCTATCCGAGGTGACCATATTCAGACGGGTAGCGTCCAGATGAATGAATCAGATCCATTTCGGCGTGCCCTCATAGGCATCGCGCCGCTTTTGGTAGGCCTCGTTGCACTCGGAGCACTCTCTTCGTTTCTCCCGGGTATCTATGAGACTATTCCATGGAATCGTGGACTTGACGTCTTGGCCTCAGGTTCTCTCTATATCCTCTTTGGCCTCGCCTACCTGCTTTCAGCAGTCTCTCTTGCGATGTTTCCTTCTTCTATAGATATGAAGGGGGTCTGGGGTGTGGGGATATTGATCACACTCATACTTTTCGGAACTTTTTTTCTCGGCCTACGAGTCAGCCTCACCGGACAGGCGCTCGAATATACCACGCGCATCGGTACATCGATGACCCAAAGCCTCGGTCTAACCTTAGCACTCAATAGTATACTTCTGCTACTGATGAAGGTTCTGGTTGCTGGGATGGGAAAAATATCCTCGAAGCGTCGTTAATTTGTTGCTTCGTTCATTCGTTGATTCGAAATTCGACTCACTACTCTCTCTTTAGCACCTCAAAGAATGCGTTCTGGGGGATCTCGACAGAACCGATTCTCTTTCCTGCGAAGCAGGATCCCGCTCCGCGGGACATCTTCGCCTTGCCCCAGTATACCGCTTACTTCCTCCCGAGGTCTACGTCCTCGCGTCAGAAGGGCGCGTATACGGGACTGCGGCTTGTGCTACTCCCGTTTTAGTACCTGGAAAAAAGCATCTTGAGGGATTTCCACCGTTCCGATTCTCTTCATTCTTGCCTTGCCTTTTGCCTGCTTTTTCAAAAGTTTGTCTTTGCGCGTTCTGTCTCCCCCGTAGAGCTTTGCGATCACGTCTTTACGAAATGCTTTGACATCTGCGCGGGCGACGACCTTCCCCCCGATCGCTGCCTGAATCGGTACTTCAAACTGCTGACGCGGGATCACCGACGAGAGACGATCGGCGATCTGGCCGCCGCGCGCGTGCGCCTGATCGCGGACAGCAAGAAACGAGAGCGCGTCGACCTGCTCATGGTTTACCAGAATATCAACCCTTACAACATCGACTGTCTGATGTTCAAAAAATTCATAATCAAGCGACGCATAGCCTTCGGTGACGCTTTTTAAACGATCAAAAAAATCGATGATCATTTCGGAAAGAGGGATGAGATAGGTGAACTTCGCTTGTTCAGCCTGATAGACGAGATCCATATACTCTCCTCGCTTCTCCTGGGCGAGGCTCATGATCGCGCCAACGTAGCTCTTGGGAGAAAAAATAGAGACCATCATGATCGGCTCTTTTACCTCCTCGATGACTGTCGGATCCGGAAACTCAGATGCTGATTGGATGGAAATATAGCCTTCAGCTTTGAGCTTTGAGTCTTCAGACGGCTGACGACTGATGACTGATGACTTATGGCTCGTGAGTTTTAATTGATACTCGACCGACGGGGCTGTGGCGATCATAGACAGGTTAAATTCCCGTTGGAGCCGCTCCTGGACGACTTCTGCATGAAGGAGGCCTAAAAAGCCGCAGTGGAAGCCGTTGCCAAGAGCGAGAGACGATATGGGGCGAAATGAAAACGCGCTATCGGAAAGCCGGAGTTTTTCCATCGCCTCCCGGGCATCGACGATCTCGTCGGCGCTCAGAGGGAATAATCCCAAAAAGACCATGGGTTTGGGCTCTCGGTAACCGGGAAGTGGGACAATATCCTTTGAAATTTCCAATCCACAATTTCCAATATCCAACATGGAGTTGTCCTTTAAATTCTTTCTTTGTTGGTTATTGGGATTTGGAGATTGTGAATTGACCGTAATAGTATCTCCCACTTTTGCCATGCGAACGTCTTTTAACCCTGTCGCAATGTACCCGACTTCGCCTGTCAGAAGTCCATCTGAAGGCATCATACTCGGAGTAAAGTAGCCTACTTCAATCGGTGTCACATCTGCACCGGAAGCCAAAAATCGCACCACCGGCCATGCACTATTCTGATGCATTGCGTTTACGTACCTTTGATTTTTGATCTGAATATTTGATCTTTGATCTTTCATCTTTGATATCTCCCCATCAACTACCCGTACAAAAACCACAACTCCTTTATGCGTGTCATACTGGGATGAAAATACGAGAGCTCGCGCGGGTTTATCCTGTGCGGCAACCGGCGGCGGGATGTATTCGATAATTTTTTCGAGTAACGTATCGACGTTTTGCCCGGTCTTGGCTGAAATAGGCAAAATCATCTCGCGGCTAAATCCGAGACCGACCAGTTCTTCAATGGTTTCTTCTACACGGGCGTTTGGCATATCTATTTTATTTACGACCGGGATAATCGTAAGTTTATTGTTCTGAGCTAGATGTAGGTTTGCTAAAGTCTGCGCCTGCACGCCCTGCGTCGCATCGACCACGAGAACCGCGCCTTCGCAGGCAGCAAGAGACCGGGACACTTCGTAGGTAAAATCGACATGACCGGGAGTGTCGATAAGATTTAATGTGTACGTTGAATCTACAATGTCCAATCCACAATTTCCAATGCCCAACGCGGAATTATCTTTAAGATTTTTTCCTTGTTGTGTATTGTGTATTGGGAATTGGGATTTGACTTTCGACTGGTATCTCATCCTCACCGGGGCAAGCTTGATCGTAATCCCCCGCTCGCGCTCGATCGGATTACTGTCCAAAATCTGTGCCTGCATATCACGCATCTCAACCGTATGTGTCAACTCAAGAAGTCTGTCCGCAAGAGTCGACTTCCCATGATCAATATGGGCAATGATGGCAAAATTTCTTATATGGTCAGTAGACATATGTGAGCAACGTGCCCCGTAGACGCGACATCGTGACGCGAAGCTGGAAGCTTCGGGAACGACGAGCGTTCTACTGGGGTGATGGCGAAATTTCGGATATGATCGGTAGACATGAAATGAATTATACAGTATCGATAGGCATAGTTTCTCAAAACTGTTGAAGACCGTTGAAGGCACTTCCTTTCAGGCGTGAAAGGAAGTGCCTTTCATGAGCTTTCACAAATCTCACTACCCCTTACGAAAACGCAATACTATTCATCAAATATCAGCGATCCGATCTGCTGCATCATTATTTCATCATCTTTTTCCTCTACAAATTGTTCATACTTTTGTCTCGAGCCGGAAAAAAATGCGAGTATCTTTTCAGTATCTACCCACTCTGAGTGTTTAAACCCCACATATTCGGCATACGATGAATACGGATACGCTTTCAGAGAACTATATTGCGGTACTAATATCGCAGATGGATTTCGATGAATATATCGAGTGACATGCTGAAGTTGCTCATCAGACGAAACGAGGACGGCTTTGTATAGTCCTTGAAAAAGCGGCCCGACTCTTTTATGCCGGGAATTGAAATACATCGTATACCGCGTAAACAGAGAATTCATAAATCTATCGATTGATCGATCATCAGTTTGATAAATCAATAAGTGAAAATGGTTCGGCATGAAGCAATAAGCAGATAGTGAAATTGAATCGGAAAAATTATTTAATCTGAGAAGTTTTCGTGCTTCATTTTTTTCTTCTTGAGTTGATGACTCATCTTCTATTATCGCACTTAAACCGGCTTCATCTTTCGGGAGAAGATATTGTCTCAAATATAATAAAAAGACGTTGTAGTCTTTGCTATCATCAAAAATTATCCGTTTTTCAACACCTCTATTGTATAGATGATAATACGAATTCGAGGAGTACTCCTTTATTGAATTTTTGGCAGGCATATGACTCCATCCTACTCCGATCATTTCAAACATGCAATCCTTTGAAGGCACTTCCTTTCAGGCGTGAAAGGAAGTGCCTTTCATGGCTACTGGGGTAATTGCGAAATTTCGTATGTGATCTGTAGACATGAGAAGTATTATACAGCATAAAAATGTGTCTCATTGCAAACTCGAAAAAGAACGGTATAGTATAGACACTATGAAACGACACCGTACTCAATCGAGTGATACAAAAAATATTTATCCATCGTCAAATTCAAGCATACCCACTCTTCCGACTCTGACAAAAAAATCTGAAATACTCATTCTTTGTGCCGTGACTCTCTTCATTTTTTCGGTCTACCGACTCACTGCATCCCCGACCATTGGTTGGGTAGACTCAGGTGTCATCGCGGCCGCAGCGAAAACACTTGGTATCCCCAATCCTCCCGGGTTCCCCGCGTATCTACTCATAGCACATCTTTTTACGAGCATTCCCTTTGGTTCTGTCGTTTTTCGACTTCAACTGCTTTCTGAATTTTCAGCCATCGGTATCGCACTTTGTATCTTTTTTCTCGTCAAAAAATATACATCTTTTTTCCCGGCACTCTTTGCCATGATCGCCGCGGCATTTTCGTATAACATCTGGCAACAGGCAAATAACGTCGAAACATATACGCTCACCAATTTCATGTTGTTTTGTCTTATTGTATGGGCGATCAAATTAAATACTACCAATAAACCAATACTACCAATAAAAACAGTGCAAATTTTAGGACTTGGATTTGCTTCCGGCCTCTCCATGGGGCTCAACCCCACGATTGCGGTACTCGCTCCCGCAGCGATCATCTGGCTTTTTGGGAATCGGCAACTTGTCAAAAATCATCCCCGGACATTCATCGGCGCTATTCTGCTCTTTTTCCTTGGCGTGATACTTATCTATTGGTATCTCCCGATCCGCGCTTCTGTCCACCCGTTTGTAAATTGGGGCGATCCATCAACTCTGGAAAGACTCAAAAACCATCTCTTCGGATCGGGACTCAACATCTACGAACCCGCGACCAATTCGATCAATGGTTTTACCGGACAGCCGATCGTCTTCTGGCAGAGTTTTCTCCACTACTGGCACCTGGCGTTGTTTCAATTTACCCCCGTATTATTCCCGCTTATATGTTACGGAGCATGGATTCTTTATAAAAAAAACAACGCTTCATTTTTTCTTCTGCTCTCGATAGTACTTGCAAACATGGCGGGCATCATCCTCTATTTTGGCGGCAACCAGGAAAGCTGGATGATCACAAGCTGGGCCGTCTTCGCAGTATTTTTAGGCATTGGGGCAAATGAGATTCTTGAAAAAATTCACACCTGGTCGCCTCATGGCACCGAAAATCCGCAGTGGAAAATGCTTGCAGCCCGTGCATTTTTAACCTCTGCCTTTTTCCCTCTCCTGTTCTGGTACCCGGTCCTCGACCACTCCAAGCAACGCTTCGCCGATGAATACTCGCAGATACTGTATCGAAACCTCCCAATGGGCTCTATCATCATCGGCGGCGGAGACTTTTTTAATTCTCTGACCGCATATACTCACGAAGTCGCAAAGGAGCGAAGCGACATAGTCCCCATCACCGGCAACATGTTTTACATCTTTCCCTGGTATCGGGAGAATCTTCGAAAAAATACTAATATCACTATTTCAAAAAAAATCGATGACCTCATCAAATTTAAAAAAGTCGAAGAGTTTACCGACGCGATCGATCAGCTCATCGAGGACAATCCCACGCGGTCGGTCTATGTGACGCCGCTACTTCTTCGCGACAGTGTCGTCGCAGGAACGAGTGAAGGCACATATAAAACGAAAAAATATGCGCTCATCCCGCACGGGCTCCTCCTGAAAGTAGACTCACTTCAAAAACCAACGCCGCCGGACGAATCGCTCTTTCAATTTCCTCTGTACGAAAAACTCCCGTTTTATCTCGAGCGAAACTACACCAATGCCCTCCGGCTCCTGGTCAATGACTATGCCGTGGCACTCGGGCAGATGGGCGAATACTTTTTACAAAACAAAAATGTACAAAAAGCGTACGAATATTTTACCCGCTCCAATGCCGCCGGCACCAAAGATTCTGTTGAGTTTCTCCACAGACTGGCAATATTTTACGCCCAAACCGGCCAGTACGACACGGCGAAAGCTACATTTAACTCTGCTCTGTCCAAAGACCCGGAGAATCAGATGATACAGAGAAACTACGAACTCTTTCTTTCTCAAAGTGCAAGTATGTCAGCGTCTCTTGCCCCACCGTCTCAAGCGAGTGCCTCGGGGAGACTACAAAAAAAGTCGTCCTCCGGACTCACATTTTCTCTCCCTCCTGAATTTGACATGAAAGAGTCAGATGGAAAAACTATGCTTATTCCAAAAGAATCCGGTGAGTTTCGCATTGAAATAACCAAGCGTATCAGAAATTCAAGCGACTCTGTCGAGGCATTTTTATCTAAGCAACCGCTTCTTTCCGGAGGGACACTGCTTAATCAGGGGCAGGCAAAAATACCAAATGTCGATATTGCGTTTGTCAAAGTGTGGAGCATGGATAGCACATCAAAACTTGAATTTTTCCTCTTCCAATCCAACGTCGTTGTCCATATCATCGTCGGACCTTCGGATTCACCGCTCATGCGCATCTTTGACGACATCGTCACATCGATGAAAATATAAAAAGAACTCTGTTTTTCATGTCAGCAATTCGTTCAAGGCCGGGCCTTGCAGGCATGAAAGGCCCGGCCTTGCACGGCTAAACATATGAAACGACTCTTAAGCAAGATGCTCATCATCTGTTCTCTCTTAACACTTGTATATCTACCGATATTCGGCAATGGTTTTGCCGTAGACGACCATGTGTTTATCGCAAAGTATCATCCGACGATCCGAGAAGCATTCGCGGGCGTCGTGCCGCCCGGACATGAGGGCGTCTACCGGCCGGTCCGGGGGATGTTGTACACGCTATACTTTTCGCTTTTTGGCATCACCCCTTTCTTCTACCACCTTCACTCCCTGATCGTCCACCTGGCAGCCACGGTCTTGATGTATGGGGTGATAGGGGAGATCGGGAGGATAGGAAAGATAGGGGGAAAAGAGTGGATAGGACTGGTAAGTGGTCTCCTCTTCGGTCTTCACCCCATCCATACAGAAACCATCACGTATATCGCTTCAAGCATGGACGCCACAGGACTTCTATTTTTTCTCCTCTCCTGGTATCTCTATCTTAAAAAGCACTACTTCTTGTCTTTTTTTGTCGCAACAATTTCATTTTTTACAACGGAAATGGCGCTCACCCTCCCTCTTTTTCTTATGCTTCAGGAATTCATGCTCGGACAGGCCGTCAGAAAGCCATTTGCAAGGCCCGGCCTTGCAAATAACGTCAATACGCTCCGAAATTTAATGGGTAAAATCTGGCCATATTTTATAGCTGCAGGAGGATATCTTGCCGTCAGATTTTTTGTTCTCGGTATCGGTGCACGCGGAGTCTACCTTGGAGGAAGCTTCTATCTCACTATGCTTACGATGACAAAAGTGCTTGTACAATATCTCTGGCTCCTGGTCTGGCCGGTAAACCTCATGCATAACCATATCATCAGTCCCGGCATAGAGGCATTTGTCTATAGAGGGTACCGTACCGCCGCCATAGCATCGCAAACGCTTTTTGACATTGATATACTCGTATCGTTTATGATTCTTCTTGGCTTACTCGTTTGTCTATGGAAACTCAAACATACGCACCCCTTGGTTTCCTTTGGCATCGGCGTCTTTTTCCTGGGACTTGTGCCTGTCATGGAATTTGTCCCTCAGGGAGCGATACTCAATGAACGATCGCTCTATCTTTCTTCCATAGGCTTTGTCCTCATACTGGGATATACTCTTTCCGCGCTTTTGGAAAATCAAAAGGCAAAACCCTGGGCCATCGCGGGGCTCTCCCTCATGCTTCTTTTCTACGCCGGAAAAACGGCAACCCGAAACCGAGACTGGCGAAACAATATCAGTCTTTTTACGAAAGACATAGAAGCAAGCCCGACAGAAAACACCTACGCGTACTTTGCTCTCGGCAACGCCTATAATGAAAAGAAAAACTACGAAAAAGCCGTCGCTTCGTACCAAAAATCTGTAGAAATCAACCCGGGCTTTGCCGTAGGATATGCGTCGCTTAGCCGCACGTACAGGGACATGGGAAACACTGAGCTTTCAAATATACACTACCGTCTGGCAAACCAAGCCGAGCAGGGATTTTGGACAAAAAAATAATAAAATTATATGATGCTATGGTAAAACTTGCATAACTCTCACGTTTAGCAGAAAGCGGTAGAATCGAAGGATTACTAACCAACCTCTGCTCAGAACAAAGGAGAACTATGCAATACATAGGGATAGATATACACAAGAAGTATG
>JACREM010000033.1 GCA_016218215.1 Candidatus Gottesmanbacteria bacterium | reverse complement strand
GATAAGGCTGCGTTCGTTCACAATAGATGGAGTAGTCTTGGTAAGAGAGAGCGAAAAAAAGTTCCAGATGAGTAGCCCCGTAAAAAGATAGTAGTTGTAATTTTCTATTCTCTGACGGATAAAAAAGGGAAAGATAAATCCGATGACGATCATCTGAAGGAGCGGATTTGCCACGATCCACAGAAATCCAAACACAGTATGTTTATATCGCGCCATGAGTTCTGACCGTGCCCGACGTAGGTGTCGTGATGCCCGCAATAATTTTGAGTAATGTTGTTTTCCCACTACCATTTGGTCCGATGATGCCCACCCTCTCTCCCTTTTTGATGGTGAGCGAGATATTGTTTAGTGCCGTAAATGTTTCTCTGTTTTTCCCGCCGAGTGTCTCGGCAAGCGTCGGCATGCCTACGGCACATGGTGGCACGTCAAACGTGCCAACCGCGTTTGACGCGGTGGATGACATAGGTCTTTGAGACGTTGGAAAGCTCGATAGCGAAATCGTTATTTTTGTTCATAGATATCTATTGATTTAATTTTTCCTGCAAAATCCCATTTCAAAAACAGTGCCTCTTTTTTTAGACGTTTTTCCTCCAGAGCACCAATATCATAATTTGCGCCAATGTCACGCGCCGGTATACACAGCCGGTCAAATTTTTTGATAAAAAGTAACGTATTTATATCAGAATAAAGAAATAAATACGAAGGAACCGGTTGCGTTTTATTCAGTTTCAGAAGGCCAAAGATAAACATGCTGTTCGTTTCTCTGGCACCAGATGAACCACTTCCGCCGCGACGAGCTACTCTTCGGCCATTTTCTTCCCAGACAAAAATCGTGTCATATGGATTTCGCCAGTCTACCCAAGTAAATGGCTCAGGTAGTCGGTAGTACCGTTCTCTTGAGGTATCCATTCTGGGAGTAAAAAGTTTTTCGTGATTTTTGAAACGAGCAAGAATGATATTCTTATATCTGGATTCAAGTTCCCGCTCGATTATATAGTCGTCAACTGATTCATATTTTTTATCTTGTTGCCAAGAAGAGCGATATTGCTCTAGCCATTTTGCGTAAAGATCGTTTCCACCGTTTTGTCCGTGTTCTTCGAAGAATAATTCGTAAAGGAGTTCTTTGTATTTATTCACAATGGGAGTTCGTGTTTTTTTGACATACTCTTTTTTATTTCTCAGATCCCATCGCAGTGATTCGATAACTATGGTTATGGTGTACGGATTTTTATCCTGCAACGACGTAGCGATTTCTTTATGCGAGTGGAAAGACGTATTAAACCATGAAATATTTTCAAAAAGACTACGGTCAAATCTACCTGAAGCCTTACCGGTACTAATTGTTTGAACGTGCTTGATCGTCATATTTGCGAATGGTTCTTTTTTTCATCAGCTCCCCATAGAGTCGAAGGTGAAAGATGGTGTCTTTGATAAGATGATCTTTCGCCCAGGATTTTTGCTTGGGGTCAAGAAGTTCTCCGAGTCCATTTAAGGCCTGATTTTTCTTGATGGCACCGATCTTTTTTATTGCCTGCGTCAGAGCTTTTTTGATTGTTAATCCGGTTTTCTCTGTTACGACAGTATTATTAATTGCCCATTTGTTTTTGAGAAAAAACCAGAGATCAAAAACATCGCGCATGGCAAATTTTTTTCGAGTCAATAACGCCGATAGTTTTCCTGCCGTCATATCTTCTTGGTTCATGACGAGCATGGGGATTCCCAGAAAAGTCTTTAAGTGGAATTCGCTTCTTCCTGCGCGTTTGGATATGTCTATCTTTATTGTGTGTTGTCCCTTTTCATAACTCATGAGAAAGAAGAGGGTGTGCCTTTTTTCTCTTGCTTCGCGTAGCTTACCGTGTTGATTTAGGATTGTTTTTATAGTTTCAAATAGCACGGTTTTTTTATTTTCATCCAGTAAGTCAAAATCCAAATCCACTGAAATACGAGAAAGTCCGTACGCGAGCATGGCAGCGGTTCCACCCTTGAAGCCCAATGCTGTTCGAATAGTAGTGTCGGAATAGATGTCTTTTAGGATTTCCAGAAGTACACTTCGGTGTTTGGCATGATCAAGCATAGTCCTCCTTGAAGATTTGGTAATAATCCTCTACTCGTTTGATAAATACACGGCTTGGGTAGATGTGTTTCAGTTCCATGATTTTATCCCAATCCAATGTGCTTAAATTATCAAAGTGATAGTTTTTATAGAGAAATACTGCATCTAAAAATGCCCGTTCGGGAGAAGCCGTAGCGATATTCCCCTCTTGCGTGATTCCTCGTGGGTTTATTAAGAGATCTTTTGGAAACCTGCGGTATTCGATTGTGTGATCGTCTATGTTTATTGTTCTTGTAATGTAGGAAACAGCAAAAATACATTCATAGTATTGAAAGGTTACGCCTGCTTTTTGGAGAACCGTTTCGAGGCTTATGTACGAGGGTGTATAGAGTTTATTTGAAAGTTCCCGGACATCATACTGATCTTTGGCGTATACACCTTTCGTCAATTTTTGCATGGCGCCTGTTCTGGCAAGATAAGACATCCGTTTCTTGAGATTGGCATATGGAATGCGTGGAAATAAGAGTGATATTTCCTGTAGGGTGAAAACGGTTTCCGGACGTTTATACAAAGTAAGAAGGGTGCTTTTGTTCATATATTGACTAGAAGACCTTAAAATACCTCACTTCTAGTTCATAATATACGTATTTACTTTGATTGTCAAGTGGTTCCTATTTGCTTTATATTTTAAACAGTTTTTAGAAATGTGTTAAGGATTAGACCCAGTCGTCAAAGTTTTTGCTTTCGTTTTTAAATACAATGATGCCAAGAATGACGACGAGCGTCGTTGAGATGAGGTTGCTCGATACGACGAGTGGGCCAGGAGGTGCTTCTCCCAGGAGCGCGTACTGAAAGAGCTGGAAGATGGCGGTAAGCGGATTGAGTCTCCAGAGAAGGTAGGCTGAGCGCGGGATGAGATTGAGCGTATACACAATAGGTGTCGCGTAGAACCAGAGGACAAGAAGTGCCTGGACGAAAAAATTGATGTCGCGGAAACGGACGTTGAGCGCACATGTTAAAAGACTAGCTCCAAGAGTAAAAAGGATAAGGAGAAAGAATGCCGGGATGACAAAAAGCACCCGGGGAAACATTAGAGTACCGAGAAATAGAAGCGGGATGACAAGAAGCGCCATGGCGAGTACGAGATGGACGAGATTTGACAGGATGATCGAGAGTGGAATGACGCTTCTTGGGAATCGTGCTTTTTTGATAAGGCTGCGTTCGTTCACAATAGATGGAGTAGTCTTGGTAAGAGAGAGCGAAAAAAAGTTCCAGATGAGTAGCCCCGTAAAAAGATAGTAGTTGTAATTTTCTATTCTCTGACGGATAAAAAAGGGAAAG
>JACREM010000031.1 GCA_016218215.1 Candidatus Gottesmanbacteria bacterium | reverse complement strand
ATCGGCATGCTTGATAAACATCCTATAGCAGATATTCCGGGGCTCATCGAGGGAGCATCAAAAGGAAAAGGTCTTGGAATAACATTTTTAAAACATATAGAAAAAACAAAAATTCTCGTTCACTGCGTCGCACTCACAGATAAAAATCCACAAGAATCGTACGATACAATCCGATCTGAATTTAATACCTTTAACCCTGTGCTTCTCACAAAACCAGAAGTAATACTTCTTACCAAAACAAATCTTGTAAGCCCAGAACAAAAAGAACTATATGTAAAACAATTTTCAACACACAATAGGACAGTGCTTTGTTGTTCTATATATAATAATGAGGAGATTACGGCCATAAAAAAATTACTCAGATCCTTGGTCGATAAAATCGATTCAATATGAAATTTACAGCAAAAAAACAATCGAGAATACCGTTTACCAAGGCTGGATTTGAAAAAATTGTGCAGGAGAGAGACTTTCTCTTGACTCAAAGACCCGAAGCCGTAGAACACCTCAGAAAGTCTCGCGAGATGGGTGATCTCTCTGAAAATGGATACTATAAAGCATCAAGAGCCAAGCTTTCTTTTATTGACGCCAGGCTTCGAAGCTTTGAGGGCATCATAAAACGGGCAAAAATAGTGGTCTCAACCCATACCGGACTTATTGATATTGGGGACAAAGTTATACTGAAAACTGACAATAAAACAGTAGAATATACAATTGTCGGCGGATACGAATCTGATCCTACCAAAAACCTCATCTCGCACGTCTCCCCCCTGGGTAAAGCGCTCATGGGAAAGAGGGTCGGTGACACTGTGAGTGTCGCGGCGCCAGCAGGCACAAAGGCGTATGTAATATTAAAGATTAGTTAAATCATGACCCATAGTAATCTTGACTTCTTGGAATAGATCATGTATACTGCTGTATGCAGGGTGCATTTCTACATGTCATGCATCTGCTTAATTTAAAATATTGTTGATTAGACAAGATAAAGATCGGCCACTTATATTTTTATTCGCCTCGTATCTTTCTCCCCTACTCACTATGCGATTTCATATTTAAGCAGATTCATGCCATGGGAAAAACTCTCCGCATATAACATATGGGACAACGATACGGACACAATAGAGGTTTTAGACCACGATACAATAATAACCAGTCACGCTCTCAGGGCCGTGGTTCTGGTGGTGGAGGCGAAATTATCCGTGCCATAAACTCCATGAATTCCACAAGGCAGGATAGCGCACCGGCAGAAGAATACGTGTCTAAAAATGCCAAAACATTTGCCGATTTTGCACTTGAAGATATCATAAAAACAAACATTGCTGCCAAAAAATACACTACTCCGACTCCTATTCAGGATCAGGCAATACCGCCGTTACTTGAAGGTCGGGACATCATCGGCATAGCCAATACAGGCACGGGAAAAACAGCAGCGTTTCTTCTTCCCTTGATCCAAAAAGTATGGAAAAATCCGTCTGAAAAAGTATTTATCGTTACTCCTACCCGCGAACTTGCAGTCCAGATACAAGCAGAACTCCAAGATTACGCTCGTGGTATGAGGATGCGCTCAGCACTTCTCATCGGAGGCATGAGTATGGGCAGACAGGTATTTGATCTCCGTGCAAATCCTCAATTCGTGATCGGAACGCCAGGAAGAATCCGCGACCATATAAAAAGCCGAACCATAAATCTTTCGGTATTTCATACAGTCGTCCTGGATGAGGCTGATCGCATGGTAGACATAGGTTTTGTCACCGAAATAAAATATTTTATCTCACTCCTCCCGTCTGACCGACAGTCTTTATTTTTCTCTGCGACTATTTCAGATAAAATTACAGATATATTGAGGGCATTTGTCAAAGATCCTATTCGTGTTTCTGTCCGCCAGGGTGAAACCGCTGCAGCAATAACACAACAAATTATCAAAGTCGTTGACAAAAGTCGAAAAGTAGACCAACTCCATGATCTCTTAAACCAAAAAGGATTTGACAAGGTACTCATCTTTGGAAGAACCAAATGGGGCATAGAAAAACTCACGAAAGAACTTACTGTTCGGGGATTTAAGGCTGGATCCATTCATGGAAACAAGCGACAAAGTCAGAGACAGAGGACGCTTGACATGTTTAAACGATCAGAAATAAATATTCTTCTGGCTACTGACGTCGCTTCTCGCGGACTTGATATACACGAGGTAAGTCATGTCATAAACTATGATATGCCAACGACCCTCGACGATTACATCCACAGAATCGGAAGAACGGGTCGTGCTAATAACGCCGGAACCGCTCTCACATTCGTTGACTAACTGATATTTACTATTTTCTATATCCCCGGATAATTCTGTTTGGATTACGAGAAATAATTTCGACACTATCAAATATCTCACGGACATATTCTACAAACACATCTGTTTGCCGTTTGTACTTTTCTATGTACGAAGAATTTGAAATATAGACCCCTCCTTTTTCCAGGTGTACATATATTTTGTTAAGAAATGTTCGCGAACGAAGATTCTCCCATGTGTCACATCCGATGAAAAGATCGCTGACAATAATCTGAAATAGCTCATTTTTCTTCAATTTTTTCACATACTCCCACGCGTCCGAAACGATGAGACTCGTTTTATCGTCATTTTGTACGTGAAAATACGTACGTCCAATATCAAGCATCGCGGGATCTATGTCTACTCCGGTGATATGAACCATCGGAAACGACTCCCGAATCACATGAACCATTGACCCTGGTCCGATACCTAAGAATAATATTTTCCTTATTGATTTTTGAGATATTAATAAACCGTGTAACGCAGCTCGCATAACGCCCCTCGCGTACGATCCGGATTGCCAAAATGAATTCACTGTTACCCGATACTCGCCACGATAATATTCGACAGTAATATCGCCCTGAATTTTTGACTTCACTACCTCAATTTTCTGAGGCGCGATAAATGAAAAAATATGGGATATACGAGGAAGCATATTCAGATCCTACCACACACTCGGGGAGTTACATATATATTTTCTCTTTTCTCTCAATGATACTTTCCATCAACCGGGGAAGTTTTTCTTTGTACTGAGTCAGTAATATCATAGCCGCAATGACAAAAGGCTTGAACTCTGCCTCAAGATACGTCTGCTTTCTATACGTATTAAAAACACTTTTGTCAACCTCACCCTTTTTACAATTTACCCCAGATATATCAGCCGGCAAACAGTGCATATATAAAGCTCTCCCGTTTTTAGTAGTTTTCATAAGTTCTTCTGAACAAGTCCAATCCTTATGTTTCCCGTTTATTGCTAATGCTTCATTTTTTATTACTTCTAAACCTTTTTGATCATCTTTCTTTAATAATTCAGTTCTTTTTTCCATGACAGCGTGAGACGCCCACGATTTAGGATAGACTATGTCCGCCCCGACAAAAGCACTTTTCATATCATGAACAACCTTAAATGATCCACCGTTTTTTTTACTATTTTTACCAGCCAGTTGTTCAATATCCGGTATGAGATGAAATCCCTCCGGGTAGGCAAGGGTTATATCCATGCCAAAACGACTCATGAGAGCGATCGTCCCTTGAGCGACTGACAATGGTTTTCCGTAGCTCGGTGAATACGCCCAGCTCATAACAAGCTTCTTTCCCTTCAAATTTTCTAGCCCACCGAAGTAGTCATCGAGATGGGCTAAATCTGACAATGCCTGAGTTGGATGATCTTCATCAGATTGTAAATTGATGACGCTCGGACGCTGAGCTAAAACTCCTTCTTGGTATCCTATATCTGCGGATTTTGCCACATCAAGCATGTATTTATGTCCAAAACCAAAATATATATCATCACGAATACCAATTGCGCGTGTCAGAAAAGAGATCATATTCGTAGTCTCCATGATAGTTTCGCCGTGCGCCATCTGAGATTTATTTTCATCCAGATCGGCAACAGACAAACCGAGTAAATCTGCACCAGAGGCAAAACTATATCTCGTACGCGTAGAGTTATCTCTGAAAATGGAGATTGCTATACCGGAGTTATAAATTCTAGGAGAAATATTTGATACATACATTTCTTTCAGTAACTTTGTCAGGGTCAACGTAGCTCTTATGACTCCATCGTCCTCGTCCCACGTACGGAGAAAATCATTTTGTATATTTTTAACATTTGTATTTTCCATCTCGTTTAGTAATTGTTTTATCATGTTAGTTTTTGGTAATAACCGTTCCATGAGAATTATTTAAAAGAGCATCCGACCATTTTTTTTTGGTATCCAACTGTCCTACAATAATCGTTTTCACACCACCAATCAAGGCTCTCTCAACATTTTCTATTTTTGGTATCATGCCATGTGAAACAACTCCATTGCTTATTAATCCCTTAGCCTGTCCCAAAGTAAGATGTTTTTCATAGCTATATTTTTGACTTCCGCCAAAAACTCCTTTGACATCGGTAACAAAAATAAGTTTTTCTGCCTTCAGCGAAAGAGAGATATGAACTGCAAACGTATCAGCATTTATATTTAAAATCTCACTCATATCGCTTACTCCAAGACATGCCACAACCGGAAGATACCCTTCTTTCAATATGATTTCTAGAAGTTTTGTATTTATGTATTTTATGTCACCCACTGAGCCGAAATCTACTTCTTTTTTCTTTCCAGTCTTGTGATCCAAAACGTTTGCGACCGGTCTTCTCTCAGCGAGTATCAATCCACCATCCACCCCGGAAATACCTACCGCTGGAATATGCAATTTTAGACAATCTGCGACTATATCAAGATTTATCTTGCCTCTATATACCATCTTTACCACCTCAAGCGTCTCCCTATTGGTAATTCTTTTTCCGTTGACCTTCTCCATGGGAATGCCAAGTTTTATCTGCATTTCATCGGCCTGTGGACCGCCTCCGTGAATAACAACTACATAAAAACCCTTTTTAACACATCCTACAATAGCCTCAAGAAGAGGGATAAAATATTTTTTTTCTTTTATAACCTGACCGCCAAGCTTAATCACAATAATCTTTTTCATACAAACTCCTTTAAAACCAAATGTAACATCTTGGTAAATTTTTCTAATTCCGGTTTACTGACATTTAATGGCGGCATAATTCTTAACACATTCGGATCAGAAGATGTTCCCGTAATTACACCCTGTTCTATAAGTGCATTTTGAATCGACTTAGCGGGAAGATCAATCATAATTCCAAGCAGCATACCTCTTCCCTTCACCTCTAGGACATGAGGGAGTGTAGAAATTTTTTCCTTTAAAATTTGTCCTTTGAGAAAAACTTTATGGACAAAATTTTTGTTTTTAATTGCCTTTACCGTTGCCAAAATAGCAGCGCAAACAACCGGACCACCTCCAAAGGTCGAGCCTTGATCGTCTATTTCAACTGTATCTGCTATATTGCTATTTATAAGCACAGCACCGGCAGGAAGACCGCCACCAAGTCCCTTGGCAAGCGTTACGATATCGGGGAAAATATCAAAATGATCACCATAGAATAATTTTCCCGTTCTTCCTAAACCAGTCTGGACTTCATCAAAAATGAGTACAATATTATTCTCTGTGCAAAATTTCCTTAAGCCTATATAGAATTCAGGAGTTGCTTCATTCACCCCCGCAATACTCTGAATTGGCTCAAGAATAATAGCTGCGGTCTTTATTGAGGCTACATTCTTCACGCTTTCAAGATCGCCAAACGTAGCAAACTTTACATTTGGCAACAAAGAACCTACATGCTTCTTGTACTTATCAAACCCGGTGACGCTCAAAGACCCTGCGGTTCTTCCATGAAATGACCCAATAAATGAAACAATTTCATCTTTTCCTGTAAATTTCTTTGCCAATTTCAAAGCGGTTTCATTCGCTTCTGTCCCAGAATTACAAAAAAATACTTTACTGAAATCTTTTGCCGCTAACTCAACAAGCTTTTGAGCGGCTCTTGCTCTTGTATCGTTATACACAATATTAGAATAAAAAATTAGTTTGTCTGCCTGCTTACAAATAGCCTGAACGATAGGTTTATAACAGTGGCCAAGCAGAGAAACAGAGTGACCACCGTAAAAATCCAGATATTTTTTACCTGTTTCATCCCAAACATACGTACCCTTACCTTTGACTAAAACCAAAGGAAGCTTGGAATACGTTGGTAATTGGTATTGTGCCTCTAGATTAATAGTATTCATATGTTCATTATGGATGTAGCCCGGGGAACTCCAGACCCTTCGTTTCTTTTAACCCAAACATGAGATTCATACTTTGCACTGCCTGACCCGCACCGCCTTTCACTAAATTATCTATTGCCGTTGTCACTATGACTTTTTTACCCTGTACATGAATAGCAATATCACAATAATTTGTACCCATAACAACAGATGATCTGGACTGCTCAACAAATCTGATAAACAACGATTCCTTATAAAATTTCTTATAAAGTGCTTCTAAAGCACCTGTCGTGGATTCTTTTTCCAAAAATGCATACGCAGTTGTGAATATTCCCCGAACCATCGGCGCAGAATGAGGAGTAAAAATCACCTCAATATCTAACTTTCCATATTCACTTAAAGTCTGAACAATTTCCGGCTGATGTCTGTGATTAAAAATATTATATGCCTTAAAATCATGATCTCTCTCCGAATGATGGGTCGTCTCCGATGGTGTATTACCAGATCCTGAAGATCCGGTCTTGGAATCTATGATGACACTCCCTGTTGATAGACCCGATTGAATAAGCGGATACAGTGCCAGCACTGCACCTGTAGGAAAACAACCAGGAGATGCGACGAGGCGAGCATTTACAACCTGATCTCTGTTTATTTCAGGTAATCCGTAAACAAACTGATTTAATAGAGATCCAGCAGTATTTTTTATTTTATATGTGGATTCAAAAATCGATACATCCCTCAGTCTAAAATCTGCACTCATATCAATAACCTTGATCCTACTCAGATCGATTTGCTTCACTTTTTCCATCGCAAGACCATGAGGCAGTGCAAAAAAAACAATATCACAATTTTTAATCTTTTTGACATCATCGGATTCAAAAACCATATCAGTAACTCCAAAAAGATTTGGATGTATTGTGCTTATTTTTTGGCCAATATGTTTAATAGATGTAACTCCGATTATCTCAACGTTCGGATGAAATAATAAATGCCTTAGGAGTTCACCTCCTATGTAGCCTGAACCACCGATAATTTCAGCTTTAATTTTCATAAGCCGATCACCTTCTTTTCCATTAATGTCTGAATTAATATTGACGAACTATCTCTCACGTCCTCAGCAGGGATACCAAATTCTGCCTTTAAATAATCTGACCCAGCCGTGTTGTTGCTCACTGGACCGGCAAAGAAATCAACCTTTAGGTTAGCTTTCTTTAAAATTTCCGTGACCCCTACGGCACCTACCAAGTCGTGTGCACACGCTATAACAAATGACACAGCGCGGACAAAATCTTTATGAGCGAGCAGTTTATCAACGCCATACCATCCAATGATCCCATCGCCTAATTCCGCAACGATTACGTCAGGTTTACTCATGTTAAGTGTATTAAGAATTGCTTTCGCCGCAGGAACTACCGCCTCCTTCTGATTAATAGTTGATGTCAACCCAAAGTCAAGAAAACTTAAGACTTCATATGCGCCAGCATCTTTCATTCCCAAAATATCCCTCTGTGCAGCCACCCCCGTGAGTTTCGCTGCACAAACTTTTAACTTCTTCTGATGAGCCAGAATATGTATAAGCTCGGTCGCTACTGTAGTTTTTCCGGTGCTCATAGCTGTGCCCAAAACTACAATCATCGGGACACTTTGAGAGAATTCCTCTGTATCTCTGAATGTAAAATCGTCTATATCAAGAATTTTATTTTCTGAAATAATAGCCCCAAGAAATTTCACCGGCAACGGCGTCCCAATGACATCTTTATTCCAGGAAACAGCACTCCCGATAAGCCCGCCGAGATTTAAAATTTGCAACGTATCGCCAGAGCTTACTATCTTCGGAACATGACCAACGATCCCTTCCAACGCTTTTCTTTCCCCAAAGACGCCTGCTATTACATCACCCTTTCTGATCTTGGAAAGTCTTCCGCCCACCAACTCTATCTCTCCGTATTTATCCTGCGATCTCAATGCTTCAACTACGACTCCAATTCCGATTTTTGGCTTGATCCTGTTAGTAATTTTCACAACCTGACCGACCTTGGTATTTTTCAGTACTGATGCAATCTTGTCTAGTCTTATATTTTGAATATTCATATCAAAACTCCTTAATAAGTTTTTTGCACATTTGAATTGACTGAAATACCTTTTCCAGCTCGACGAACTCGTTCTCCCTGTGAATTACATCTTTTTGTCCCGGACCAAAAGCTACTGCATCTATACCAGCATCTGTGAAAAAACAAATATCGTTGGCACCGGGAGATATTTTCACGTCTAATCCATGAAGATGAGACTGTAATAAATGAACAATTTTTGAATTCGGGGAGGTATAGCCAAAAGGCGATGGTGCCATAAGATACTCTATCTTCACTTGGCTCCCCAATTTTTCTTTTAATACATCTATGACTTTATTGTGCAACTTAGGAGTCGTTCTTATATCCCACGTAGATGAGCAAATTGATGGAACAGCACTAGGCGAAGATTGCCCGCTTTGAATACCTGTCAAACAAAACGAGGGCGACAGCAAAATTGGATCTTTATAAAAGTCTGCAAGTTCATTTCCTATACTGATGATTTTTTCTATAATTTTGATATTTTCAAAAATTGCGTGCGTCTTAATATTTTCTGGATTTGAACCATGACCGGCATCTCCTGCCGTAGTGACTTTTATAAAAATATTTCCTCTGTGACCTATTTCGCAGGATGTAAGATTAGTCGGTTCGCCCAGGACTGCAGCAATTTCTTTATAATCTCCAATATATTTTTCTTTAAAATGCTTCACGAAACTCTGACTCCCTGATCCGTCAGCTTCTTCATTCGTAACAAAAACCATAAACACATCAGAAGTTAAAACCGTCTTTTTTAGTGCAACCGCCAATATAAGTAATGCAGCAATAGCAGCTTTATCATCACTCGCCCCAAGACCATATAATTTTTTGTCTTCTATAATACCGGAATCTTTACCAAAGGGCGGTACTTTCCAGAGATGGAGATCTCCTGGTTTCACCGTATCCATATGAGCGTCAAAAATAATTGCTTTCGAACTGTTTCCAATAAATTTTATTATGACATTGCCATCCTTCAGCTCCGGGGCGAGCCCATGCTTCTTTGCAAAATTCATAATAAAGACAGCCAGTTTCTGCTCTTGGCCGGAAAAAGATTCAATCTTCACCAATTTTGCGAGTAACTGTCCTGGTTTCATATATTTGCCTCACTAATAATTTCTTGCATCATCTTTTGAATTTTAGCTTTTGCTCTCAGTATTTTTTCTTCTCTCCCGAATACCCATGACTTCTCTTTATTTACCTTATATTCTAAGGATTGAATCATTTGCTTTGTCACAGAAGCGTTTGTCCCCCCAGGGTGTTTTCTTTTACCAAGTGCAACAACAGGATCCAAGATTGATGAGAACTCATCATTTGTAATCTCAAGAGAAACATTATATTTACTGGCCGCTTCTTGGATTTCTAACGACGTTATTGCACTTAGAGATTTACCCTTTTGTATCGCCGCATCAACAACTTCACCGACAATTTTATATACAAGTCTGTATGGCAATCCTGATTTCTGCGACACATAGTCCGCAAAATCTGTGGTAAGAGAATAATTCGTTTTTACTAAAGTCAGGGCTCTTTCCTTATGTATTGATATGCTTATTAAAACGTCCAAAAGCACATCGAGCGTTGTATTTACTTTATTCATCGAAAGAACCATATATTCTTTCACTTCTCTTTCATCTCTGTTGTACCCGCTTGGCAACCCAGCGAGGATACCCGAAACTATCTGATGAAAGCCGGTAATCTGAGGACTGACTGATCTGACAAGTTCAAGTACATCCGGATTCTTTTTTTGAGCCATAACCGAACTCCCTGTGACGGGGTGAAGCCTCTGGGAAACATTGTCTCCAAAACTCACTAACCCATATTCAAATGTTGAAAAAAGCAATAAATCTGCGGCAAGTTTACTGGCGACGATTCCAAATTGATTCAACCCGTCAAGAATAGCCAACTGAGGAAATCCTCTGCTGGAAATTGCGTCTAAAGTCACTTCCCAAACATCGCCAAAACCCAAGAGATCAGTCGTCATTTTCCGATCAATTGGCCAGGAGGTACCGAACGACTCCACGGCTCCCAATGGACAAAGATTATATAACTCGTATGAATTTGTCAGCTGTTTACCAATTCTTAATAAAGACTCGCAATACGCCAGACACCAGTGTGCAAAAGTAGTTGGCTTTGCCGGCTGCATATGTGTATATCCGGGAAAAACCGTCTCAACGTGTTCCTTGGATAAGTCCAATAATGAGGATATAACATTCAATATTTTGGCTTGAATTTTTAGGATTTCTTCTCTAGAATACATCATCTCTGTTACCATAACCTGATCATTTCTGCTTCTCGCAGTATGTGCAGAGAGTCCAGCCTCTTCCCCTGCTATTCCTACAATTTTCGACTCTAAGGTAAGCTGTGCCCCTTTTTGAGGATCAATTTCAAAAAAACCATCTTCATGCTCTTTACTCAAAACTTGAAGAGCCTGCAATATTTTTGCTGCCTTAGACAATGATAAAATATAAGTTTTTTTAAGCATGATGACATGAGCCATCGTCCCCAAAATATCATAAGGAACCATCTTCTGATCGATCTCCAGTTGTGTTGGAGAAACAATATACTGCATTACATTGGGGCTAAGATTTTTAGAAATCATATTTTCCCTCCTCCCATAATCTCAGACAGTAGAGCCATTTGAGCCCACATTCTGTTTTCTGCTTCATCTAAAATAACCGAATATTTACTATCCAAAACTTCGTCTGTCACTTTGACATTTCTTCTCACAGGCAAACAATGCATGAAGATAGCTTCATCGGTCATTTTCATTTTCTCTTCTGTCACAATCCAATTTTTAAACATGTCTCTCATTTCTTTTTCCTTCGCCCAATTACCGTAATACTTCAGTGCTCCCCAACTTTTAGCACAAACAACGCTGCTTTTCTGAAATGCATCCTTCATAGAGTAACTAAAATCTAGGGATCCGCCGCTTTTCTTTGCTCTCATGGCCATTTTCTTCACTATTGCTGTATCCAATTCAAAGCCAGGAGGATGTGCGACAACCACATCCATACCCAAGTCACACGCCGATAAAATCTGTGAATTTGGTGTAGCCATGGGAAGCGCTTTGGGATGATATCCCCACGTAAGAACATATTTCTTACCCTGAGTGGAACCAAGTTTTTCTTTTATCGTCATAGCGTCGCCCAACCCCTGACATGGATGAAATACGTTGGATTCCATATTAATAACGGGAATAGCAGCGTATTCCATAAAGCTTTTGATAATCTTGTCCTTTTTTAAAGTTTCCCAATTTGAAACCTCAACGCTTTGGGCAGATGATGTGATAAGTTCACTGTTTCTAATAGCAATAGCATCACAATATCTGGACAAAACACGAGCTGCATCCTTCACATGTTCTATGGTTCCTTTGTCCATAACCGTGCCTTTTTCATACTCAAATGAATAATTATCTTTTATTGGCAGATCTACCGCCAATCCGCCAAGCTTCTGCATCCCCACGATAAAAGACATCCTTGTTCTAATGGATGGATTAAAAAAAAGCATGGCGAGGGTTTTCCCACTCAAACTTTTCTTTGTTTTACCCGATTTGAGTTTTATAGCAAGATCAATAAGATAATGTATCTCCTTATGCGAAAAATCGAGCGAACTATAAAAATTTTTTCCTTTTATATTCATAATTCCTCTCCTAAAATCTTTGCTTTGTGAGCCAGAACTCCCTGTAAACCATAAATCTTACTAAACCCCGAAGCTTCCTCACCTGTCCAAAGCAAATTTTGCTCCCCGTACGTGGCTACCTTTTTGTCCATGAGAGAATACGGACTCTTAACGCCGATAACTAGAATATTCCCTTTATGAAGCACTATCTTCACTTCTCCACTAACCACATCCTGGCTGCTATCTATAAGTGCTTCTATATTTTTTACGACCGGGTCAAAATAGAGTCCTTCGTGGAGGAAATTTCCGTATGCTTCGGATACGATATCCTTCCAAAACGACTGCCACTTCGTTAAAACCAGTTTTTCCAACTCCTTATGTGCTTTTATAAGAATAAGCGCGGCAGGTGCTTCGAAAACGATTCTTCCTTTTATTCCTAAAATTGTATTTCCCAAATGTACTCCTTTTCCCACCCCATGTTTGGCTCCCAATGCATCCAAATAATCCATTATTTCAATGCCAGGCATCTCTTTTCCGTTCACTTTCACCGGTAAACCATTTAGGAAAGAAATGGTAATCTCCTCACCGTTTGCGGGAGCATTCTTGATACTTACAACAGATGTATACACATCATCCGGCGGTACTGTCCAAGAATCCTTCGTCTCCTTTCCACCAATTGTTGTACCAAGTAGTCCTTTATTTATCGAATAACTTTTTGATTTTTTTTCAACCGTAAAGCCATGTTTTTCTAAATATTTAGTCTCTTCTTCCCTGGAAATTCCTAGATCTCTAATCGATGTCATTATTTCCATCTCAGAAGCAAGCGTTTTAATTGCAACATCAAATCTCACCTGATCATTTCCGGCTCCAGTCGAACCATGGGCTATGGCGGTTGCTCCGATTTTTTTTGCTATTTTCACTACTTCGGTAGCCTGAATAATTCTTTCAGGCCCGGCACTAAGAGGATACACACCGCCCCTCAAAATATTTGCTTTGATAACGTAAACAACAATTTTGCTATACAAAGCCTTTTTACCGTCTATAAAATAGTGTTTTTTTACCTTTAGCTCTTTACTTTTCTCCTTAATTTTTTCAATATCCTCACTAGAAAACCCGCCCGTATCAACCGTGACGGCATAAACCTCACACCCCTTTTCCTTTAAGTAAGGCACGCAGAATGAGGTATCCAACCCTCCAGAAAACGCTAAGACTACTTTTTTCATAATTTATCCTTTCTTTTTCCACAAAAAAATCCGCCAGTTTTGAATCTTCCATACATTAACGGAAAACCCAAAAGCGGCGGACTTCGCTCTAGCTTCGCCCGCCAAAGACGGACTAACAAAACAAAATACGCGGTACCACGCTTCTTCTCAATCGCCGATACATTTTTAAGTATCAAAAAATCCCTGTAAAAGCCTTGACAGAGATACGATTGACTCGTAGACGTTTCTTACTTTTTCTATTGTCTAGAAATTTCTTCAGAAACTGACTCGGGAGCTCGAGGTCTGCCTTTCAGCGGACTTTCTCCTTCAACGTCATATTAAATTGTAATAAGTATTATATCACCTAAATCCAGATTGTCAAAAAAATATCAGGAACCGAGGCTATATTCTCCGTTTATAACGGCAACAAGTCCCTCTTTTATCAGTGATTGCAAATTCTTTTCCAACACCTCATCTGTCCTATGAGTAAGCTCCGAAAGAAGACTCAATAATTCTTTTTTTCTATACGATCTCTCTCGCAATGCATCGATAATTTTTCCTCTCACAAATCTGTTCGTATCCTTAAATGGAATACTCCTATTCTTACTTTTGGCCTTTGGCAACAATTTTGACAATTCCAATGCACCAAAATCCATAAGCGCCTGATTCCATTCCCACGATTTTCCTTTTGGTAAAAGTTCCAGTGCCTTTTTTTCAATCTCTTTTTCTTTTTGAACTACGTCGTTATAAAAAAAGTGAGTAATAATTTTTCGGATGTTTGTATCCACAAGCGGCAGATCCATCTTGTAGGCAAAAACGCAGACGGCCTTGGCCGTATACACGCCAATACCCGGAAGCGTCATGAGCAAAGCCGGGTCTTTCGGAAACACTCCGTAATATTTTTTTACAATATCAAGAGCCGTCTTTTGGGCAAACATGGCTCGTCTGTTATACCCTAATCCTTTCCACAAAACCAATACGTCGCGAAGCGGTGCGGAAGCGAGATCCGATATGCGGGGGAAACGGGCAAGAAACTCATGATATTTTGCGGTTACCCGCTCGACTTGCGTCTGCTGTAGCATGATTTCCGAGATAAAAATTCGATATGGGTCATGCGTATGACGCCATGGAAGATTCCGTCTATTTTTTTCCCACCATGAAAAAATATGCTGCTGAAACTCGCGAGAATTCATTGAGGGACTCACTAGTATGTGACGCCTGTGTCGTACGTTACGATAACTTCTTGTTCGCTATAATTCCCATCTATATCACTTGAAACAATGATGAGCGTATTTTCTCCCTCATCTAAAGTAACAGATGCAGAAAAATTACCGCTGCTATCTGCTTTTGTATCCGTTTCATTTACCGAAACGTCTGCTCCGGGTGAAGTAATTCCTTTGACAGTTAGCTTTGCCGCTTTCACGGTGGAACCGGTGACGGGTGATGAGACTGTAAGTTTAATCCCAGCCACTGCAGGGCTTTTTGTCGGAGCCATAGAACCACCCGCCCCACTAGTTTGATTTGCACCTGTTGAGCCTGATTCAGAGATATTTTTTTGTATTTGTCGTGCTCCAGCATTTTGCGTAGTTGAAGTCCCTGACGATGTACGTTTTAATAATAAAACTCCGCCAATAACCAAAACCCCAACAACAATTAATAATATCGGCATAAATATTTTCATAGTCATATAGTCATATTATGACTCATTCTTCCTTAACTTTGCAATATCCGCAATTATGCGACGAAGTTTCTCTCTGATAGGCTTCGTAAACATCATTATTGCAATAGCAATAACGACCCACATCCCAAAATACACGATATACTCCCTTGGCACTTCATTGAAAAACATTCCAAGAGTATCCACCCAGTATTCTGCAATAATCTCACGGTCTTCAAAAAAAAGTGTGAGGAGATCAAACGCTCTCCTGTACACGAGCTCCCAATATAGGCCGATACCGACTGCAATAATACACAGAATAATGATTGCAAGAAGAAGTCGGTAGTTCCAGAGAAAAAACGAGGATCGTTTTTCCTCATAGGCTACGACTTTATCCATGACTCGATTTAATACGTTAATTTTTTTCTTTTTCATAAAATATTTTCTTTACCACTTCTTTTCCTCTCTTAAGCCACGTGCGTACCGTGTTTTTCGGAACATTCAAACTATGTGCTATCTCTTCATACGATACATCGTTTAGATAATACATCTCAAGAACAGATCTGTACCTGCGATCGAGAGTCCGTAGGACTTTATACACTGAATCTTTGACATCGCTTTTCATAGCGCTTTCATAAAAATCCTCTCGGTTCTCAATGATATCCTCATGGAGAGATGTGGTTTGTTTTTTCTTTCGAAGTTCGCTTATCGCTCTATTTTTTGTGATCTCAAATAGGTATGTTGATATTTTTTTTGAAGTGTCTACTGACTGAATGTGTTTATAAAACAAAAATAAGGCGTCTTGCGCGATTTCTTCTGCGGTTTGGATATCTCCCACAAAACGCAATGAAAACGATATGAGTTTATGCTCATATCTCTTCACAAACTGTTCAAAGGCCAAAATGTTTCCGTTTTTCACAAGAGACACAAGCTCTGCATCCGAAGGAGTATTCATGAATACTTAAATTATACAGCAAAAAGATACAAAACTTACCTCTAGAGCTCTAAATCAGGTATAATACGGATATGAAATCAGGAATAGCATGCTTTGTCGGAAGACCAAACGTGGGAAAATCTACGCTTTTAAACGCAATTATCGGACATAAAGTATCTATAACGTCTCCGAAGCCTCAAACAACCCGATTTGCAATCCAGGCATTATTTGAAAATGAAGAGGGTCAGATATTATTTGTTGATACTCCCGGAATATACGGAAAATCAGAAGACAAACTTACAAAACTGGTAAACAAAAACGCAACGGACGCGACAGAGGGATATATCGATGTAGTCTTATACATAGTCGACCACACACGTGAACGGGATTATGAAGAAAACAAATCTCTTGGAATCGTGCGAAAAATAGATGCAAAAAAAATTCTCGTAATCAATAAATCTGATATACGAAAACCCACACATATAGTCCAGTATAAATTTCTTGAAAACGAATTTGATACGGTCATAGAAGTCTCTGCTCTCACACGAAAAAATATCAACCTCCTCATCCAAGCGATATTCCAATATCTACCTGAAAGAGAGAAGCTCATCGAGGCTGAGTCCCTTGCCCACCCAGGACTTAACATGGACAGTAAAACCTTCGCCGCAGAGATCATCCGTGAGAAAGCATATCTATTCCTTCGGCGTGAAGTTCCCTATTCACTCACGACAGTTGTAGATGAAATAGTCAACCGGGATAATGGAGTTCTCTATATCCGGGGCCGGATACTTACAAATGATGACCGATACAAAGTCATGATCATCGGAAGCCGCGGGCGGATGATAAAGGAAATAAGCATGGCAGTACGAAAAGAAATTGAAACCGCTTCAAATAAAAAGGTGTTTATAGACCTTACTGTCGAAACAGATCCGCACTGGGTGGAGTCGTTTGGATGACTTTAAATACTACCAATAATCAAATACTACAAATAAACAAATAAAAATCACTGAACGATTAACCTTGCAAGGGTTTTCTCTTTACCCAGAAGCTCCAAAGATTCGAGAAGCGGAGGCCCGACAGTTTTTCCGGTAACGGCCACACGAAGCGTCATAAATAAATCTTTGGATTTAACCCCAGATGCATCAGCTACTGCTCGAATAGATTTTTCCATCTCAAGATGATTCCATTCGCACTTTTCCAGTGCATTTTTCACCAAATTTAATGATTCTTTATTAATTTCTATTTCGTATTCTTTTGGCGGTTTAAATAAAAATCCAACCATTGAATCATATTCTGCAAGTGTACTAATTCTTGGCTGAATTAATGAAGCCGTCCCTTCGCTTATTTGTTGAAAATTTACATTTCTTGAATATCCACTCGCGCCACTTGCTAATGTTACAAACATATTGAGGGGTTTAACCATTAAATATTGCTTATTTATCCATTTAAGTTTTTCTAGGTCAAAAATCGGCGCTGTAGTCTGTAGGTCTTCAAGTCTAAACTCCTTAATCATTTCTTCAAGGGAAAAAATATCCTTCCCTTCCGGAAATGACCATGCCATTGTAGCGAGATAATTCAATAATGCTTCAGGCAAAAAACCTTGCTCCTTGAACCACGATACCCATACGGGATTTTTTCTCTTAGAGAGCTTACTTTTGTCAGGATTTCGCAGAAGAGACACGTGAGCAAAAACCGGCAATTCCCATCCAAAAAATTGATACAGCAAAATATGCTTTGGCGTTGACGATATCCACTCTTCTCCGCGGACAATATGTGTGATATTCATAAGATGATCGTCCACGACAACACCCAAATGGTACGTCGGAAATCCGTCGGACTTTAATAATACCTGATCATCTATCAGCGCATTTTCAAAAGATATCGTTCCTCGCACTATATCGGTAAAACTCGTAACTCCCTCCTCTGGGACGTTTAATCGAATTACATATTTTGCGCCTTCATCTATCTTTTTTTGCGCTTCTTCTTTTGGGATGTGTTTACACAGTCCATCGTACATAGGAGGTAACTTGCGCGCTTCCTGATCTTTTCGCATCGTTTCCAACCTCTCTGAGGTACAAAAACAATAGTATGCGTGCGACAATTCAATCAACTTTTTTGCATGTTCTCCATAAAGCGAAAGCCGTTCTGATTGTCTGTATGGTGCATATTCTCCTCCATTGTCCGGCCCTTCTACATGCGCGATTCCAAGCCATTTGAGCGATGAGAGGATTCTCTCCTCTGAACCTTCCACAAAACGAGTCCTGTCCGTATCTTCTATACGAATAATAAACTTCCCTCCTGATTTTTTAGCAAAAACATAGTTTATAAGCGCCGTATAGGCGTTTCCGATATGAAGATCCTGTCCTGTAGGCGATGGAGCGATTCTTGTCCTGACTTCCATATGATTGATTCTAGCATCCCTTGCCCTTATACTCAAAAGTAATGGCATCACTTACAGAAACAGCATTTTATACAAGACGTACGATCCATTGGGGAATCTTGGGTATCATAGGATATATCATCCTTCGAATTTTTTGGGGCGTACTCGTCGTCGTATGGCTCATGGTCTTTCCACCAAAAGCTCCACCTCCAAACCATGCATTTGGCGTGCTGCCCGCTATAAAATTTCCTGAACAAACCGCAACCCCATCCGGAAAACTGACGTTTGTACTCGATACAATTCCTGGTATCGTACCTATCGCGTCTGAGACCGCGGCTGTATATTTTATGCCAAAAAATGCCGCCAACCTTTTAGCGTTGACAAAGACGCAAAATTTTGCCAAACGATTTGAATTCGACCCAACCCCAATCCAGGATACACTGAAAAACATCTATAGATTTGAAGATTCATCGTCAATCTTACGAAAACTACGATACGATATCGTATCAAATAATTTTATAGTCCGATATGCCTTTGAACAAGATGTAAGCGTATTCACTGATAAAGAGCTGCCAATTCCTGAGGCCGCAATATCTGAAGCAAGGAGTATCATGCAAACAAATAGCATATATCCTGAGGATATCGCCTCCGGAACGGTATCAACGACAAATCTAAGGCTTCTATCCAATAGGCTCATCCCAACCTCAAGTCTTTCACAAGCTGATGCAATACGCATAGATTTTTTTCGAAAATCAATCGGGGACATGAAAATATACACACAAAACCCCGACGAAGGACCGATATCAATAATCTTTTCCGGGTCAAAAAACCCGAAAAAACGAATCATACAGTTTGCATACACATTCTGGCCGATAGAATATCAAACTGTAGCAACATATGGGCTAAAACAAAGCGCTGTGGCATGGCAGGAATTGCAGGATGGAAAAGGATATATTGCACGGTATCCAAAAAACGGAAACACCGCTACAGTGACAAACGCGTATTTAGGCTACTACGATTCGTACGATCCCGAAACGTATCTACAACCCATATTTATCTTTGAGGGCGAGAATGGATTTTTAGCCTACGTCTCTGCTGTTGCTCCACCGTGGACAGAATAATTTATTGTATAGTTTCCCACTGATAGGATGAAAATATCCAGTTAATAAGATTTTTGGTATCTTCAAATCTATCTTTACTTTTGAGAGTAACGATAATTTCTTTATGACCTTCGCGCTCGACAAGAGTGACAAGATTTTCTCCTGCTTCTTCGGTCCATCCTGTTTTTATTCCACCAACGCCCGGAATTTTTCCGAGAAGCTGATTTACATTTTTCAGCGCATGAAAGTATGTAAACGTAACGTCTGAGACTGTAATCTGCGGGACTGCAACAATTTTTGCGATAAGCTTGTTTGATATCGCAACGGAAGCCAAACGCGCAAGATCTGTCGCTGTAATTTTATGAAGTGGATCGTCATATCCAACAGAATTAGTAAAATGACTATTATTTAAGTGTAATGCCAATGCTTTTGCGTTCATCGCTACGACGAATGCATCTACGCCGCCGGGATAATTTTCTGCCAATGTGTATGCGGCGTCGTTTCCGGAAAACACAAGCGTACCGTATAGAAGGTTTTCGAGAGTCATCCTCTCTCCTTTCACAAGCCCCATGGACTGACCGTTGTTCATGACAGTATTCACCGTAAGTACTGCGTCCGGATCAAACGAATCAATGGCCACGAGAGCGGTCAAAATTTTGGTCGTTGATGCCGGCGCAAACTTTTCTTCTTCGTTTCTTTTGTACAAAAACACTCCGGACGCAACATCTAACACCACAATGCCTGACGCGCTAATTTCTTGCCCAGGATATGACTGATTTATATTTTTTGGATACGGTGCCGGTTTTGGAAGCACGACCTCATGCACTGTTTCTTCTGGTACAGTTTGAGACTGAGCAAACGTATAGACATTTTGTCCCGGATAATACAAAAAAGCGACTGCAAGAATCAGCAGGATAATCGACTTAATAGATATACTAAGAATGCTCAGTATATTTTTCTTCTTTTTTTGTTTCTGTTTCATTCTGGATTTACATTCTTTGAAAAAAGTTCAACAACAGGCTTTACCAGGGATTCGTAGTCGCGCTCTTTCATGCGTACAGATTTTGTATGAAGACCTGCATTAAACACGATCATATCGTTTCTTCGCAATCCCTCATCCATATACACGGGAATGCGGAAAAGATTGCCAAATGGCGGAACCGCCCCAATATCCACACCGGATACTTTTTTAACTTCAACTGGCGTTGCCATCCGAAGATTTTTTATCCCGTGAAGCGACTTAACCAATTTTGTATCCACCTTAAGATCCGCCGCGATGACGAGCATGACCGGCGATTCATCCTCGTAAAATATGAGTGCTTTTGCTCCTTCTGAAAGAGGCGCATTTCGAACCCGTGCTGCATCTTCTGACGTTACGACACGTTCATGTTCTGTTTGTTCATAGGATACTTTCGCGCTCTCAAGGAGAGTAATAATTTTCTCGTAGAGTGAACTTGAGTGACTTTCTGAAAACGTCTGAATTCCAAGCTCGGCAAGCTGCTCGTCAGCGACAAAACTTGGCGCATCCATGATACTTGTCTGCCCCCCGCTTGTCATAGGAAACGCGACAACCTCCCGAAGATACGGCTCGCCTGTAAGCGTCATGAGAAGTCGCTCTATACCATGTGCTAAGCCCCCATGAGGAGGTACGCCATACCGGAATGCCTGAAGCATATGGCCGAATTGCTCTTCAATTTTTTTATCCTCATACCCCATGACCGAAAATACTGCATGAAGTATCTCCGGCTCATGTCCTCGAATGCTTCCCCCTCCTACTTCATATCCATTACAGACGAGATCATATTGAGTTGTCAGAATCTTATCTATATTTTTTTTAGAAAGGAGCCATTCTTTATGCTCTTTTTTGGGCATAGAAAATGGATTATGAGTAAATGTCCAACCTTCCTTCGATCCATCTGCAGGTTGATCTGTCTTTTCAAAAAAAGGAAAATCTACAACCCATGCAAAAGCTAAGATACCCTTCTTTTTATCCTCGTCCATACGAAGATCAAATTTATCCGCGCCAAACCGTTTCATGGATTCTTCGTAGGTAAAAACCGGAAATGGCTTTTCTTTTATTTTGTATCCTAACGACTCTACGACCGTCGTTATCATCTCTTCGTCCAGAGCCATGACATCTTCCCGTTCGACAAAACTCATCTCTATATCTACCTGCGTGTGTTCAAATCCCCTGTCTGCACGAAGATCCTCATCGCGAAGGCACCGGGCAATCTGAAAGTACCGCTCAAATCCTGCAGCCATCAGTAGCTGTTTATACTGCTGTGGCGACTGGGGGAGTGCATAAAATTTCCCCGGCTGCATACGGGAGGGAACCAAAAAATCCCGTGATCCTTCCGGCGTGGATTTTGTCAGTAGCGGTGTTTCTATTTCCGTAAAATCTTTTGAAAATAAAAATTGTCGGATTCGATCTACGAGGGCTGATCTGAGTTTTATATTTTTCTGAAGCCTCGGGCGCCTGAGATCTAAATATCGATATTTCAACCGAACTTCTTCATTTATCTCATAGCCGTCTGTATCTATAGGCAGTGGCAGTTCTCTGGATTTTGACAAAAGCGTCATCGATTCAAGGGCAACCTCAATAGTTCCCGTAGCAAGCTTTGGATTTATCATCGCCTCCGGGCGTTTTTGCACTACTCCTGTGGCCTCTATCACATCTTCATTTCGAACATCAATCAAGTCTTTCGCGATCACAAGCTGCACTACCCCAGACCTATCTCGAAGATCCAGAAATACTATTTTTCCATGATCTCTCCGGCCACCAACAAAGCCTGAAAGCGATACTTTCTCTCCTAATTGTTTCACTGTTTCTGATGCGAGTGTTCTTTTCATACTCCACCTCTCCTTTCATCCTACCATACCCTACTTCGCTCTTCGAGCTTCACGGGATGACTCACCCCTTTCATTTTCACCGCAAAGCGGTGTGGTATTCAAGCGAAGGGTCATAAAAAAACACGCAAACTTTTGCGTGTTATGGTCCGCCTCTGGCGGAAGGTGCCACCGTAACAAATACTCAATTCCCTCTGCTATCACGGGCATACCCGGCTTTTTTAAAGCGAGCGGTCCTATCTCTAGAACAACGGAGTGTCAATCCATATCGCCATTATTCTCTCTCAAGTATAACTTCAGGAATACATAAGGTCAATAAGCCGATTTCCCTCACTTAATTTCCTCCTGAAAGCCATTCGTTGACTCACGAGAGAATCCTCCTGAAAATGCAGGAATATCTTCTGCCCCAAGGAGGTGAATTTACTTGATAAAACAAGACAGACATTTAGTTGTTCGGGCATT
>JACREM010000027.1 GCA_016218215.1 Candidatus Gottesmanbacteria bacterium | reverse complement strand
GCCCCGCCCCTGGCCGCCGGTGTGTGAGGCGAAGTAATACGTTTCACAAATATAGACAAATACGTTTCATCATGGAATGATTATAATCATGGTATAAACCTTTTAATCATAAGTAATATGTTTCTAGGGCAAATCGATATTGATCTACTATCAGTTTTTTGAAAGGTAACATGTTGTTTGTTTCGTAAAAGATAATGAGGGCTTTTTTATATTCATCTATATCTACATTTCTGTAGGATAATGGATACCAATCGTGACTTATGAGAACTGCATTTGCAAGCATTCTGCTTGTGCGTTTGTTCCCATCCGCAAAGCATTGCAAGTAGGCGACCATGGCCGTGGTCACGAGAGCTTTTTCCAATATGAATTCGAGAGAATTTACATATGAGAGCAATTTATCCAGGTTTTCTCGAAGTTGCCATTGGTTATCGATCGGCACATAGGTGCTTCCGGATATTCCAACCTTTATTTTTCGTATACCGGATTTAACATTCAGTTTATCCACCATGGTATTGTGAAGTTGTAAAACAGTAGAAATATGGAGTGTTTTAAATTCTTCTTTATGTTGCAAGATCTGTTCAAATGAGCGTTTGTGATTTAAAATCATGATCGCTTCTTCTTTGGAGTGGCCGTGTGCTTCGATTGACTGTTTTATAAGTGTCTCAGTTTCAAGCAGACTATACGTATTTCCCTCAATTTTTGAGGATTTCCAGGATAACTCTATGACAAATCGTTCAAGTTCCCGTGGGTTTGGATTTTTTGGAAGAGGCTTGTAGATTTTATTGATATCGGATATTTCTTCTTTTGAAAACAAAGCGGGCAATCGGTTAAAAATATCTTTATTGAAGTTCTTTTGTACCCATACCCGTTTGTCTGGTTCATCTATAAAATATGCATCAATGCTCACGTGCCTTAGTAGGGGATGGGCTGATTTCAGGCGGTATTTGATAGCCCTACCATTCCCCAGGACTTCGACCTGATTATCTTTTACTAAATCCTGCAGATCGCGTGCAAGAGTAGGCTTGGATACTTTATAAATAGTCGATACAAAGCCTGCTATTTGTAAGCTAGTAGCGCTCTCTAATGTGCTTAAGTATAAGATTATTCTATTTTTTCTTTCACCATTTTTCGTCTCATTCATATAGTTTATCGTCTCATTTTGAGACGAAAGATGCAAGCGAGGAGCGTAAACATTCCTCCGATAAAGAGTGGGAAGAGGAGTTTTTTCAGAAGTGACGGTTCGTACGAAAAGACAATATCGTGTGTCCCTGGGCTGACTTTGATTGCTGTGAAGAATGGGAATATGCTAAAGGATTCAACCCGTTTACCATCCACTGTAGCGACCCAGGATGGGTGATATGTCTGTCGGAGGATCACAAGGCAGGTCGTGCACTTGTCAGACACCTCAACGGTTGCCTTGAAAATCATATCGGTGTCGGAAGATTGAGCGAGGATCTTTACGATTCCATATGTTTGAGTATCAACGTCTTTTTCTATGACTGTCGGGTTAACTGAATACACCGGCGGCTCGAGGAAGAGGGAATGGGTTTTGCCGTCGGGAGTGATGTACGTAGCCTCGTCGAGCATAGTAAAATAAGGAAGATGCGAAGCTGATAGCTGATAACTGCTGTGCCCGTCCGTAGCTTTGAGTGTAGGCGGGATAGCTGACGACTCTAAGGGTTTTTTTTGAAGATTAATGCGTGGATATAAACCGAGCTTGGGGTAATTGGACACTATCCACAGACGGATGACGTTGACGAATGAAAATTTATCACTCGCTACGCTCGCGACACCGTAGCCGGTTGTTATATACCCTGTATCGTTCTGCGTTACGCGTGATGCGTTATCGGTATGGCCTGATCCTTGACCCGTGACTCCTGACTCAACTGTGTACAGCTTCCATGTTTTGCCTTCTTTGAGCGGTTTCCAGAATGGGAGTGGCTCTTTATCAAAGGGTGCGACGACGTAGCGGAGATTGTAGAGTACGTAGTCTTCCATTCTATCTTCTGAAAAGAACTGTTCGGTGTCAGAGCTTGGCGACCAGGTTTCGGGCAACCAGAGGACCGTGGGGATGCCGTAGGTGGAGATGTGCATAAACATGGGCGTCTCAGCCACACGGAATTGTTTACCCCAGTTGCCGCCCCGCCCGGCGTAAATTCTGCTTGGAGGTAATGCCTTGAGTGTTTTTAATAGTTCCTCTGTATCATCTGCGATTTTGGCATAGTTTTCATTTGCTTGTTTTATAAGCCGGTCGTTATGACGGGCGTACTCTATTGTTTGTGGAGTAATAATCCAATAAACAAATAATCCAATAAACAAATAAACAAATACATTGAGTATTAAGGGGAAAGTATTAAGTATTAAGGGAAGTTGCTTACCCCTTAATACCAATCCCTTAATACTTGATACAATTGTTTGAATTCCTATGGGAACTAAGAAAATTCCCGCGATGTGGAGCCCTACGATAAAGCGGGAGATATGAAAATCGCTCATGCCGGGGATAAGGTCTATAAGCGGCCCCCACGTCGTCCGGCCGAAATAGAGGAGGAGGTAGAAGAGGAAGAGAAAGGGGAAGGTAGATAAGGAGTAGGGAGTAGGGAGTAGGGGGTAGCTTGAATTTGGTGGGTAGTGGGTAGTGGGTAGTGGGTAGTTTTGTTTGTTATAATCTGCGAAAATTTTTCCACTCAGCGCACCAATAATACCGATAGTTGTGAGTATCGTCAGGATCGGAAACCGACCAAAGTCGAAGAGGTCGCCTGCGAGAAGTTTTGTGAGCACGTCTTTTGCCCCGTACGAATCAAATTTCCACACCGGATCCCAGACGGATGTGTTGTGATAGAGGTCGTGAAGGAGTACTGGGACGATCCAGTAGCTCAATAGAAGGACGACAGATCCAACCAGAAGAATAAAAAGAAATGTTCGGGGAAAAAATTCTTGCGTTATCTGATCTTTTATTTTTTGAATACTCCTGTCCATGATGTTTTGGATGAGCGGGAGAACGAGAGATCCAAATGCGAGAGGAATGAGTCCTAATATTGCCATGATGCCAATGCCGAGGTGACCAGCGGTGGTGAGGACGAGGAAGAGGACAGCCAAGATAAAATCTTGCGTAAAGTGGTAAGTATTAAGTATTAGGGGGATTTTATTGCTTAATACTAAATACCTATCCCTTAATACCGTGAGGTATCTCCAAGAGTACGCTATTGCAAGCGGGAGCCAGATCATGGCAAAAAGTTGACTCGAGAGGCCAAAGCCGCGCCAGAGAAAAGATGAAGGATCGAGTCCATAGAGTCCGTCTGTGGATAATTGACTTGCGGTAAACGCACCGATGCCTGAGATGATCCATGGAAAACCAATCACACGGAGAGCCAAAAAGACCGAGAGAGGAAAAAAACAGAGGAGGAGGTAGATGATGTAGTGATAGTAAATAAAGAGACTGAGCTGACAGCTGACAGCCGATAGCTTACAGCTAAATGAATGAAATATTCTATATGATCCGACGATGGCGATTTGCGGAAGATGTGAATAGTAGTATGGGAGGTTGTATCCCTCAGCCCAGTTTGGCACCCAATGATCGGTGAGATACGAAAGCTTACAGCTGACAGCTGATAGCCAAAAGCCCTGACACTTCCTCTCCGCAAAATCCCACATGGTATTCGTACGGTCGACAAGGGCGAATTGAAAGGAATTGTCGTTCGGGTCCACCTTTGCCGTTGGTTCCAATCGATAGAGCCAAAGATTAAACCCGATGGCAAAAAAAAGAAATCCGAGAGCGAGTAGTTTTTCAATATTTTTCATGGCCATAGTTTTGTATTGAGCCAATCTGCATGATCGTCCGTAATCCCATCATCTGTACCTTTTACGTTAAGCGTGAGTAGTGATATGCCGCTTAGCGGTACGTCAATGTGTCGCGGGAGATCGAATCTCTTGACCACTTCAGAGCCGAAGAGCCTTTTATCATCTCCCCAGACTTCAAATATGACTGATCCCTGGCTTCCGGCTTCGGTGTCTATGCCATAATCACTCGTAAATCGGGAAAACGTTTTGTTTATATGATAGGTTATGGAACTATTGGCGTGTGTGCCTAGCCCGGTTTTATAAAACGCATACTGTGTTGAAAGTCTCGTCCATTTATTTATCCCAAATGTAGATCCTACAGCGAGATTTTGCATGAGATAGCCAAAATCCTGCGATTGGGAGATAGGCGAGAGCTTGGTAATCGGAATACTTTTTTTCTGGAGGAGCGGAAGATTGGGAAGAAAGAGCGAGAGCAATAAAAAAATGAGAGTAGTAAAAGAGATGAGCGGGAGAGTTTTTTTTATGAGATATATGACGAAAAGCCCAAAGAGTGAAAGCAATAACACTGATGCCGAGATGGTAAATAATGGAGTCGTCATAGCGGAAATAATGGGCAGTCCGTTGTTTGGATAATTTATGACAAGAGCGGTGTGGAGATTATAAGAATATAAAAAATTAAAAATCAAATAGCAAAAAGTAAAAACAAATAATCGTTTTTGATATGTATCTCTGATCTTTGATCTCTGATCTTTGATTTCTGGGATCGTCTCTTGGGGATAGATATAAAACACTCCCCACAATAATAGAAATACCGTTAATGGTACTGCGTATCTGTCGTGCGATTCGGTCATGAGAAAGAAAAACGAGGCGTTGACGAGAATAAGATTTTCGAGGAAGTGACGAATATTGTGGTCTTCCAAATTTGATGTAATTTTGTGAAATATCTGTCGGAGGATGACAAAAAGATAGGAGAGAGAAAAAAGTATGAGTCCGATGGTTTTGGCGTTGAGAAGCCCCAGCATGAGATATTTGTCTGACATCGCCATGCCTTTGCCGTGAGCGACAATCCACCAGATGTTGTAGGCGTTAAGACTCATCCAGGGAAAAATATTTGCGTTATCGGTGAGCGATGAGATGATCCGCGCTATGTCATGGACGCGGAAAAATTCTATGTTCAGGCCTACAAAACCGACGAGCGCGCCGATGAGAGATTTTTTCATTCCTTCAAATTCCATGTACTGGTAGATGAAAAGAACATAGAGCGGGGCATAGATCATATTTTGGAGTTTCGTCATGACGGCCAATATATAAATTAGTCCCGCGAGAGTCGGTTTTTTCATGAGAAGTGCTACAAACGACAGGAGAAAGATAAAGATACCGACGCTGTCTACCTGTCCCCACCACGCGCCGTCCATGATGACGACGGGGTTTAAGAAGAACAATAAAGCTGAAAGCTGAAAGCTGAAAGCTGAAAGCGAGGGAAAGGCGAATTGTTTTGCTTTTTTGCCGATGAAAAGAATGATTCCGACGATGCCGATATCTGCAAGGATCGACGGAGACTTACAGATGGTAAGAAAGAGAAGGTTTGTGTTCGACCAAAAAGCGTTAAAGTTATGAGGATCAGCAAAAAGTTTATAGACCCACACCATAGCGCCGAGTGTGTAGGAAAAAGGCAAGGGATAATTATTATTCGTGGCTCTGATGCCTTCGACAAATCCTTTGTCTATAACTCCAAGTCCCCAGGATTTCCAGAAAGAAATGTCCGCTTCAAAGCCGGGATTGGGGATGAGGGCGATGCGGATGAGAAGACCCGCGAGAAAGAGAAGAGAAAGAAGTATTTTTGTCTGTCGACTCATGCTGATTATTGTATACTACGAGTTTTGTGTTATAAAGAAGCATGTATTGATACCCTGCTTTGCATGGGAATTTCGTTTGAAGTCGGTATAAAATAAACCCCCGGGAACCTCACTTGACTATTGTCGATCTCGCCATTGGCTGATCTGTCAGATGAAATTCCACGGGGGGGTGTTGCACGGTGATGCGGAAAGTGTTTTTAGCGCCGGGCGCTACCAAAAAGCATAGCGAATGCGATCAGAAGACCATCATCGTCGTGCTTTGGTGCTTTAGCAATTTCGCCAGCGGCGATATCCATGCCAACTTGCTCACCGTCTGTGAGACCATAGTCGCGATTCTGCATCGCTTGGGCTGTATAACCCAGGAGAGCCGTTTGTACATCCGAGTTCTGATCGAACCAGTCGTCCTGATACGCTTCATGAGCTTCAATAACGTGACCCATATCACGAAGCGTGCTTGAAACGCGAGAACGAAAAGCTTCGTCGCTCTCACCCTTTTTTTGCAGCTGTAGTTCAAATGTTTCCGCATGGATACCCGCAACGTTTGTAGTTTTTACCGGTTTTGGCATGTTTATTCTCCTTGAAATTGAAAACAATTTTTCTATCACCATTGCGATAGCGTGTCAGGCACGAGTTATTCATGCCAAATACGCTACCCCACTGGGTAGAAGAAGAGGAGATCCTTTCCGCAACGTGTCAAGGTGCTTTTGCACCGCAGACCCTTGTATACTCACGCCCCTCCGACGCGAGGATGTAGACCTCGGGAGAGGGAAGTGTGGTAGCGGGGTAAATGTGCTAAATAGACTACTAGATCAACAAAAACAGCCGCAGCAAAGAGCGGGGATTGTATGACCTATAGTGAGCAGTTTACAGAGAGAGAGAGTTTGTCAAGGCTTGTAGAAAATGGCATCTTGACATCATGATGTTATGATGATATTCTGCGTTTATATGAATACTGTGAGAACCACCGTAACTTTTGATACGTCACTTTATCGTCAACTTTCCGTTCAGGCAGCGGTAATGGGCTTGGGTTTCAGTGAGTATCTCAATAGGAAACTTGAGAATCCCAATGTTGGCAGCCATACCGATGTGAAGATAGGTACGATTGCTAAACATCAGACAATATTTCGTGCGCTGGGAAAAAAATTTGGGAAGACCAATTGGACGAAACTTGTGAGGGCAGAAAGGAATAGTGGGCATGATCGGTAAGGTTATCGTCGATGCAAGCGTGGTGCTGGAATGGCTTGAGTCGGGAGAAAAAGCTCAGGCAGCGCTGAGACTTCATCATGATATTGTTACAGGAACGATTGCTGCATGGGCTCCGGATTTTTTATTGTCAGAGGTTGTCAATATTCTGCTTCGGAAAAAACATGCATCCAGAAAGGACACGGAAACGTTTATCGATACTTTGCTCACCATAGGTATTTCATTTGACGATGAGCCGGATATTGGTACTGTTCGTGCAATTATTGATATTGCCGACACGTACAAAACGACGACATATGATGCGAAATATATTTATCTGGCAAAAAAACTTCAATGTAAATTAGTGAGTTTTGATCAGAAATTATTGCAAATAACGCAATGGGTTACTACGCCGTCGTATGTATAAAATAAATACCCGGGAATGTCACATGACTGTTGTCGATCTCGCCAAAGGCGGATCAGTTAGATGAAATTCGTCGGGAGTTTTTGGTAGGTAGCGCAGAAAGTTATTCGTCGAGATCGATTTCTTTTACTCGCTTAATTAGCTCTTCTAGCGGCGTGTTGGTTTCGAGAGATCGTTGTTGTAATGCTTGTATTGCGGCTTGAGAAATCGCATTTCTATCGTTTGGAACGCCCCAATTTTCTAATTGTTTTGCGGCTTTGTCGACATTTGCACTTAATGCTTCTTGAGCTTTTCGTGCTAGTTTGGTATCGACGGGGGGGGGTTATGGGAACAGGTTTTACAGGATTATCTACATTCGCAGAAGCATCAACTGTCATACTAAGTATAGTATTAGATCGTTACAGAATAAATTGCAAGTATTTCTGTTTTGTAGAGTTCTTTCATGAAGGATAGAGGCGTTTGAAACGTCCATGGGTAGGTGATGATGCGGGTGATCCTGTTTTCTTTGAGAAATGACCGCATTTCCTCTTCTCTCATTTTTCCTTCAAAAAATGCACGTGCTTTTGGCTCTTTCACTTTTATATTTATCGTCGCGAGAAAATTTGAATCATATTCCCTGCGTCCTGAGAGTCCGGTAAATGGCGCTGAAAATGGCCACTGGACGAGAAAAACATCGTCTATGGTCGATACTTTTGGTGCATAGACGAGTGCATCGTACGCTCCTTTTGACACATAGAAATAGGCGTTGTTTACATCATAATCGAGGCGCTGTTTCATCTGGAAAAAGAGGGGAGGAGCAAGGAATGCAATACTACCAATGCCCAATATCCAATACACAATAACCAACAAGGAAGAATTAATTTTTATTTTACGGCTGAAAGCTGAAAGCTGAAAGCTGAAAAGCTCCACTGTTGAGACTGCAAAAAGGAGGGTTGGGAGGGAGGAGAGGAAGCGGATATTGAGAAGAGAAAAGTATTGGGGAAGAGGAGAGAAAAATAGAGTGATAGAAAGGAAAGAGTAAAAAAGGAGGAGGGTCAGTGGTTTGGTATGTTTCCGAAGTATAAATGGCAGTCCGATTGAGCCTAGGATCGCGACTATGCCGTTATACGTAAAAAAGTCGATGAGAGAGTAGACCTGTTGTTGTGCGGCTTCCCAGGTCATTGTGTTGACATAAGGCTGGGTTTGAAAGAGAGCACGAAACGTTAGTACAGATGGCAGTCCTGCGAGGATCCAGAGGATTCCGGGGAGGAGAGACTTAAGAGATGGTTTTAAAAGAAAAGAGATGATGCCAATACTTCCCCCCATGAGTGCCCATTGGAGCGGCTGGAGGGTGCTTAAGAGAAAGCTAATAGCTAATAGCTGACAGCTGAAAGCTATAAGCTTAGAGCGGCGGGAAAAGACGAGAAAGAGGGAGGCGACGAGGAGGGTCTGGGTTAGAAGATGATGCGGCACCATCTCAAGGCGGATAAACGGCGTACCGATGTTGCTCCACGTGTCAAAAAACGTGAGGTGGCCGTTTTGAAACGTAATAAGAGCATTACTAAACAAAAATAAAAAAAACGCGCCAACGCGTTTAGTCCAGGAATCCAGGAAAACCGATTGAAGAAATTTGTAGAGGATAAAAAGAAACAAAAGCATCATGAAAAACGATGCGAGCTGGTACCCGACTGTCTGAAAGATGCCGAAGATAGAAAAGAGTTTCCCCCACAGAACGTAGACCCAGCCAATGTAAGTGTAGACTTGCATTTCGCCGGAATGAAGATTGGTAGAAAAGAATAGGTGACTTGCACCCTGCGCCATGTGGGATAGGTAGTAAAAATAATCGTAGGCATAGTGTGTGACTCCGAGGAAAACAAAGCCTTTTGGGGTGATTGTGAGGGCGTAAAAATAGGGGAGAAATTCGAGGGAGAGGAAGAGGGAGCTAATGAGTGTAATGAAGATGAGTTCCATAGAAGACAATACTACCAATATCCAATTCACAATACACAAAAAATTTATTGCGATATTTTCATAAGGCCAGGCCTTCTCCCTCAAGGGGATTTCGTAAAACTCAACCTGCGGGGTCAAGCCGTTTCAAGGCCTGGCCTTGAAGATGACTTCGGTCGCCACCCGTAATTGTTTGTTCTATTCAGTATTCACAATTCAGTATTCAATATTCAGTTTTATTTTCCCCATCGCACAGAATCTACTACTTTATCAAAGACCGCGGGAGAGAGGAGGCGGGTAGCCATCCAGATGACAAGCTCAGGCTTGCCGGGAACCTCGAGAAACACATTGTCGTACGGCACGTTTCCTGTACCGTCTCTATATTTGGCGCGGTGGGCGGTGAGGCCCTGGCTTGTTTTAAATTTTGTGACACTCTCAACGCTTTTCCACGCGTATTGTTTCCACCACCAGTTGGCGTAATCATCTTTTGATTTTGAGATAAAAGGCGCTGCGTCTTTGATCTTATTGAGATTTTCGACTCTCAAAAATACATTTTCCTGGGAATTGGTGTTTCCCCAAAAAATAGTGACAGCATCAAACGGGTCATTGGGAAAAACGCCGAGCTCCAAAGATCCGGGGTATGAGAATGTGTAAGGGTATATCGAGCCGGAAAATGATTTCCAGCTTGTCGTATCTGTGGGAATCATGAGAGATGGTAGAGGAGTTATTTTCGTTTCCGTAGAAGCCAGATTCTGTTTTACAGGAGATGGGCCAAGATAGGTGATGCCGCCCGGTAGGACGACGGTACCGCTTCGTGGTTTTGTCCATTCATGAAACATGAATATGAGTATGACAAGTGTCCCGCTTATCGCGCATGCGGTGATGAGGGTTTTGAGGTAGTCATCAGTGGGTTCTTTCATAAACATAATAGTACACCACTCTCGGAAATCCTGGTATAGTGGGAGTTATGGAAAAAGTATTTAGGGTCAAGTATTAAGTATTTAGCAAACCCCCTAATACTTAATACCGATCCCTTAATACTCATAATAATCATGCGTAAGTTTTTCCCTATCGCGACCATCCTCTTCCTTCTTTTTTTCTCCATGATGCCGACGTTTTATGAACTATACAGAAGTTCGAGTATTCATGATGACCGGTATTTTGAACTCGTTCATAATTTTTATACTGACTACAATTTTTATCTTTCCCGTATCCGGCAGGGGAAAGAGGGGAAATGGCTTGCGACAGAAAAATATACATCTGAGCCGCACGCGCCAGGTCTGTCTCAGGTGCTTTATGTTTTTATCGGCAGAGTGTCTGACTGGTCGCACATACAGACGCCGTATGTCTGGATTTCGTATCACGCGATGCGCGTGTTTTTTGGATTTTTGTATCTGTATATACTCTGGAAAGTGAGCCAGTGGGTGTTTAGCGAAAAAGGACAGGAAACGATTTCATACCTTACATTTCTTCTTGCCGCGACTGCGTCTACATGGCCAAAATTTGAATTGGTGGAAGGATGGCCCAGGTTTGGAGGATTTATGCCCTGGTGGTCGGTGGTCGACAGCAATCAGCGCATGACGTTTATGCCGCATGTGCTTTTTGGCCAAGGGCTTTTACTATTCATCCTCTGGGTGTTTGCGTCCTCCTTCGCTCAATATGAGTCTGGAGCTACGGCGGATAAAAGTGGATTTATTTCAAAAAAACTTTCAGGAAATTATTTGTTCTTAGGAGTTGTTGGTATTGTCCTCGGCATCATTTTTCCTCCGGCTCTCGTATTTATCTACACAATTCTTGGATTTGTGTCGATAGGTGAGGTGAGTGTGGTGATATGGGCGGGTAAAATGAAAATGAGAGAATTGTATTCAAATATTAAACTTTGGTTTGTTGAATCGGTCTACGGACGTATGTTGTTTTTCATTCTTTCGGTGCCGACGCTTCTGTATTTTTCACTTCTTTTTACCCGTTATCCCTGGAAGCGGCTGGTTGAGTTTGACGTCCTGCATCCGACGAAATTTTCATTTCCGGAGTATTTTATGGCGGTAGGACCGGTTTTGCCTTTGGGGTTTCTTGGTATATTGATATGGATATGTACCAAAGGGTGGAGTACTGCTAAGAAAATGGGGATATTTGTCGTCTGGATATTTTCTTGGCTTTTATTTCTTTTTGTCTTTGACAAAATTCCTGAGCAGTCGCCGACACGCTTTACCGAGATGATACCGCATGTGCCGCTTGCGCTCGTGGGGATGTGGGGATTGGTGCAGCTTAGCTATCAGTCGTCAGCTATCAGTCGTCAGACAAAAAAAATTCTTTCCTTGTTGTGTATTGGATATTGGAAATTGGTTATTCCAACAGTGATCATCCTTTTTGCCTTTGGTAGTATGGGCTCTTCCTATCTTTGGTTACGGGATTTTGTCGATCATAAACTGCGCGCGACGTACCCTATCGTTCCTCATGGTGCTGAAGTCATGTATCCTATGAAAGTACTCATTGACGGCCTCACCTGGCTACAGGTATATACCCCGCGGGACGCGGTGGTATTTTCCGGAATTACCACAGGAAATTATATCCCGGTATATGCCGGAAACACTGCCTATCTCGGACACGCAAACACGGTGAAAGCAGAAGAAAAAGAAGCCGCGATGTATAATTTTTATCAGAATCACCTTGGCCGTGAAGCAGAGATGAATTTTCTTAAGTCAGAGGGAATTTCGTATGTGTTTTACGGGCCGGAGGAGCGCGAGATTGCACATTATACCCCGGAACTCACAACGTATTATCCGGAGCTCATAGAGGTCTATAGAAGCGAACAGGTGAGGATTTATAAAGTTCAGTATTAAGGGGTCAGTATTAAGTATTAGGGGGAATTTCTACTTAATACTTTATACTTAATACTAAACCCTTATTTTCATCTCCCACCAAAGCCTCAGCATCTCTTTGAGTGTTTGGAGTATCATCAGAGGATCAGTGCCGTGTGCACGTCCTGCTTTTCTCGCGTAGTAGGGGACGGCGACTTCAGAAAACTTTGCTCCCAGTAATTTCGCTTTATAGAGTGCTTCTGCCTGGATCATGGCACTTCTTGGGTGTGACGTGATGGCGATGTGGTCGAGAATTTCTTTTTTCCAGAGGATGGCTGTCGAGATTTCTTTAAGCGTAATGCCAAAGAGCGTTCGATAGAGCGTATGAAAGAGTTGAGAGTTTATTTTTCGTACGATAGACTCCGGTCGAGTTTTTCTATACCCGATGATGACATCCGCGCCTTTTGATTTTTCTATAAAAAGGGATAGATCGCTTATGTGGATCTGCCCGTCTGCTGGGGCTAAAAATACCCAGTGCTTGGACGCATTTTCGTAACAACTTTGGATTGCTCCGGTAAAACCCTGGTTTATGTTGTGATGGAGGATGTTGATTTCTCCGTGTCTTTTGGCGTACTGATCCATGATGTGTCCGGTCGAGTCTCTCGACCCATCATCGATAAGCAGAAGTTCAAATGTTTTTGCGACAATTTTTCCGACCTCGAGAGCTTCTTTTATGGCAGTACCAAGCGTGAGTTCTTCATTGTGTGCAGGGATGGTGATGGTGAGGGAGGAGAGCATACCTATATCAAAAATTAAAAATCAAATATCAAAAATAAAGGATCAAATATAAAAGATTTGATATCTGAAATTTTGTAAGATAGGAGAGATTGTAGCACAGGTTTCACTTGAAGATGAAATGTATTGACATTGTATATATAATGTATATACTTCATTTATATGGCACAGACAGCGGTCATCAATATAAAAGTCGAACCTGCGGTGAAAAGCAGTGCACAAAAAGTTGCCCGGGAGATCGGGCTTACGCTTAGCGGCGTCATCAATGCGTACCTTAAGGATTTTGTACGAAAGAAAGAGGTACGATTTTCTGTAGCTCCGGAGATACCAAGGACAAGGACACTTCGGATGCTAAAAAAGGCAGAAGAGGAGATTCGTCAGGGGAAGATATCACCTGCATTTACAAATGTCAAAGATGCAATGAAGTGGCTTGAGAGTTGAGATATGATTTTTTTCACTGTTCACTTCAATAATTCTTTTAAGCGACGATTTAAGAAAACTGATAAATCCATCCGCAATAAATTCAAAGAACGTCTTCAAATGTTTCTCGAAAATCCCCATCATCCGCTTCTTCGTAATCACGAACTTACTGGAAATTTTCAAGGGAAACGGAGTATTAATATTACCGGTGATTGGCGCGCTATTTACTTTGAAAAAGAACCCGGAATAGTCGTATTTGAGCTTATCGGTACCCACAGCATGCTCTATAAGTAGAGTACTTAAAGGATAATACATAATCTTCATTTAAATTTTGAAATCTTGGTCTATAGCAGTTGATTTCTTCTTCTTCTGTTACGCTTCCCGAGTAGGTAAATCAGCATAAATGATCGTCAGCAAGCGACGCTTATTTTATCGATTTACCTATAAGACTGAACGATATTTAGCACGAGCACATTTATATATTGCGGAAAATTATCTCCTTTCTTGAGTAGATAGCACCTTGAGCATATATTTGTGCCTGAAGTGCTATCTATTCAGATAGACGCACAAAAGTGTGAGGATGAAATATTAGGATAACATGGAGGATATTATGGATTACAAGATAGTAATACTTCCCAAAGGGGAAGAAATTCTGACACGTCTCAACATGATTTGGTTAGGCGACGAAGTGATGGCTGAGCCGCTCTATCAATCTATCGCCAATGAAGCTGGTCGAGAAATGGATGCTTCTGGCTTGAACTTGATGCTCGTGCAGAAAATTAGCGTCCTCGCACAAAGGCAACAAACGCCAATGATTAATGTCTTGCTGTCTCGGCGGATTCCCGAATTCATCGACGTACTTGTCGATGACAAAGAAGCCGCGGCGCAGGCAAAAGAAATTTACGAAGACGCAATGAAGAAAGATGAGGATTAGCTCTCCTCATGCACCCCCGACCTTTAGTCATTTGACAGTCACGTTTTTTGTGGCATATATAGTTGAATGGTTTTTGGAAGGGGGGTTTGTTTTTTGTACGAGTTTGCTAATTTTGTACGACCTAAGATTTCTCGAGTGCGTTCACTATCCTCGTTTTGCCAAAGTATGTCATGGAGAGGAGTTTTTTGTCGTTTGTCAGGAAATAGTCGCACTCCGCCTCTGCGGCTGAGTGGAGCTGGATGTTGTCTTCCATATCTGTCGTAGGGCCATTGAGAGCTTTTTCTAAAATTGATGCAGTAAAATCAATTGGACCAAATTCTTTTAATACCGACGTCACCATAGGATCTGGAACTTTCAGGTGCAGGACGTAGAAAAGTATATGTGTGGAAAGCGAAGAGTAATACACTTCATGGTGAAGAAATTGAAATCGTACTTCCGGTTTTCGGTAGACTGCATCGACGTAAATATTTGTATCAAGAAAGACCCTTGCCATATTTTTCCATGAGATGTTTTCGATATCTAACCTCAATTTGTTTATCGGTGAGTTTAGGAAGGTTCATTTTTTTTGTTAATAGTGCGAGTCGTTCAATTGTTTCTTTTGTGAATGTCTTTGCTTGATACTTTTTTGGCTTAATTTCTCCAAGAACTTTAGACCGATGGATGAGGTCAATAGATTCGCCGGAAAGCAGTGCCTCGATTAACTCAGATGTACGAGTACGTAGTTCGGTGGTGGTGATGAGATTCATATGTACATTTAACTATACATTTAAATGTATATTCTGTCAAGAAGAAAATGACTGGAAGATTGCCGCGGATCGAAGCGTCGACCCTCGCAATGACTTCCATGATGGCTTTATTTTCTTATAAAAAGTTCCTCATCATCCGGATCGCTTCTGCGGTAGTGGGATTTTATGTACGCTTGCGTCGACTGGGGGATGAGAGTCATGGTGTAGTCGTTTAAGATTACAAACTTGACTTTGTCACGTTCAAGATATTGCTCTATAGGTGCATAGTGAGATAGAAATGCTCCGGTCGCCTCACTTGGGGTCATAAAGTAGCCATACAGCATTGGGAATGCAAGAGGGCGGAAAAGAAATGCCGGAAAAACTTTCTCTTCAATAGGGATTTTTTCCAGACGCCGTACGTAGACTGCGATACGTTCGCGGTCTTCTATCGTCGAGCGGGAAATGTTGAGAGGGATCGATCGAATCATGAAAGTAGTGATGACGATCGCAAAAAAAGTGAGAGTCATGAGTTTTTTTTGTGATGTCGCGACTAAATCATGAAGCGCGATTGCCCCCATAAGCGCATAGAGCCAGGAGATGGGGATGTAATACTGGATGTAGAGATTATTGATAAAGAAAAACGAAATCTGAGTCACGACAAGGGTGCACACGACTGAACTTTTTATATAGTCTTTCGGCTCGAGTGTTTTTTTTGACAGAAGTGTTTTTCCTAGTTCATACGCACCCATACACGCCAAAAAGAGGAGTATCCAGGCAAAGATCCACGAGGCGGGTTTGCCCGGAGCGCCAAAGATGTAGAGATTGTTGTACCAGTAAAAGTTTCCGAATGGGACCGGGTATTGAAATGCACCGAAGGCTTTCACGCTGTCAAAGATTACCTGTTGAATCATAGGAAAAAGAGAACCATTTGCTATACCATAAAATGCGAGACATATGACCGGAACGAGCGTTCCACTAAGAAGAAATATAAATTTGATCGAAGATTTGTTTTTATACAGATACATTCCGCAAAAAAAGATGAGACACAGTGCTGCCGGCAAAATTTTGAGAAGTGTTACAAGTGACAGACCAAGAAATATTCCGGTAGAAAATAATAATGTGCCCGACTTTTTTTCCTGAGCAAAAATGAGGGAGAGTAGTGCAAAGGAGAAGAACAGCGTCATGAGGTTGTCCGGGCGTATCTGCATTGCGGCAAAGACGGTAAACGGGTCGAGAAAAAAGAGCGGGAGAAAAAAGAGCAGTACTTTTTTGCCAAAAAGTTTTGAAATGACGATGCTTGTCGCGGTAACACGAAGAAGAAATACAAAAATCATAAACGCCCGCAAAGCCTTGGCGGCTGACAAGGTAAAGCCGACGAGTTTTATGATCGGAAGGATGGTCCAGGCAAAGACGGGCGTGTAGACAGATGTGTAAAAATCTACAAATGGAACGCTTCCTTGGTGGATGCTCTTCCCCTGGAAGAGCAGATACGCGTACTGCATGTGAAAGAGCTCATCAGTGTCGTAGGTATAATAATATCCAGAGCGAAGAACCGAGTAGACGAGGATGAGAAAGATGATTCCAAGAATACTGAATACTGCTGTGCTTATCCGAAGCCTCGAATATATAGTGCGAAGGAGTGAATAATAAATATTGGAATGAATTAAATTTCGAGAAATAGATTTCATGGATTTACATACACTCTCTCTTGTTCTAAGTATACCGTTTTATTGTATAAAAAAAGAATACACACTTTGGTACTTGGATTATTTTGATATTAAATTATTATTGGTATATATGAATCGATGGACGAATAGTATTTTTTTATTTTTGGCAGGTCTTTTACTGTTGTTTTCCTACGGTCCGATGTTTTGGGGGTACGTGCATGCCCCACAGAATCGCTTTTATGTTGGTGTTGACGATTTCGGACTTGATACTATGGGAAATCTATCGACAATGATGCAAGGGTACGAGGGAAAATGGCTTGGATATTTTAACTACACCACGGCAATAGAAGAAAGACCATCGATACTAAAGTTTGAGTATATTTTTTTAGGCCATGTTGCACGATTGTTTCATCTTGAGCCACTTCTTGTCTTTCATCTGTCACGAATAATTCTTGCTCTTGTCTATCTTTTTGTTATCAAAAAAATAATAGATTTTTTTCTTGTTTCAACTTCGGGAAGGATTGCGGCGTATGTGTTTGTGCTCTTTGGTACGGGCATAACGCTTCCCTGGGAGAAGTATAGCGTCATGCAGTCGGTCGTCATTGATGCGACGGTGTTGGGAAGACTTACGAGATCCGCTCATCACTACATGGCGGCGGGTGTTTTGACATTGGTATCGCTCTATAGTTTGTCGATATTTTTGGATAACGAAAAAAAAACTCGTTTTTTTGTTTGGTCGATCATCTCTGCGATGCTCGTATCATTTTTGTATGCACCAAGTGCCATATTTCTTGCGATAAGCGCCGTAACGTTTCCACTACTTCGATTGATAGGACATATGCGAATAGGAAAAAAGGAATTGTTATTTCTTGTGCTCTATGTTTTCTGTCTCTTATTCCCAATCGTGTATGTGCGCTATGTGGTGGCAGTAGTTTGGGGAGAATTGAATCTGACGTCTGCCATGGAAAAACTCAATCCGTTTAGCCCTTCGATTGTTGGGTATTTTTTCGGACTTGGAGGGGTATATCTCGTGTCGATGTTCTCGCTTGCCAGATTTGGAAAAGAAAAAAAATCACTGTACTACCTTTTACTTCCATGGCTTTTATTTCACTCAATTGCGGTCTATCTGTTTTCAGGAATGCTTGACGTAAATGCAGTTCGATGGTTTCTGACGCCATATGCAGTGGTGTTTGGGATTTTGGCAGGAAAAGGGATGGAAAATATCGTTACTTTGTTAGTTCGTTACTTCGATAAGGCGAAGACGTGGTTTATTGTTATTGGATTAGTTGGAATAATTATTTTGAGCGGGTGGTGGAGTCTGAAAACCAGTTTTCGCAAGGCAATACCATGTTTTTGTAATCTTCCAAATTATGATTATGGATATCCGAAAAAGGAGGTAGTCGATGCCCTAATATGGCTTCGAGCAAACTCTCAACCTAAAGACGTAGTTTTAAGTGACTATTACGGTGGTGTTCTGATCCCTGCCTTTTCTGGCAACAAAGTGGTAACGAGCTGGTGGATCGGGCTTGGGAAAATACCTTCATATCCAGAGATAATTCAGCCTATTGTTTGGTTTTATAAAGGTATGATGTCAGAAGAGTCTGCGCGGTTGTATCTTTCCGAGCACCATATTCGGTATGTGTTTTTTTCTGATCAGGAGCGAAACCTTGCGGCCGGTCAAAAAATTTTCTATCCATTTCTCAAAGAGGTTTACCAGCAGGGAGGAACTGTGGTATACCTAGTGGAGTAATTTACACTTATATGTTGGGAATATATTTTTCACTTCTATTCTTTTCCCTTTGTTTTGTTACGCATGTGTTTTTACACCGGATGAGTCGTTTCCTTGGCATGATACAGTCACGGTCTATTTTCGTGTATGTGATTGGATTTATCTTTTTGGTTTTGGCCGTGACGTTTGGCAGATTTCAATTTCCTTTTTCCAGTCTTCTCGTTTTTACACTTCCAGCGATTCTTATCGTCTATCTTTATCTTTTTACCGTACTTTCTCCCGCGTATATTCCGACCCGCATGATACTGTCCCATGTATCCGTCGGTGCAAAATCGCAGAAACAACTTGAGTCTCTTTTTTCAGAAAAAGAGCTTATCGATACACGCGTTTTGGATCTTTGTCGGGCTGGACTGGTTTCCCAAGAGAAAAAACAATATAGAGTAACCAAAAAAGGTCAGACCGTCATCCAGAGCATGGAGTGGTATCGGCGATTTTTTAATGTTAAGGAGATAGGATGATCGACTACTGGATTATCGGTATAAGTTTCTATGGGTTCTTGGTGTTTTTGATATTGGTAAGCCTTGCCCTTCGGATGACGCCACAGTCACAGAGGTCAGGCTGGATCGTCCGGATGGTATTTACAACATTTTTTATCCAATGCATCGCTTTATGGGTTTTTTCTACCGTCTCCTCGACAGTTGCCCAGTCTATAGTCGTCATAATCGTGCTTTCACTTATTTTTACTAAATTTTTGATGGTACTTTTTATCGTCTGCGTGTATAGCCCCATAGAGGCATCGGTGACCCTCAGGCTTCTTCGGGAGATCGGAAATGGACAGAGTACATTGGAGCGTATAAAAAAAAGATATAACCGAGAAGCGATAGTCCGGATGCGCCTCGTACGACTTGCCGCAAGCGGGGATGTAGAGATGCGCGGGGGGCAGATGGTTTCTATAAAACCTGTGCCATCTCTTTTCCGCATCCGCGAGATGCTTCTGGGCGTGCTGTTTTGGGTGTTTGGAGAGTAAATGAAAACAATTTCTGTCATCGCTACGTGCTATAACGAACAGGGAAATATCCTCGAACTTTATGATCGGGTGAAGAAGGTGTTTGTCAAGCTTTCAAAATATGATTTTGAGCTCATCTACGTTGATAACGATTCGACAGATGATTCTTCTACTATTTTCCATACACTTGCGAAAAAAGACAAAAGGGCAAAGGTGCTTTTTATGAGCAGAAATTTTGGCTCGCCTCAGCCATCGTTTCTGGCGGGTATGGAGGCGGCCACGGGAGCGGCATCCGTGCTTGTACATGGCGATATTCAGGATCCGCCGGAGCTCATCCCTGAATTTATACGACACTGGGAAAAAGGAACGATGGTCGTGTACGGCGTACGGAGTAGGCGAGAGGGGTATGGGCACATGTGGAACGCGCTCTACAAGGGATTTTATTATCTTTTAAATAAAATTGCGTATATCAATATTCCGCTTGACGCAGGGGAGTTTTCACTCATGGATCGGCGGGTTGTCTCTGAACTTTTAAAGATCGAAGAGTATGATTATTATCTGAGGTGTCTCCGGGCGTTTGTCGGATTTTCACAAGAGGGTGTGCCGTACATACGCGAAGCCCGTCATCACGGCAAATCGACAGAGAGTCTCATGACCGGACTCTACTGGGCCAAAACGATTATCGTGAATTTTTCTTTTAAACCCCTGGAATGGATTGCACGTCTCGCGTTTCTCGTCGTTGTACTTACCGCAGGAATATTTTTTTATGATATCTACATGTTTTTGTTTCAGAGAAATTCTCCAAGCGGGGTACCGACCATTGTTCTTTTGATGTTGTTTTTAGGCGGTGTACAGCTTTTGTCTCTTTCCGTCATCGCTGAGTATCTGTCAAAGATATTTTTAGAAGTGAAACGGAGACCGAAGTATATAGTGAGGGAGAGACTCAACTAGGGGAGTATTAAGGGATTAGTATTAAGTATTAAGGGAATTTTTGCTTAATACTCAATACCTACCCCTAAATACTTTTATGAAAGTACTACTCACCGGCGCGTCGGGAATGGTCGGCACAAATCTTCAGGATACATATTCTTCAATATATGATCTTCTCGTTCCGTCTCATGATGAACTTGATATTGTCGACAGTAAAAGCGTGATGGTCTACGTAGCGAAACATATACCCGATGTCATCATCCATGCGGCAGGAGTTACAGATCCAAAAAAAGCGGAGTCAGAAAGAGGAGATGAAGGTGGACGTTGTTTTCGGACAAACGTACTGGGAACCAGGTATATAAAAGAAGCATCTGATAGCGTCGGGGCGTTTTTCATCCATATCTCCACCGGATCTGTGTTTTTTGGAAACGATAAAAATTCCGGTCCGTTTAGTGAAAACACACCGCTTCCTGAATCGCTCGGCGGGATGTCCTGGTACGGATGGACGAAAGTATTAGCCGAAAAAGAGGCTGGGAAAAAGAGCGCGATAGTACGCCTATCCAAACCATTGCAGAAAATTAGCTTCGCAAGGCCAGGCCTTGCGAAGCTAGAAATTGGAACGAAGCTAAAAAGAGACTTTCTCGGGAAGCTTTTGGATGAGTATAAAAATCATACGCTTGCGGGACTTATGACAGATCAGTATTTTCCGATCGTATCCATGGGTGAGGTAGTGCAGTTGTTGACCTTTATCATTAATCACAAAAGATCTGGTGTATATCATGCAGCAAGCCCGGATATGACGACGCCATTTGAGTTATTGAGTTACGTACTTGGGGTCAAGGGAAAGGTATTAGGTATTAAGCGTCAAAGATTTGATGAGTTTATAAAGACACAGGAATTGCCTCTCCGGCACCAAAAATATAGCGCCATTGATAGTCAAGAGACGATGAGAAAGACAGGGATGAGGTTTTTAGATTGGAAAAAAGTTGTTGAGTCGGCCGTTATGGTTTGAATATTATGGTTTTTCAAGGCCAGGCCTTTCCTGGCGGAGCCAAGCCGTTTCAAGGCCTGGCCTTTTGTACGGACTACGCTACAATAAATCCATGCGGTGGATGACGACGATTCTTCTGGCTGTAATTTTGCTATTCCTTCTGTCTTTTCGAGTGGACATTGGGCTACATAGGTTTTTTGACGCAGATGAGTTTACCCATGTCAGTCTTGCCATGCAGGTGCTTCACGGTCAGAAACCGTATCTCGATTTCATGACATTTTTTACGCCGCTGTATTCTTGGTTTTTGAGTATACCATTTCGCTTCCTCGCTTCAAGCGTCGACGTGTTCATAATGGGTCGAATCGTATCTTTGGGAGTGTTTTTTACGCTCCTCGGAGTATTGACTGTTTTGTATGGCGTTATGCGCGGATGGAAGTATGCACTATTGCCCGCAATTATCCTTACCTTTCTCCCACTGCCATACGATAAATTCACTGAAATTCGTCCCGATACGCTTTCGGCTCTCCTCGGATTTTCAGGAATTTTATTTCTTGTCCTCGCGATGAAGCAAGAGAAACATATGAGATACTGGTTTTTTTCCGGGGTATTGTTCTCTTTTTCTGTCTTGGTACTTCAGAAGAGTCTGCCGTTTTTAGCTGTGGGTGTCGTCTTTTGTGTGGTGTCTTTGATTCATGAATATAGGGTACATTTTTTTCGTACTAAAGAATTTCTCCGGTTTATCGGTGGCATAGTACTGCCTTTTGTGTTGTTCTTTACCTGGGTAGTATTTGTGATCAAAGATGCTGATCTGGTTCGATATAGCCTGACGACCCTAGCATTTGAAGTGAACTTGATGAGCCGGTATTATTTTATGGAACCGCACCTGTATTTTTTCCCGTTGGCACAATTTTATGGTTCGGCTTCGCTCACCACAAGTGGTTCGAGCGGAATCACAGCCGGACTTTTATTCAATCACGCGATATGGTTCCTAGGAATTATCGCGGGTGCTCAGCGTTTGCTTACGCCATGGCTTTCGCCTGATACGTCAAAGAACCGGGTATACAGAGAGGGTATGCTTTCAGCATTATTTTTTCTCCTTGTGTATTTGTATATGTATTACGTGCCGCTTAAACACCTTCAGTATCTTATTCCTATTGCCGTTTGTATAGCTTATTATGCTTCGGATGCTGCGGCCTTGCTTTTACATATAGTAGAAAAACGAATCCGACCTATTGGTGCATTGGTGGTCATAGCAGTTCTTGGGGTCGGACTTGTGACTGTAACGCGCGAGACGGAAGCGATAAAAATGACGCAAACAAATACTGAGCAGATGAATGAGCTCGTGTCTTTGGAAAAGGTAATTTTGCCGGATGATACAGTCGTAGATCTGGAAGGCCGACTGTTTCGTAGAACATATGCGTATCCTCTTTGCTGTTTGCCGTTTGGAGCGTTTGAACAATTTATTTCTCGCCGTCCTCCCGCGCTTCGGACTGTACTTGAAGAGAAAAAAGTGCCGTATGTGTACCAGGGAGAGACAAATAGGATTTCGGTACTTTCGGGTGAGGATCAGGAGTATCTTTCAAACAATTATGAAGTTGTGGATGGATTTAATGGAGGATTACTCAAGCGAAAGGATTAGATTTTATAAGGCCAGGCCTTCGTTCTGCGCGGCCAAGCCGTTTTAAGGCCTGGCCTTTAAGACGTTTTACCAATTTTTATCTGGAATCAATCTGAGGAACTTTGCGGGATCGGGGTAGGTAAGACGGATCCACTCAATATACTTTTTTAAACCCTCACTGATTGATATATCTGGTGAAAATTTCAAACGTCTTTTGGCTTTTGAAATATCTGCTGCGTGACGAAGGACGTCGTTTGGGCGCGCGGGCTTGAAGATTGGTTGAAATGGCAAGCCTGCTAACGTATTTATTGTTTGCGCAAGCTCTTTGATCGACACTTCTTTGCCCCGTGCAATATTTATCGTATGACCCAAGAGGTCATCTGATTCTGCAGCTAAAATAAGTCCTCTGACTGTATCGTCCACGTACGTAAAATCGCGCGACTGTGACCCGTCGCCAAAGATAAAGGGCTGATTTCCGGTGAGTGCCCTCACGACAAAGCGGGGGATGACCTCTCCGTAGACGCCGTCAAAATGAGACCTGGGGCCGTAGGTGTTAAATGGGCGGACGATCGTCGTTGCCAATCCTTCATGTGTATGAAAATAGCGCGTGTACTGCTCGCCTATGAGCTTACTCATGCCATAGACTGTAGCGGGGTCTGTTGGATGTGATTCTGACATCAACGGGCGTTTGGCAGTGCCGTAGACTTCCGATGAAGAGACGTAGACAAAATGTTTTACTTTGTGAATTTTTGCCGTGAGAAGTGTGTTGAGTGTACCTGTCGCGTTGACATCGTGGACGTGGACAGGATTTCCAAGAGACATACGGACGCATGCGACAGCGAGATGAAAGACGACATCCTGCCCTCTCATGGCATGAGAAAGCCTTTCCCGGTCGAGGATATCGCCATTCACAATATTTAAGGTACTTAAGTCACTTAAGTCATTTAAGGAAAGAACGGAGGAGGAAAAATTGTCGTAGATCGTGACATGGTTGGATTTTGCGAGTGTCAAAGACAGATGCGAGCCGATAAATCCCGCCCCGCCGGTGATGAGGATACTTTGGTTTGTGAGTCTCATATCGATTAGCGAATCTATTTTACGGAAGAGTTAGTAAAAATGATAGAGTCATATAAAAAGTATTAAGGGGTTAGTATTAAGTATTTAGGGGATTTATTACGTAAACTAAGAAAAAAACGTGATAACAGTTTTGACAATATGATCTACTTCTTCTTCAGTCATGAGTGGGTCGATGGGAAGGGAGAGCATGGTTTTAGCTCGCTTTTCGGAAGCGGGAAAGGCGTCTTCTTTGTACCCTAAATGTTTGAGTGCGGGTTGCAAGTGAAGCGGGATGGGGTAGTGGACGGCCGTCGCGATACCCTTTTTATTCAAGCAATCTGCAAGCGAGTCGCGTTTGTTCGTGCGGATGATAAACAGATGCCAGTTGGTTTCATATTCATGTGCGGGTAGGTCGGGAAGTGAAAGATCGCCGACGTTTTGAAGATGTGAAATGTACGTTCGCGCGATGGCGTGACGTTTTTTATTCCAATTATTAATGTGCTTCAATTTGACGCGAAGAATAGCGGCTTGAAGCGTATCCAGACGCGAATTTAATCCCCGATAGAGATGATGATATTTTTTGTCCTGGCCGATGTTTCGAAGAATGCGGATTTTGTCTCGAATTTTTTTGTCACTGGTTATAACAGCTCCGCCGTCGCCATACGCTCCCAGGTTTTTCCCCGGGTAAAAAGAAAACGCCCCGGCGACGCCGAGATTGCCAGTATGGGCTAATTGCAAGGTCTCACCTTCGAGTGAACCGATGGATTGGGCACAGTCTTCGAGTATTGTGTATTGTGTATTGTGTATTGGGATTTGAATGATGCGTTTGACCGGTGCCGCGTGACCGTAAAGGTGGACGGGGAGGATGGCGCGGGTTTTGGGTGTTATCGCAGCTTTAACTTTTTGAACGTCAATCTGGCCGGTTTTTTCATCGCAATCGACGAGAACAGGTGTAGCCCCAAGTTCAATAATCGGGAGGAGGGTGGCGATAAACGTATTGGCCTGGACGATGACCTCATCGCGGGGTTCGACCCCGATTGCCATGAGTATAAGTTTTATGGCATCGGTGCCGTTTGCGCATGAGACGCAGTATTTCGCGCCGGTAAATCGGGCGAATTCTTTTTCAAATTTTTCTACGTCCTCGCCTAAGATAAAGTCAGCATGATTGAGGACTCGGGAGATTGCTGCGTCGATCTCTGATTGAATAGAGGAATATTGACGGGACAGGTTTATGAGTGGGATATGTTTCATAATTTATAAGGCCAGGCCTTCTCTACGAGGTCAGGCCGTTTAAAGGCCTGGCCTTGAGAACAGTATGTAGAATTCATGATTTGTGATTCAGAATTTTTGCGGGATTGCCGATGACGGTGGTGTTATCCGGTACATCCTTTGTCACGACTGCTCCGGCGCCGACCATCGCATTTTTTCCGATAGTAATCCCCGGGAGTATCACGGCACCTGCGCCGATACTTGCTCCTGACATGACGCGTGTTTTTTTTGCAGTCCAATTGCATTCAAGTTTAAGAGACCCATCGGGGTTAATTGCCTTTGGATACGGATCATTGGTAAACGATACATGGGGGCCAATGAAAACGCCATCATCTATCGTAATTCCCTCCGGTATAAACACAAAGGGTTCAATCTTGCATCTTCGGCCTATGATGACGCCTTTTTTTATCTCAATGAATGCCCCGATTTTCGTCTCATCGCCGATGGTACAACCGAAAAGATTTACCAAACTTTTTTGTGGGATAGAGACGTTTTTCCCTAAGATTACATCAGAAGAAATCATAGCAATACAATACAACAATTACTATTAATACTACAAATTTAAGTTTTTACTTTATAAGGCCAGGCCTTTCCTGGCGGAGCCAAGCCGTTTCAAGGCCTGGCCTTTTCAATTCGGATTGTTTTTCCATTGCTTCTGATTGATGTTGTCGCGGCCTCGAGAATGCGGACTATCCTCGTTCCATTTTCTCCGTCTGTAATAGGCTTTTTTCCGCTGATACATGCATGGTAAAACGCTTCAGTGACACCGGCAAGCCCTTCCCGGATAGCAAGATTTGGAGCGACTGCGTCGCCTGTTCTGTACCCAATACGAAGCTGGTTGAGATTTTCTTTATCTTCTGAGACCGACACGCTTTTGTCATAGATTTTTATTTTTTCACTAGGCTGCATATCATCATACACGAGCATTTTTTTGGTGCCGATGATGACGATCATCCGAATTTTTATGGGAGATAACCAACTCACATGCGAATGAACAAACACATTATTTTGATACCAAAGCGAGAGATGTGCGACTGACTCCTGATGTATTTTTTCGTGCCTCATTCCGGTGGCGGAGACCGAAATTGGCAAAGTACCGAGAATAAAGTCGACTATAGACAGATCATGACAAGCCAGGTCATATATGACGTTGGTATCTTTTTGCAAAAGTCCGAGGTTGGTACGAGTGGTGTCGATGGTTATAATCGTGCCAAGATCGCCACTGTCTACTATCTCCTTCATTTTTTCGACAGCCGGCGTGTAGAGAAACGTGTGATCCACCATGAGGATTTTTTTATTTTTATGCGCAAGTGCTGTAAGCTTTACAGAGTCTTTTGAAGTGATGGTCATAGGTTTTTCGATGAGGACATGTTTTCCTTTTTGCAGTGCATTTTTAGCAAGAGAAAAGTGGGTAGAAACAGGAGTGACGATAGCGACCGCGTCGATATCAGGATTATGCAGGACATCTGTTGAGTCGCTGGTAGTTTGGATAGATGGATAGTGTGTTTTAATATCTTTGAGTACTACTGGGTTGATATCGGAAATAATTTTGACTCTGACCTCTGGTGAAAGTTGGAGGAAATTTCGGAGAATATTTGGCCCCCAGTATCCAAAGCCGATGAGGCCGATATTTAATAGGCGACTAGAGACTCCCTCCTTCGCGTAAAGCTTCGGATGGGCATAGGGAGACTGGGGACTAGATGTTAGATTTTTTGATTTTTGATTTTTGATATTTGATATTGCAGTCATCTGCCTCAGGGTACAGGAGGGGTTTGGAAAATTCAAGTGTGTGAGTATAATATGAAGATTATGACGAATAAGAATCGATGCGTCATCTGTGAAGGTACAATATTTCAGTTTCTTTTTTCGCATCACCACGGTTGGAGTGTGCAAAAATGTAAAACGTGCGAGATGGTGCAGGTGATGCCACGACCAAGTGCTATGGAGGTATCTGCGCTGTATGCAAACGATGATCGGCATTTTGATCCGTATCGCGAGCAGATTGCGGTACACCGAGCATATTTTCATACCAAAATCGCGGAGATTGTGGCGAGCTGGCAATCTGATGCAGTGCTTCACAGAAAACGCCGTCGATTACTCGACGTCGGGTGTGCGATGGGGGTCTTACTTGAAGAAGCAAAAAAATCTGGATTTATCGCAGAAGGCATAGATATGTCCAAGGCCTCGGTAAAGACATGTGTCAAAAAAGGGTTTCGCGTGGTACATGGATCACTCACAACGCTTTCGCTAAATAAGAAGTACGATGTCGTGACTGCTTTTGAAGTGATTGAGCATGAGTTAAATCCCAGAAAGATGATGGAAAGTATCCATACCCATCTGTCTGCCGGCGGGGTAGTGATCGTGACGACCCCGGGGCATGAGAGTTGGTATAGAAAACTCATGGGCAGGCAATGGGTTGGGTATACGCATCCAGAGCATCTGAATTTTTTTGATGAAGAGACCCTCAAGCACCTCATGCATGAGGTCGGATTTCATAATGTGTTTGTCAAAAAAGATATAGCGAGGCCGTTTCCTTTGTCGTTTGCATTTAGGCGCGCGAGCGATTATTTTCCTGCATTTCGTTTCGTCTTGGAGCCATTGAGTATAATAGCCAAACATTTTGATATTCAAAATCCGATAAATCCTTGGGGGTGCATAGAAGTGATTGCGGTGAAGTGAGAGAATTTGGAATCTGGAATTTAGAATTTAGGGAATATTGACCCTACATTCTAAATACTAAATTCTATATTCTATATTCTTGTGATGAATAAACCATATCTATCAGTCGTCATACCGGCCTACAACGCGGGCGAAAAGCTTTCAAAGCTTCTCGTGTCGCTTGGGCGTTCTAAATACAAAAATTTTGAAGTGATCGTGGGAGATGATGGGTCGGAGGAAGAGCAAAGATCAAAAATCAAAGATCAAAAGTCAAATGTACGGATTGTTCGATTATTGAAAAATAGGGGGCCGGCGGCGGCGAGAAATGAAGCGGCACGGCTTGCCAAAGGACGGGTGCTCGTGTTTCTCGATAGCGACACCGAAGTGTATGCTGATACGCTTTCTCGTATAGCAGAAAAGTTTGAAAACGATGATGACCTGACGGCTCTCACCGGAGTATGGGATAAACATCAACGAACCCGGGATTTTTTTCCGCAATTTAAAGCGCTTCGGGATTGGAGTTACTGGACGAACGAGCGTGATAGCGATGGATACTACTATCTCTTTTCGACGCGCATTGCGGCTCTCAAGCGCGATGTATTCTCACGTCTCGGAGGGTTTAACGAAGCGTTCCGTCAGATGGAGGATGTGGAGATGACGTACAGAATAGCCCGTCGGTACGCCATAATCTTTGCCGATGATGTCCGGGTGCATCATGAGTTCGAGGGATTTTTTGCGGTCGCCCGGAAGTATTTTTGGCGGAGTTATTATTGGTCGCGGATGTATCGCGAACGGCGAAAATTTGATCCGGTAGCGACAACGATGTGGGAGACCCTCGCAGCACTTTCCGGGGTTGCGACTGTCGGGTTTTTTGTGTGGGCGGTGGGGGTAATCATCGCTTTGGGACTGGTATTAAGTATTAAGGGGTTAGTATTAAGCACATTTATGATTGAGGCAGTGATATTGTTGATTTTGGGTTCCCTAGTTTTTCTTTGTATCCATATATTTTTTCTTCGAAAATTCTTGGGGTTTGTGTATAAAGAGAAGGGGATGGTGTTTACGGTAAAATCCCTGGGTGTCGGTATGATTCTTTATTGTGTCATACTTCTCGGAAGTGCCTACTTTTTCCTCCGAAAATCGATGTCGTAACAAAATATGGTGAAATCTAGCCTCGAAATTTGTCAAGTACTTGTCAAGTCGTGGCCTATCGGTCGCCAGTTGACAAGTTACAAAATCAGATTTATTGTTAAATAGATGAAAAAAAAGAGTTCTCCTAAAGATATAAGCGAAATGGTTCTTGGTGCGGCTGAGGGAGTGTTTGGGACGGTAATAGACTTGTCTCTCTGGTATGTGGCGTATTTTGCGTCGCTAGGCTTGCCACAGTCGGATAGCGGTGCATATTGGCGTGCACAAAATAATGCAGACAGTTTTTTATATTCAGTAAATTATGACGTCATAAAACGGGGGATCGCTGAGGCTCGTAGGAGAGGACTGGTCGAGAAAGTAAGTAAGAAAAACGCTGCCCCTCAGATTTCAAGTCAAGGTGAAAAAAGACTCAATTCAGTATTACCGATATACAAAGAAAAACGGCCATGGGACGGAAGATTGCACCTAGTGACGTATGATGTACCAGAAGTAAAACGGAAAGATCGGAAAATCCTCTATAGATTTTTAAAGAAGATTGGGTGTGCGAGATTACAAGACTCATTGTGGATGACGCCACATAATCCAAAGGAAATTCTTATTTCTTTTGTGAATGAACATGCTTTGAGCGGGATGATCATAGTATCGGACATAGGAAAAGATGGGTCGATTGGGGATGACGATGTGCATGCACTCGTGGTTCGGGTGTTTGGGATAGAGGAATTAAATGCGCGATATTCTTCGTGGTTTAAAATTCTTGGCAATAAGACGATTGATCAGATGGCTCTTCTGAGGTTTCTTTCTATAGTAAAAGATGATCCGCAGTTGCCGTTTGAGCTCCTTCCTTCCTGGTGGAAAGGGGATGATGCGTACAATAAAGTGAAAAATCAGCTTCGGAAGTTGTCAAGTCGTGGCCTATCGGCCACTGGTTGACAAGTTGTGGGAGAAAAACTGCATACGGATGGAGAGAATGGTGACAAATTATGTCAAAAGACACCATGTTTGTCTCTCCACCCGCACTGGTTGGGTTATTCATCAAGCTCCGCAGTGTCTTCCAATTAGAAAAAGTCTTCAACACATGCTTTGATCCAATTGAATTGGCCGGGTCCAGGCATAATGACAAAAACGTCAGCTAAATCGCCGAGCGTTTTTCTGATAGATACATCGGTTGAGTAGCAGAGAATATTCATATTTTTAATCTCAGCAGCTTCAGCACGTTTCTTCAGCTCTCGAAGCGTGTCGCCGGCGCCGTCATCGGAATAGCCATCGTGTGCGACGACGACGAGATCGACTGATGCGAGTGTTTCGTTTGTTAAATTTAAAAACTCTTGGAATGTTTCGATCAGGATGACGTCATAGCCGCTCAACATTTGAGCAATTCCTTTGCCATTAAACATGTCAAGATCGATGAGCAAAATTTTATTATTCATGAGATGTGATCCTCCGAGCATAAAAGGTGCACGAATACGATGATGAGCTGATTTTGGAAAACAGCGGGTGACTTTTCTCCTTGTAAACGAGCGATAATAGAGTGAACGAAAAAAATATCCGCCAATGGATAGGTGTTGACTCTGGAGGGAATGATACGGCAGTTACTCTCTCTGTCAAATTTATTATCGGATATGAGCACCATTTTCTGGAGTTATAAGGCCAGGCCTTTCGCCAAGAGGCGAACCCGCCCCGCCGTCGAGGCGGGGCTCCTTTTAAGGCCTGGCCTTGAAAACCCTGGCCTTGAAGACCGATTTTATTTAATGGAGTAGACCACTGCCCCAGGGGAGGAGAAGATGGGAGCGAGAAGGTTAGGATAAAAAGTGGTGGTCTGGAGGTAACTTTTTTCGTCTGAACCTTGGAAGACGTAGTCGATGTTATTATTTTTCAGAAGTTTTCTTGCCTTTGTGTCCGAAAGTTTGCCGGTGTAAAACGACACGCCCAGGGCGTGGCGTTCGTCCCAGTCCGGATACGCTGGTGTAGAGCCGATAAATGAGCGCACGTGTGCGTATTCGGGGATGATTTCGCCAAAGTAATTCATGACCATGATGCCGCTACCTTTTGGAAGAGTGTTAAGAAACGATATCGCTTTCCATTCGTTTTTGAGCGGATAGACATTGGTCCAGATGGATTTTTGCTCTTCAAGTGTCTGGCGAGTGTACACGATTGTCAGAACCGTCGAGAGGAGAAGGACGAGAGAGATAAGAATGAAAGAGAGGATGAATTTTATTTTGGTATTTTTGAAAAGAGTAAGAAAACTTGAAAAACCAATGGCAGCTAATATACCTGCTGGAAAGTAGGTGTAGCCGTCCATGATGCGAAAATTCGCGAGAGGAAACCAGAAATAGTGTGTAAAAGGGAGGAGGATGAGAGGATCGAGGATCATGCCGGACATGAGAATAATCACGAGAGAGAGGTTTTTGGCGATAGATTTAAGTTGAAAGATGAAAGAAGAAAAGAGAAGCAGAATTCCGGGATAAAACAGGAGAAGGGAGGAGATGTAATTGACGAATGCATCAGTGTTTGTGACCCATGTCTTTTCAACCTGGTTAAAATCTTTCCAGGGGATGCCTTTGGCAAATTCTGATTTTAAAAAAAGCGACATGCCGGCGACGACAGGGATACTTGCGAGTAGTCCAATGAGATACTCTTTTATTTTATGATTGAGAACTGCATGTATGCCCCAGAGAGGCAGCACCGTCATAAAAAGTACCAACATGTATGGTGGAAGAATTGTGATGCCTAGTAGCGCTGTGAGGGATACGGCAACGATACGGCGTATGGTAGGTTTTTGATACGTCATATAAAAAAATGTGAGAAAAAGTATGCCTATGGCTTCGCCTGTGGTGTGATGCGGTAGGCCAAAGTGTCGGTACGAGATAACCTGTGAGTAGTAGGAAAAAATTGACGGTTGGATATTCCATAACCCTTTACCAAGAATAAGGAGGTTTGGCCCGGTCTCAAGGCCCAATACAAAAAGAATGGCTAACGTCTGTGCGGCTTTCGGAAGGACGGTGAGAGCAAAAAAGAGGGTTGCCCAGGTCAGGAGTACCGCCGCGCCGACTCTGGCCATCATATATATGATCGGCGGATCGATGTTGAACAGAGCGGCAACTTTGCCCAAAAAGACAAAAAAGAGATGGGCGTAAACGTGGGGTGATTCTCTCGTGGTATGGGGGATTTGTACACTCCATGCGCCCTCTTTTGCTTGCCTAATAATGGATGTGTAGACAAGATGTCCTCGAAGCATGACCGGAGACCTATCGGGAGGCGATATTCGGTAGGGGTTTATTGTTACTATTAAAAATATTGCGAGATGAATAAAGAGGAGGATATGGGCGACGACAATGGGGTGGGTGAGGAGGCGTTTCATGATTTTATTGTTGCATTATTGAGGGGGAAATTAAAGACGATATTTTATAAGGCCAGGCCTTCCCTACGGGGTCAGGCCGTTTTAAGGCCTGGCCTTTTTTAGACGAAAAGTGGAAATTTAGCCTCGGTAGTTGGTTTTACGTGATCGACCGCACGCCAGTTGACAAGTTTGACCTTTAAAGGACAGTCTTTGCATGGGTTTTACTTGCAAGGGTTTTATACGGATTGAAAAAACTGTGTCGCTCGAAGAGGGTGATTTGGCATATACGATATGCGAAATCCGAGCGACAGAGTCGAACGTAGTATATAGTGCAGACGTATTGTTCTCATTGAAAGGCATTGAAGTGCCGCGATTACAGATATGAATAGAGATTGCCGCATCGTTTTCGTACCTCGCAATGATGACCTGGGTAACTCAAATGAGGTGAATATTGTTAAGTAAGCGAGATATAGTCTCCATGTGCAAGAACCGTATTCTGCAGAACTGTATCGCCGCGTCGTGTTGCACGTAGTCTCGTCAGATCGAGGTCGGCTGGGAGCTTGTTATTTCCCATTGCCATAGTCAACGCATCTTTCAGCTTGGCGCCGACGGAGAGACTGAGTTGAAATTCTTTTTCATCTTTATATTTCAATCGAACATTCATTTTATTTTTTTGCGCTTGTCCTCTTAACAAGAGCAAATCCTTTTTTGGTTGCCAATGTGCTACGATTTTTTTGATTCCGAGGCAACGTGTTTGCTTGAATCTTTTGGATTGTAACGAAACCTATAGGAGAGGACAAGGGGAGATGTTTATTTAGAGAATTTTTGTAAGGCCAGGCCTTTCCGCAGGAGCCAAGCCGTTTTAAGGCCTGGCCTTTAAGATTAAAGGGCTAAGGATTTTTTGGTGTCGGTATTGGGGCGGCTGTTTTTTTGGTCGGAGGCGGTGGTGTCGCCGGCTGGTTTTTGAGATTTTCAAGTTCCGTCTTCACTTTGTCCAGGTCGCTTGAATCCTGTGGCGTGTACTTTAACGCCGCTTCATACGCTTGGATTGCCAAGTCCTTGTTTCCCTTGAGTCTGTACGCATTGGCGAGGTTGTAGTAGCCGTTGGCGTAATCCGGTTTTAAAGAAACGGCGCCTGAAAAGAGCGAAATAGCTTCGTCAAAGTTTCCCTGCCGCAGGTGGAGCCCGCCGAGTGTCACCCGAAGCACGGGATTGGCGGATTCAAGCTGTATCGCCCGTTCGTAACTTGCCACAGCCCAGGACTGCGCTCCGCTCGCCACACCGATAAGCGATGTGTACGTCTGTCCGAGATTTTCCCATGCGCTGACGTTTTCCGGAGCCAGAGTGGTGGCCACCTTAGCTTGCTGGATGGATTGTTGGATGAGTGTGGTAATGAGTTTTCTGTCTTCTTCCTGTTGTTTTCCTTCGGCACTTCCTGACGCCTTCGGGCCTTGTTTTTCTAGATTTGCGGCAAGCGTATTTGCCAAGGCTAAATTGGTCTGGGCATACGTCGTGTGGTAGCGGGTGACAGACGGCGCGAGGATCACTGCTTCACGCTGAAAATTGTAGGTATTTGTGCCGTTGCCTGCTTGGGCTGCGACGAGAGAGCGGTTAAACATGATCTCTGACGCATACGCCCGTCCAAGGCTATAGAAAGCTACGCCGATACCAAGAATCGTGACGATAAGAATGGAAGAAAATGCCACCGGAGCAAGAGACACTGTCTTTGTGTGTTCTTCCGGCTCGTGGTAGAGGACTGAGAGCGTAAGAAGAAGAACCAGTGTCACAAAATTTGGCGGGATCAAAAAAAGTACGAGAAGAGCTGCGATGAGAGACCCCGTGATGCCATAGGATTTTTTATTGCTTTCAGGGTTTGTTGGAAACAGGCTTTTTACTAAAAGTACGAGCGCCGCGGCGCCCACGAGTCCCATGGTCGTCACAAAATGGAGGACGAAGCTGGAACTCGTGATAAACCGTAGATTCCAAAGCGGTGTCATATTGATTGTCGTGGGTTTGCCGCTAGAGAAGGCAAAAAGAAAATTTTCTACACCAACGCCAACCATCGCCCGTTTTATATTTTTAAATCCTTCCATCATCACGGTCCAGCCGGTGGAATAGGGAAGAAATGAGGCGAGGATTTTGGGGGCAACCTGAAAAAGCGTGATCCCAAGTCCGGTGACGAGTAGTAGACTTGCTGCGATAAGTATCGCCATCTGTGTTTCTTCTTTCTTTATTATAGCGTTTACTATGTCTTCGACAAGAAGCGGCAGAGGAAGAAGAAGAAAACAGATGAGCGCGAGGCTGCTTCCGACAGGCGTCCAGAGAGAATCGGAAAGAAACGGAAATGTGCCTGCAAGGACTTTTCCAAGTGCAAAAAATTGGTAGAGACTCATAAGCCCTGCTGCCGCTGCGCCTGCGTACCAGAGATTTTTTACGATCGTCTTTCCTTTTTTGGTAAGCGACGGCTCGCCAAACAAAAGAAGGAAAAAGATAGCTGCAAACGGGACGACACCATAGAGGGATAGTAGCGCGTCTACTTTGTTTTGCGAGACAAAGAGAAGGCTTGCGAGGCTTGCGAGTGCAAGCGCTCCAAATGCCAGGGTTGATGGCGAAAGATGAACCGTGAGTTTGCCTGTTTTAAATGATTGAATCACCCAGAGGGCAGAGACGAGAAGCGCGGTGAAGGCGAGAAGGTACCATTTGTTTGTTTCATAAAATTCGCTTGTGATGGGCAAGAAAAAGAGCGGCAGAATCGAGAGAGTAGTAATGACAAAAAATTGCATGACGTTTGACAGAGTTAAAGATTTCATAGATACCTCTACCATACCACAAAAAGCGGAGATTGTTTACTGGAAATATGTGATATAAATATAGTATGAAGAAAGGATTTAGGTTTCGATCTTCCCGGTCTGGTTTTACTCTCAGTGAGTTACTCGTCGTCGTTGCAATCCTTGCGTTTATCCTCGTCCTTGTCCTCCTTTCTTTTCGCGGGCAGATCATAAAAGGCAATGATGCGAGAAGAAAAAGCGATCTCGACAGACTTCATATTGCGCTTGAGGACTATCACAATGATAAAAGCTGTTATCTCTCCGATGACCCGGTTGGGACAAATATTCTGACGAACTGCAACGGCGTACAATTTAGTCCGTATGTAAAAAATATCCCCTGTGATCCAGTACTGAAGACGCCCTATCTTTATGTTCCGACAACCTCGGACGGCTGTTCCGGCTATAGACTGTGTACGAAGCTTCAGGACCTGACAGATCCGGATATCATCCGTCGAAAATGCCATCCAACAGAAGGATGCGGATGGGGAGTCGGGTATAACTACTGCATCGCAGAAGGAGCAACTATAACGCCGGGCGGTGAGCAGTATGGGGATCTTTCGTCTACCCCGACACCAACGCCGACACCAGGCGGCGGTGGATACGCCGGTACCTATGCGTGCAGTCCTGGGATAAAGATTGGCGGAGTTGTGGTTGTATCCGGGACATGCAACAATTATGCTGATCCGGTGGGATCCGGGTGTCCGAGATCGTACGCGGATTCTGCGTGTTTGAACCAGTGCGGCAACAGCGCGAACTGGTGTGCACAGTAATAGAAAAATCAAAAATGAAATATCAAAAATCAAATATATTTTCCCGCGGCTTTACGCTCATGGAACTGCTTATCGTGATCGCTCTTCTTGGGATCCTCATCGTCGTTGGCCTTGGTAGTTTTCAGTCTGCGACCAGAAAGTCCAAAGATTCACAGCGAAAAGCAAACTTAAAATCAGTGAGTGTCGCGCTTGAGGCGTATTTTAATGATGCAGGAGCGTATCCTGCCGACGACGGGCAGGGGCATATGGTCATAACGGACTGTTCATCTTCCTATTCATATTGTCCATGGGGAAGTCCTATGAAAAACACCGCGACGACGTACATGGCACTTTTACCAAGCGACCCGGGGGCAAATGCGTATTGGTATATCGCCGGGACGAGTAATGCCTCGTATCAGATGTACGCACGAATTGATAATTTGGAAGATGGGGCGATTACAGTAAGCTCCGGTAAGCCGCAGATGTATAGCGATGTCACGTGCGGGAGTAAAAAATGTAATTACGGGGTTTCAAGCTCAAACATACTTCCTGAGACAGGCAGGACGCTTGCTGATGATCCGGGATAGAAATATCAAATATGAAAAATCAAAGATTAAAGATGAAATCCCACGGCTTTACGCTCGTTGAGCTTCTGGTCGTCATCGCCATCATTGCCGTCATCGTGGGCTTGGCGATGCCAAATTTTTTGAGTGCCCGCGAACGGGCCCGAGATGCCAAAAAAAAGAGCGAGATGAGTGAGCTTCGTGGGGCTCTCAGGCTTTACTACAACGATTATCAGCAGTATCCGGGGGGAACGAACGGAACTATATTTCTCGGGTGCGGGCCACTTGGGACACTGCAGTGTCCGGGGGGGAGCGCTGCCGCGGGGTCGCCCACCTGCTCATCTCAAGAGTTTGCAGCAGGAGGCGCGGACGGATGTGCGACCACGTATATGCGATCGTTTCCAAAAGACCTCGGAAGCAGTTCCTATTCATTTAAGTATTATCAGGACGGGACGACGGGAGAAGATTACCGGCTCAAGGTGACACTCGAAAATCTTTCGGACGCAGAATTATCGACAAGCCGGTCGCGCTGTCCCGCCAGTGGCGCATTCGCAGCTTTGGTATATGCTTCAAGTGACTATGTTGTCTGTCCGGACTGACGAAGGAAGCAATCAATATCCAAATCCCAATATCCAATACTACCAATCCGTCAGCTGACGGATACATACTACAAATAATCCAATACTACCAATAATCAAACAAAAGATAGGGTGCAGGAGAAAAAGATTTTCGTTGATTTTTCTTTATTTTCAGCAAAACACCTAATATGATATACAAAATAATAGATCTATCAGTGATTAGATTATAAGTATCTATTACTTTATAGTAAATTATCTATTGATATAGTCTATTGATTTATTATAATCAAAAGAGATACAAAAGCATCAGAGAGGAAAAACTTGAAATTGTGGTGTATACTTCGGGGAGAGTTTTTTTAGTATGAAACAACAGCGAACAAATGCGGTGGTGGGAAAAAAGATTGCAGATTTTTTTTTCTCTGGAGCAAAACGGTCATTTCAAAAGGGGAGTATCATCCTTCGTCCGGGCGAGAGTATCTCTTCAATATTTTTTATTCAAAGCGGCTATGTGCGGATAGTGCATCATACCAAAAAAGGCGATGCAGTGACACTTCATTTATTTCGCCCCGGATGTTTTTTCCCTCTCATAAATCTTTTTAACGGCAAGCCAAGTCAGTACACGATAGAGGCACTTTCTCCCGTGACGGTTTATGAAAAATCTTCAATGCATGTCCGGGAATATTTACACCTCCACCCCGATGTACTCTTTGATGTTACAGCGCGTCTTTTATCCGGCATAGAAGGGCTTCTTTTGCGTGTTACACT
>JACREM010000029.1 GCA_016218215.1 Candidatus Gottesmanbacteria bacterium | reverse complement strand
TACCGTACCAAATGTTTCAGAAATCCTAAAAATCACTACCATCGGGGAAAATCACCGTTAGCCCTTGCTGCAGGGAAGAAACAGAAGTTTAATTGGATGAAGTTTGTGAAAAAACCAACCCCTTAGCTGAACGTCACCAATGATATGTACATGAAGTAGCCTGGAGTAAACATTACGTACACGCATTCATCTTAAATACCAAAAAACGTTTTCTTCAATTTTAAAACCCTTCAATTCCCTGAAGCTGTTTGTTAACTGCTATGTGGATGGGAATAACCAGGAGACAAAATTCTCTCGACTATGCCTGTCGATTCTAATCCTGATTGCTGATTGTGTTTTTCGATGATGACAACACTCATCCCCGGCGCCAACTCATCTCTCGTAGGGTAATATGTATCCATAATAGAAACTTCATTTTGACAAATTACTGATCGATCATATTTTTGTCATGATAAATCGAAGCAGATATTGTACGCTTCGTCACAATGCTTTCAGACCCACCTCTTCACCAATAATCGTAACTACGTCATCATTTTCTAAAAGCGAAAAATCTGTAGGAGGGCTGTCATTTATCATGAGCCCAAGTGCTCCTGGAGGAAACTGTTTTTCTATTTCCGGATAGGATGTAAATATCTGTTGAAGCAAAAATATGAAAATCAAATTTGATGAAACCATAGCTTTTTCATGAAACGTACCGGTAATCTCCCGAAGTTTATTGCCTTTATAGAGCATATATATACCGTAATTGGTGTGGAAAAATCCATATATCATTAGCTTACCGTATGTATCCGAACTATGAAAAGAGGATGTTCTAACATTTAACATAATCTCGACAAATTCCTGATCGATCATAGTTTTGTCAAGATAGACCAAAGTAGATCTTGTACGCCTCATCATTCTCTATCTTGTCTACCAGCATGTACTGAACGATATCTCCCAATGCGTAAAACTCACGCAGAAATTCTATCTGTTCAAAGCATGGATATGGATAAACATAAACGCTTTCCTGCATCTTATAAAATCCAAGAGTGCGAAGTGCCTGACGCAGCACTTCACTTAACTCCCGCCTGGACGAAGGAATATCATACATGACGAGTCTCCATTTTCTATCCCAATGATCCGGCTTGTCTACCTTTATCGTATCCTGACTATATTTCAATATTTTCCGTTTCCCGAGTTTCGTCAAGCTCACTATCGACATGTCATTTGTTTCCGAAACTTCAACGTGTTTTTGAGCGGCAAGACGACGAAGAGTACGCTGTAAATAAGACACATTATACCGCTTCCAACTATCCCAATCCGGAGACTCCCGCAAAAGCTTTGCGATACTTGCCGCACCGCTTACCGACAATAATGCAGAGGAAATAACAGCACCTCGACCGATGAGTGACAATACCTCTTTGATAGGGGCATATTTAGCTTTTCGCTGTTCATGCTCTGATTGTTTAACAAGAAGAAGTGATATACTCCGAAGCGTTTCATCGGACGGAAAAGGAATATATGCTTGATCTAAATTCTTTATCGCCATTCTTTGACAGAATACTGATCGATCATGTTTTTGTCAAGGATTCTGCACTAGTCCAATCTCTCCACTCTCCTGGTACAAAAAACTGAATGCCATTGATACCAAATTCCTACTCAATCACTACCCCTTCGAGCACTTCAGGATCAATGAACGGATATAGAAGTGCGAGATTTTTTTCGTTGGCCCGGTAGAAAAGATCGAAAATAAATCCAATAAGTGGTAGTTCGCCTAGTAAAAAATCCAGTAAGATATGCCATCCCATGCGCCAATAAATACGGGAAGGCACCTTGAGTTTGTACGCAATCCAAAATAAATACGAAGAAATAAATGCTCCGATAAAACTGCCAAATCCTGGCCAAATATCCAGAAATGGATCGATACCGAACCGGACGCCAAAAACATGAAATTTCGTATCCATGATATTCACTAGTCTTTTGGCAAAATCTAAATGCTTTATCATTATAAAAATATTTTATACTACGAGCGTATCACCATGGTTTTTGAGCCACGCTCGGTAAATTTTATAGAGTGAACAAAACCGTTCAACCCTCTTCCAAAAATCCTTCCCGTGATTATGATGCGATATATGACTTAATTCATGGATAACGACATAATCCAAAACCGAAAGATCAGCAAGGATGAGTCTCCAACAGTAATTTATCGACCCTGTCCTGCTGCACGATCCCCATCGGGATGACGTATCCCGTATAGACACCCGGGTAAATGACACGTCCATAATCTCTGCATAATATTTCGTCCGCGCAAGTAAAATCTTTTTTGCTTCTTTTCTTGCCCACAGCGCAAAATGAAATGAGGGCTTTGAAAGAAATTTCCTGGGAAACAAAAGAGTCTTTCCAACTTTTAATATAGACGTTCCATCGGTATATTTCAGAGAGTATTCTTCTCCTGCAAGACGAATAACCGATCCGTCTATGTATGAAACGATCTTTTTCTTTGCGTGTAGAGCTATCTTTTGCTTTGCGCGGAGTATCCACTCTCGCTTTGATGAGACAAACCTCCGAATCATAAAAAGCAGAACCAAATACGGTGCACGGACTTCAAGTTTTCCATCCCTCGTTAAATGAATTGATACAGTTCTCCGGTTCCCACGTTTCAAAATATCGATATTTAAATCATCTGTTTCACTGTTCATGCGAATAGTATAGCGTGACAGGCCTTCGCTTGATATACTAATCAAATGTCCGTGTATGTCAAACAATATGGAAAAGAACCTAGCAGGAACTATCCCCACATCTTCGTCGGATTTCTTTTTTTGTTTTTGAGCATCGGTTCGCTCTTTTTCCTCGTACGAACGCTAAGAAAAACAGAAACCGTCACCCCTTTTCCTAAAAATTTCGCCAGTGAACAAAAAATAAAAATCCTTTTTCCCAAAAAAAGAGAACCTGACGCTCTGAAAAAAATAGTCACTGAGACGCTTTCAAAAAATTTCGATACGTATTCCGTAGTCGTCCAGTCCTACACCGATGACTTTATTCTCAGGATAAACGACACCGCTCCCTATACCGCCGCATCGATCAATAAGCTTCCGATAGCCGTGACACTTTACGATGCCGTACAACGGGGAACACTAAGACTCGAAGACACGATAACTGTCCAGGCAGATGATATACAAGCATACGGCACAGGAAGCATTCAATACGAAGGACCAGGCGGTGCATATACTCTCCGAACCCTGACAAAACTGATGCTCAACGAAAGTGATAACACAGCGGCGCACATCCTGGGAACGTCAGTATTGGGGCTTTCTGTTATACAAAAAAAGATCGAATCACTGGGGCTTAGAGATACAAATATGGAAGATAACACAACGACAAATAATGATATGGCGTTACTCCTCAAAAAACTCTCTGAAGGGGGAATAGTGAATACTAAATATACCCAAGAACTTTTGGAATACATGAAAGATACGGCGTATGAAGACAGGCTTCCATCTCTTCTTCCAAAAGATGTTGACATATACCACAAAATCGGAACCGCAATCGGAGAAATACATGATATTGGCATAGTCTCGACTCCTAAACTCACATACTATGTCGGGATTATGACCAAGGGAACGCTCGATGAAGAAAATGGGGGAAAAATCATCGCCGAAACTTCCAAAAAAATCTATGATTTTATGACAAAAAACTAGACCTTCTTTTTCAGAAGCTTTTTTGATAGTGCGACGGCAAGTACCTCATCCATGTGTTCCACAAAATGAAACTCGAGCTCCTTTGAAATAATTTCAGGAATATCCTCCAGATCTTTTTTGTTGTTTTTGGGCATGATGACAATCTTGATACCCGCTCTATGCGCGGCTATGACTTTCTCTTTCACTCCCCCTATCTCAAGTACTCTCCCCCGAAGCGTAATCTCTCCAGTCATGGCAACGACGCGTTTGACCGGTACCTTTGTAAGCGCAGAGACTATGGATGTCGCAATAGCGGCACCCGCTGACGGTCCGTCTTTTGGCACTGCACCTTCCGGAACATGCACATGCACATCAATCTTCTGAAAAAACTTTTCGCTCAAACCCAGTTCTTTCCATTTACTGCGTACATACGAAAGAGCCGCTTGTCCGGACTCTTTCATAACATCTCCAAGCTGACCTGTCAGGATCAGGCTTCCGCGTCCCGGCATAAGGGCTACTTCGACAAAAAGGATATCTCCTCCCGCCTCAGTCCAGGCAAGACCGGTAGACATGCCGATCTCATCTTTTTTCTCGGCCAAGGACGAGGCAAATTTATACGGACCGAGGTACCCATGAAGATCTTTTGATGTCACTTCAAACATCTTTGAATCTGTGTCTTTGGCTTCTACAAGTTTTTTTGCTATTTTTCTATAGAGTGTTGCAATCTGACGCTCTAGATTTCTGACTCCTGCTTCTCTTGTGTATTTTCTGATAATTTCATAGAGCGCATCGTCATGTATATTTACTGCATTTTTTGGTATACCATGCAATTCCAGGAGCTTACCTGAGAGAAAATCTTTTCCTATATGAAATTTTTCTTCCTCTGTGTACCCCGGAAACTGAATAATTTCAAGTCTATCCCGTAGAGCCGGAGGGATAGTATCAAGAAGATTACAGGTAGTAATAAAAAAGACATCGGAAAGATCAAAAGAAACCTCCAGATAATGATCGGAGAAAGCACTGTTCTGTTCCGGATCGAGCGCCTCCAGAAGTGCGGCAGACGGATCCCCACGAAAGTCCGCTCCGACTTTGTCTATTTCATCCAACATAAACACCGGATTTTTTGTCCCTGCGGTTTTTACACCCTGAATGATTCTGCCAGGAAGAGCGCCTACATACGTCCGTCTGTGACCCCGTATCTCAGCCTCATCGCGTATGCCTCCAAGCGACACCTTGACGAATTTTCTTCCGAGGGCACGGGCTATAGACTTTCCAATAGATGTCTTCCCGACTCCGGGAGGACCCACAAAACACAAAATCGTCGGTGCAGACTTTCCTTTTTTCTTCTCTTCCGGTTTTGTCTCTTTTCCTTTTGTCTTATCGTCAACAACTTTTTCCTCTTTCTTTTCTTCATCTACCATCTGGGAACGTAGCTTCATAACCGCAAGATACTCTAAAATTCTCTCTTTCATTTTTTTCAAACCGTAATGATCTTCATTTAGCACCGTATGAGCATCGGAAATATTCACATTATTTGGGCTTGAAATACCCCACGGAAGCTCAATGATCCAGTCAAGATACGTACGAAGGTACGAAGCTTCAGGATTGTATGGAGACATCTGCATAAGCCGGGACAATTCTTTTTCTGCCTTAGCGCGGACATCAGTCGGTAGAAGTGCTTTTTTAATTTTATCTCCCAATTCTTTGTATTCTTTATTTTCATCTCCCTCACCAAGCTCTTTTTCTATTGTCTTTATCCGCTCGCGAAGCACCTGCTCTTTCACGTTTTTCTCAAATTTTTCCTGTGTTTTATTAGCTATTTTTTTCTCAAGCTCCAATATCTGCGTCTCACGGGAGAGATACATAATTTCTTTTTCCAAACGATCGCGGATAGAGTTAATTTCCAAAAGCTCCTGCCGTTCAGATGGCTTAATGTCAAGAATACTTGCCGCCTGGTAGGAAAGCTGGAGCGACGTAATCCCGGACATGATATTCATAAACGTAAGAAAGTCCATGGATTTACCAAGGTTCACCGCTTTTCGGATCTCTGTCGTCAGATGATGAGACAATGCCTTTACCTCGTCTGATTCTTCGTTTATATCTCCAATCTCGACTACCCGGGCAACAAAAAATGGCTCAATAGCGTCGTAGGAGATGATCTCTGCTTTTGAAACGCCACGGACAAGTGCGTTTATCTCCCCTTCGTTTTTCATCATCTGCATAATCTCGGCTATCGTAGAAACCTGATAGAGGTCTGAAGGGGTAGGATCGTTTATATTGGCATTTCTTTGCATGGAGAGGATGACTTTTTTCCCGCTTGCGTATGCCGCCTCTATAGCACTAACCGAACGCTGTCTTCCGAAGGTAAGAATCATCTCTGTCCCAGGGAATACTATTCCGTCTCGAATTGGAACGACCGGAAGCGACTGTTCTGTAGTTTGCAAATATGTAGTCATAAAATAATCAGAATCAATGTATTAGCAGTCTAGTATATCTAGTGCTAATATTTTCGTCAAGAGCGAATTTACTACATAAATTCACGAAGGAGTGACTCTATATCTTTGACACCAACCGAAGATTTTACAAGCGGCCCTGAAGCTAGTGCACTCTCACGCTGTTCACTCGTCATCCGCTCCTCTTTATAAAACACTCCGACAGGAATCTTTTCTTCCCACTCAAGCGCACGCTTATAGGCTTCAAATTTATTGTTTGGCACATACCCCTCTTTCTCAAAAGTATAAATTCGCTGTCTATACCATTGATAGGTGTGAACTTTGTCAAAACTGACACACGGCTGAAGCACGTCTAGCAGAGAAAAACCTTTGTGCTGAATGGCTTCCTCTATAAGCTTCGTAAGCCCCGGAATATCACCTGCAAATCCACGTGCGACGAATGTAGCGCCTGCGGTAATAGCAAGTGTCAATGGATTGATTGGCTCATCCGTCACTCCTTCAGGAGTCGATTTGGTCTTAAACCCAGCCTTCGCCGTCGGCGACGCCTGACCTGTGGTAAGACCGTACACCTGATTGTCGTGAATGATAAGCGTAATATCCGGATTTCGCTTTGCGGCATGAATGAGGTGATTCCCCCCTTCACCAAGACAATCTCCGTCTCCCGCTATCGCAATAACCGGCAATTCATGATTTGAAAGCTTAACTCCCTGGGCTACCGGAAGAGTACGCCCATGAAGGCCTTCAAATCCGTACGTCTTCATCCAACTGTACATGTTGCCGTGACATCCAATGCCATAAATAAGAAGCGCATCATCCGAACCGATCGATAATCCGCTCAATGCAGATTTTAGAGACATCCAAATACCAAAATCACCACATCCCGGACACCAGGTCGGCATGATATGCGTTTTAAACTCTTCCGTTGACACGATTTTTTTAGGTTCATCCATATCAGTATTATTGTAAATTCTTTTTTAACGCTTCCAGTACAAATTTCGGCGTAAACGGCCGACCACTAAATCGTTGCACTTTATGTGTACATTGTATCCCGGTATACTCACGGATAAGAGATGCAAGCTGGGATGTGCCGTTTTGTTCTATGTCAACAATCGTCTTTATGCCGGTGAGTAAATGTGTGACAGCATCTGAAGGAAACGGGGACATCCAGGTAAAATGCAAAAGCTTTGCTGATTTTCCATTGATGACATATTTTGCTTCTTCTAAAGCATCAAGAACCGCACCAACAGTTGAACCAAAACAGGTAAGGGCAATCTCTGCCTTTGGGTCGCCGTAAACCTCGGGAGGGCGAACAATTTTTTGAATGGACCCAAGCTTTAAAAGTCTTTTTTGTGCCATCTTTTCCCGTACTGCCGACTCCTCAGTCACATATCCAAATTCGTCATGTTCATACGAATTTGCAAAATACTGACCACCTTTCATACCGGGGACACTGCGCGGCGACACGCCATCAGAAACGCTTAGATCATACCGTTTGAACACTTCCTTCCCAAGATCTTCTGCTCGAACCATCTTTCCCCTGTCAATGACAACGTCTCCCGCAAATGCGCTCTTTGGCACGCACCACTGACTTTCATTCATATATTTATCCGTAAGCACAATGACCGGCACCTGAAATGCATCTGCGAGATGAAATGCTTCAATGACCGTGGAATAAATTTGCTCGGCATTTCCCGGCGCCAATACTATTTTTGCAAACTCCCCGTGCCCAGAGTGAATGGCAAATTGAAGCTCTCCCTGTTCTGTCCATGTAGGCATACCGGTAGCTGGCCCAACACGCATGCCAAGATCAACCACGACAGGAAGTTCAAGCATTCCGGCAAGCGAAATGCCCTCAGTCATAAGCGCAAAACCTCCGCCAGACGTTGCGACCATGCTCCTGACTCCGGCGAGAGAAGCACCTAAGGCCATATTGATCCCTGCAATCTCATCTTCCGGTTGTTTGTACACGATACCTAGAGATTTAGCGTGATCTGCCAAAAACGAAATGAGCGCATTGATGGGCGTCATAGGGTAAATCGCTGCAAATTTTAACCCTGCACGCACAGCCGCCACGCCAAATACTTCACTGCCATTGATGATTAGTTTGTCTTCTGTTTTTGATACAGATGAAAGTTTTGCAAAAGCAACCGACGGATACGTCATGACAACATAATCATACCCTGCTCTGGCAATCTCCTGGTTATGTGCTATCACTTCTTCGCCTTTATGTTCAAATTGATCCTTTATTACTCCTGAAAGCACATCAAAAGACAACCCCAAAAATGCAACAGTAGCACCCAAAGCTACAGTATTTCTCATTACCGGTTCGCCGCTATGTGATTTTGTAATTTCAAAAAGTGGCACAGGGCAAAGAGCAATATCGCGGGATGTAAGCTCTAGACCATCCGAATCTTTTGGATCAAATACAACAACAGCACCTGGAAGTAATTCATCTTTATGCAAATCCAGTGTTTCTTTATTTAAAGCAACGAGTATATGTAGGTCTTCGTCTAACGCATGAAACTTGGCAGATGAGACTTTGACGGTTACAATATTATGACCACCTCGAATGAGAGAAGGGTACTCGTTTGTGACAAAAATATGATACCCAAGTCTCGCGCATGTCCGGGCAAGCATGGTGCCGGAAGAGATGATGCCATATCCTGCTTCACCACCAATTTTCCACGTCACTGTCAATCGTGCATCCATAGATAATTAGTCGAATATTTACAATAATCCACTCGAACTTAAGGAAATACTTGTTTTCCTTCACTGTCGGTAATAAATATCGCCATCACGGGACACCCTTTGGCGGCTTCAAGAAGCGATTGATCCGTCTCTTCCTCTGCAGTATCTAACATAACAGCCTTTGCTTCATCGTCCAAAACCCATGCTTTGGGGGCGATAGCAATACATGTAGCCGCACCTATACAAAGATCGCGATCAATTTTCATCTCATATCCGCGAATTTTTCTTTTTACTTTTGGGTCGTTTGAATCCATAATAGCAGTATACTAGAAAAAGTGAGTTTACTTCAAACGCTCCTTACCCTGAACCAGTGCTTTCTGCAACACTTCAAGAGACAATACAGCGCATTTTGTTCGTGATGGAGTAAGAGTGGTGCCAAAGTATTTGAAAACATGATCTGCTGAAAGAGCCATAACTTCATTCACTGATTTTCCCTTCATCTCTTCAGTCAACATCGACGCTGAGGAGATACTGATCGCACATCCGATGCCGCGAAACGCAATATCTTCCACCATTCCGTTTTTCATCAACACATCCATTTCAATAGTATCTCCGCAGGTCACATTTCCGTCTTCTATCGTAATTGTTTTTTTGGCTAAGTTTCCAAAATTCCGGGGGTGCTTGTAGTGATCGAGGACTATCTCTCTATATAGATCCATAAGAAATTTTTAAGAGAATACCTTCTTCACACGATCTATGCCTCTAAAAAACGTGTCGATATCATCACGAGTCGTGTAGATATAAAATGAAATACGCGCTGAAGATGGAATGTTAAGCGCGGTATGAAACGGCATAGCACAGTGGTTTCCCGCACGGATACAGATATTGTCTTCATTTAAAATCTGAGCCACATCATGAGAATGAATTCCTTTCACTGTAAATGCAATAACTCCTCCTCTTTTTCTAGGATCCTTCGGGCCGATAATCGTAATATCTTTGTATTTTGAAAATTTTGAAAACGCATATGAAAGTATGTCAACCTCATGACGGCGTATCTTCTCCATACCAATCTTTTCAAGATATTCTATGGCCTTTCCAAATCCGATCACTCCGGCTATATGCGGCGTTCCGGCTTCAAAAAGATGCGGCATTTCTTTAAACTCTGATCTATCTTTATACACCGCCTTTATCATCTCTCCTCCATACAGAAACGGTTTGAGGTGTCCGGAAGACCGGGCAGATACCCAAAGCACGCCGATACCGGTTGGCCCCAGCATCTTATGGCTGGAACAGGCCACTGCATCTGCGCCCCACCCTGATACATGTATCTCCATATGCGGCGCCGCCTGTGCGGCATCAACGATAATAAAACAGGAAGGAGAAATCTTTCGGACACGCTTTACGATATCGTAAACGTCTGCAATGGCTCCGGATACATTTGAAACTGCAGTAAATGTAAACACTTTTGTCTTGGCGGTTACCACTTTGGATAAACTTTGTACATCCAACTCTCCTTCGTTTGTGACTCCGATATAATTAAATACGACGCCATATTCAGGAGACAACTGCTGCCAAGGAACGAAGTTAGAATGATGCTCAAGGATAGTAGATACAACTTCGTCGCCTTTGTGTAAATATCCGCGATACAGACTATATGCAAGAAGATTGAGCGATTCTGTCGTGTTGCGCGTAAAAATTATTTCATTCGCATCATTGGAATGGAAAAAATTCTTCGTTATTTCCCGAACCGCTTCATACTCAGCCGTTGCCTCCTCTGATATATCGTAGATACCACGGAAAATATTTGCGCAATATTTTTTATAATATTCGTCTTCTTTTTCTAAAACCTGTATGGGCTTAAGCGACGTAGCGGCAGAATCCAGATAAACAATTGGCTTGTTTCTAATGAAACGCGTAAGCTGTGGAAAATCTTTTCGGATTGAAGTGACATCCATATTAGGATAATAGTACCAATATGGATTGCCCGTCAATTTTCACGGGGTATGATTTTAGATCCTGTGTTGCAGGAGGAGTAAGTACTTTGCCGCTCGTGATATCAAAAGACGCACCATGACAAGCGCAGACAATTGTCTTATCGTCTAGCATTCCCTCGGATCCCAAAGAACATTGAGAATGCGTACAGACGTCATCCACAGCAAAAAAATCATCTTCGACATGGGCTAAGGCGACATGCTTACCCGAAACAAAAAATGTTTTCATGCTTCCATTAGGAAGATCATTTATCTGACAAACGAGGGTATACTCTGCCATATTTTTTCTTCGAGTTGACTTACTAGGATTGTATCAGAAACTCTCTCAAAGAGAGAATGTATAAACCCACCAACGACCATCTGTTTTGCACTTTCTGGGGGAATCCCTCGACTTTCTAAAAACCAAAGTTCATCAGGATGAATCGAAGACACTGTAGCGCCATGAGTACACCGGACATCGTTTGCTAAAATCTCAAGCGCCGGCTTACTGGATGCAAGGGAATCTTCTGAAAGCAGCAAATTTTCGTTTCTCTGATACGCATCTGTTCTCTGAGCCTGCTTTTCAACTCGGATTGAACCGCTATACGCATACGAAGAAGACCCAAAAACGACACTTTTGACAAAAAGGTCGCTTGTTGTTTTTATAGCTTCATGACTCTGAAGGGTACGTAATATAAGATTTTCTTTTGTTGGTATGCTTACTCCAGTAATTTTTGCAACTGCACTCTCTCCTACAAGGCGAACTTTAATAGTCATCACGGGAGATGTATCATTTTGAAACACGACAAGAGAACATGTCGCCCCCGACTCAATAATATACGTGCATTCAGGATCTTCATGAAGAAGAGTACTCGTAGTCCCTTGTTTAATAGTTATCTCCTTCATACTCATTAATCGACTGAACCTTCCCCAAGCAACGCTTGCTTTCTCCCGAGGTTTACATCCTCGCGTCGAAAGAGCGCGTCTTCGGGAGTGCGGATTAACCTACAGATCCTTCCATCTGGAGTGAAATAAGCCTATTCATTTCCACTGCATACTCAAGAGGAAGTTCTTTGACGATTGGTTCAATGAATCCGTTTACGATCATCGACTGTGCCTGCTCTTTCGTAAGTCCCCGGCTCTCGAGATAAAACATCTGTTCATCACCGATCTTTGATACTGTCGCTTCATGCTCTATAGAAACATCTTTTTCATGTATTCTCATGTCAGGATACGTATCCGAACGTGAATCTTCATCCAGAAGCAGGGCATCGCAAACCACTTTACTCTTGACGTTTTTTGCTCCCTTTGCCACTTCGACCAATCCTCGGTATGATGTTCTGCCGCCGCCCTTACTTATGGATTTTGAAATAATCTGCGACGTAGTTTCGCTCGCCAGATGAATGACTTTCCCTCCGGCATCCTGATGCTGACCCGAACCAGCGTACGCTATAGACAGTACTTCTCCCCGGGCTTTGCGTCCTTTGAGATAAATACTCGGATACTTCATCGTCACCTTGCTCCCTAGGTTTCCATCTACCCACTCCATGACGCCTTCTTCATCTACCACGGTACGCTTTGTCACAAGATTGTATACATTTTTACTCCAATTCTGAATTGTGGTATACCGAACTCTCGCACCATTTTTTACGACAATCTCAACTACTGCGCTATGAAGCGAATCTGAACTATAAATCGGCGCTGTACACCCTTCTACATAATGAACTGACGATCCTTCATCTGCAATGATGAGCGTCCGCTCAAACTGACCCATGTTTGCCGCGTTTATACGAAAATATGCCTGAAGCGGGAGCTCTACATGTACCCCCTTTGGCACATATACAAAGGATCCGCCCGACCATACGGCACTATTAAGAGACGCGAACATATTATCTAGTGGCGGAACAACCGTACCAAAATATTGTCTGACCAGCTCCGGATACTCTCGAAGACCGGAATCCATATCCAGAAAAACCACGCCTTTTTTCTTTAACATCTCATTGACGCTTTTATACACAACTTCTGATTCATATTGGGCGCTCACTCCTGCCAGGAATTTTTTCTCCGCTTCCGGAATGCCGATCTTATCGTATGTATCTTTTATTTCGGCTGGAAGATCTGCCCATGAAGACACTTTACCGCTTGTTGGCTTTATATAATAGAAGATATCACGAAAATCTATGCCGGAAAGATCGGCTCCCCATGAAGGAAGCGTTTTTTTGAGGTACCCGAGATAACTTTTTAGCCTGAAATCAAGCATCCATTGCGGCTCGCCCTTATACCCGCTTATAGTACGGATAACTTGTTCCGACAAGCCTTTTTCACTTTTGTAGAAATATTTTTCAGGCTTAGAAAATCCATATTTATACGAATCATCAATGACTGACTTTTTCATATTTTGCGTACCCCTCTTTTTCTATTCTTTCTGACAATGCACCTGTTCCATGCTCAACGAAAACACCGTTTACTAATATGTGCGTATGCGACGGATGGACATAGGAAAGAATCCGCTGGTAGTGCGTAACAACGATGACGCCGGTCCCCTGTTTTCGAAGTCTTTCTATGCCCGCTGCGACAATCTTTAGTGCGTCAACATCAAGCCCCGTGTCGATTTCGTCAAAAATCGCATACTTTGGTAAAAGCACGAGTGCTGTAAGCATCTCAACTTTCTTTTTTTCTCCTCCGGAAAACCCGTCATGGATTCCACGCTTAAGAAATGATTCATCTATGGAAATTTCACGTGCGATAGATTTTACCCGTTCTATAAACTGCACAAGCGTCACGCCTTCGGCGCTCCAACCTTTTGAAAATATTGCATTTCCTAAATTTTCTTCTAACTTTTTAGCCACAGGGTGAATCTCCTGATACGCTGAACGAAGCAGATGCATGACACTTACTCCCGGGATAGAAAGAGGAGACTGAAAAGCCAAGAATAATCCTTTTTTCACCCGATCATACGTTGCAAGCTTTAAAAGTTCAACACCGTCAAGCTCAATCGATGCCTTTTTGCCTTTGGTTGCAACGACGGTATACGCTGGATGACCTAAAAGTACACTTGCAAACGTAGACTTGCCGCTTCCGTTTGGCCCCATGATCGCATGAAGCTCTCCGCAATGTACCGAAAGTGAAACATCATTTAAAATTTTTTTTTCGCCGAAAGATGCAGTAATGTGTTTTATTTCAAGCATAATAAATTAGTGTCACGTGTCATGCGTCATGTGGCAAGCGGCAAGCGGCAAGCGGCATGATACATGATGCACTATAGCTTATCCGAAACTTCATCATTTTTCCCCATAAATACTTCCTCTTTCCCATGCATGCGTAATATAAAATATTCCCGATCAAAGAGCGGATTCCCTTCGCTTGCAACAAATCTGTCTACATCTGCTATCTGAGACGTATGGCATTTTAACGCCTCAAGCTTTTTGGAAGCAAATGGATGAATGTCTATCACTGTTGTAATTTTTTTGTCTGCTACTCCATTCCACGGCTTACCAAACGCTTCAACAGGAATAATTTTTGCTTTCTTTGCATACATAGCAATACTCTCCGGCATACAGGCATAATAGAGTTTCGGTTCAATATGGGATTGAACCATTTTTTCGATCCTTTTAAGCCATACTTCTTCGTACCTACCCTGAATGCCTTTTTCTTCGTATACGCTGTCAAGCCACTTCACATACTCCTGAAACGAATACGTCGTCGAAAAACACATGCGGATATGGTCAGGATGGTTACTAATGCCGGTCGGATCAAATGTAATAACGACGTCCGGTAAAACCTGCGTCATGTATTTGAAAATTCCATCTTCTATCTCTCCGGGGTTACTTTCTTTCAATTTTCCGTCTTTTTGGTTCTCCAAAAACTTCACTTCATGTATTCCCAGGACTTGGCATGAGTCAGTTAATTCTTTTGTCCGTACCTCTCCCAGCTCCTCTCTTTTTATACCGCTATATCCGGTCGATCCAGCTTCGCCTTTAGTAGCACAAAGAAGACTCACTTCGTTTCCAGCTTTGGTGTACTTAGCAACCGTCCCTCCAACCAAAAAGGCTTCGTCGTCCGGGTGAGCGGTGATAATGAGTATTCGTTTCATAAAAAATCAAAAATTCCGTTTCCAAGTGTTACAATGATACCATGGAAGCAATCCAGATCGAATATCCCAATGATTTTACCGAATATGAACTTCGCGATAGCGGCGGATATGCAAAACTCGAACGATTTGGAAAATATACTATCATCCGTCCTGATCCAAGAGCGCTGTGGAAACCGTCACTTGAAACAAACATCTGGGGCAAAGCTGACGCGCGATACGCGTTTGATGCTAAAACAAGCGGCACATGGGATAGCCCTCCGGACGATTCATCGTGGATAATTGCTTATAAAGAAATCATGTTCCTGCTTCGTCCAACAGAGTTTAAGCATGTAGGAGTATTTCCGGAGCAGGCGGTAAACTGGAACTTTTTGGAAAATAAGATCCAGGGTAAACCTCTAAAAATTCTCAATCTTTTTGCTTACACCGGCGGAGCGACCATGGTCGGACTAAAAAACGGCGCGTCTGTCACACATGTAGATAGTGCAAAAAGCGCAATAGAATGGGCAAAAGAAAATATAAAACTTTCTCATCTGGACCAAAAACCAGTTCGTTTCATCCAGGATGATGCGTATGCATTTGTTTTACGCGAAGAAAGACGGGGGCAAACATACGATAGCATCATCCTCGATCCGCCGAGATTTGGCAGAGGCTCCAAGGGTCAGGTATTTAAGATAGAAGAAAACCTGCCGCTTCTTCTGACTGCGTGCAATAATATTCTCTCCCGTGCTCCATCCTTTTTGATACTTAATGCCTATACCGCAGATCTTTCTCCCGTAGCATTGTATAACCTGGTGTCAGGAGTTTTTGGTAGCCGCGCAAAAAAGATACACGTAAGCGAAATCGCACTCAAAGAATCAGGGCCGCTTCAAAGACTTCTTCCAAGCGGGATTACCATAAAGGTGACATTCTAATACTGAATAGTAGACCTGTTGCTCTTTAACCCTCGTTAGCCTCATACTGGATAGATATGACTATACAATCTGCCTTTGCATCCGATCGGATGTGTTTTTCGCTCACCGGTTTGTCTGTTGGTGCATTCAATAATCTCCTCCTGGAATTTAC
>JACREM010000030.1 GCA_016218215.1 Candidatus Gottesmanbacteria bacterium | reverse complement strand
CGCCATACTTCTTGTGTATATCTATCCCTATGTATTGCATAGTTCTCCTTTGTTCTGAGCAGAGGTTGGTTAGTAATCCTTCGATTCTACCGCTTTCTGCTAAACGTGAGAGTTATGCAAGTTTTACCATAGCATCATATCTATTTTAGCTTAGATCTTCGAACTGAAGATTAGCTGAAAAACGAAAACCAATGATTCTTTATTCGGCCGCCTGCAATCTTCGGAAGTTTCACTACTACTGTCGTTCCTTTTCCAAAAACGCTCTCTATGTGAATAGAGCCAGAATGGGTAAGACAAATATGTTTTGCAATAGAGAGGCCGAGACCATATCCGGACGTAGAACGCATTTCGTCTGCTCTATAAAAACGATCATATATGTGCGGGAGGTCAGATGGTTTTATGCCAACACCTGTATCTTTTATTGCGACTATTATTTCATCTGCTCCGGCATCAAGCGTGACGTGAATCTTCTGTTTTTTCCCGCTGTACTTTATTGCGTTATCAAGGAGTATGACAAAAAGATCTTCCAAGCTTTGGGCATCCCCCGTCAGAAGCATTTTTTTGAATGAATGAGTTAAGGAAATTTCCTTGTTTTTTGCGAGTGATCGAACTTTTGTTACTGCCCGAACCAGAATCTGGGCAATATCCACTTTTTTCAATGATAGTAATGGCGAAGGCTTTTGATACTGTGCAAGGCTTAAAAGCGAATCCGAAAGAGACTGCAGAGAATCTACCTGAATAATGCTATTTTGCATAAGATCCTTTGCCTCTTTTATGGTTACATTTGCATCACGAAGATGAACTTCTAAGGAACTTTTTAGCGCTGTAAGCGGTGTACGAAGCTCATGAGATGCATCGGTAATAAACCTATTCTGCTCATCTACCATCTCTTGGATCGGATTAAGAGTACGACCTGCAAGAATATATCCAAGCCCTCCGGCCGCAACAACTATTAATGTATTGACCAAGACAAGCATGAAGATGATTCTCTGCTTTACTTCTTCTACTAACTCAGGGTTTTCAAAGGGGATCTCCGCCGGTCGATTGAAACTGTTGCGTAGCTCGTCTCCCGCATGAATCCTTCGATCTATTCGTAATCTTTGTATGCGATCAAATCGTTCCACTTCCTGCACAAGCACTCGATAAATAACCAGCGAAAATGAAATACTGATACACAGAAGTATCATGAGATACCATGCTGTAAGTTTTAGTCGCGCTCGTTTAAACATGTTTGTATCCAAATCCTCGAACGGTCAGTATGTGTTCCTTCCCAGGAACATCTATTTTTTTCCTCAAATTTTTTATAACCACTTCTACAGTATTTGGTAAAATCGTTGATTCATAATTCCATACATGATTCATAATCTGTTCTTTCGTTACGATAACATCATGATGACGTAAAAGAAATTCTAGAAGCGAAAATTCTTTGTGTGAAAGTGCAACGGCTTTCCCTTGCACCTTCACCTCAAACGTCCGCGTGTCTAGTTCAATATTTGATATGCGTAAAACTGCATCCAGTGGTTTTTTCGGACGCCGCAAGAGAGCACGGATGCGTGCAAGAAGCTCCTCAAACGCAAATGGCTTTAACAGGTAATCATCGGCGCCCGAGTCCAGTCCCGACACTCGATCATCTATCTGACCTTTTGCAGTAAGAATGAGCACTGGCGTATGAATTTGCTTCTCTCGAAGTTCACGTATAATCTCAAGACCATCTAACCCCGGCAGCATGAGGTCGAGAATAATGCAGTCATATTCCTCCGTGAGAGCCAGATCTTTCCCTTCTATGCCTGTAAATGCGACGTCAACCGCATATGCTTCTTGCTCTAATCCTTTTTTAATGGAAGATGCAATTGTATGCTCATCTTCAACGACCAAAATTCTCATAGCTCTATATTATACCCTCTATTCTGAAAACTACCTGATGCTTCAGCAGATTGTAGGCACAAGTCGCTTCGGCACGCGTCTATGAAATGGTAGAATAGACTCATGTTGGTCGATAATATCGCACTTACCATACGTGCCGGATCAGGAGGAAACGGCGCAGCTACGTTTTTACAGGATGGTATGACAGAAAAAGGCGGTCCTGACGGCGGCACAGGAGGAAAAGGCGGAGATATCTACTTTCAAGGCTCAACTGACATTACTGATCTACGACAATTTCGATTTCAAAAGGAAATACGAGCACATGATGGGGTAAACGGAAGAAGAAAAAATTTAACCGGAAGAAACGGAAAAGACATCACCATTTCCCTTCCACTTGGTACACGGATCACAAACCTTACCACAGGAGAAATATTTGAGATAATAAATAAAGACGTGACATATCGCTTTGCTCACGGCGGCAAAGGCGGAAGAGGAAATGAATCATTTAAAACTGCAACCAATAGATCTCCCGCAACGGCTGAAATGGGTGAGGAAGGTGAAGAAAAAAAACTGTTTCTGGAATTACACCTCATCGCAGAAATAGGGCTCATTGGACTTCCCAATGCTGGGAAAAGCAGCCTACTGACCGTTCTTACCAATGCCACACCGCTGATCGGAAGCTATCCGTTCACGACACTCGAACCGAATATCGGCATG
>JACREM010000028.1 GCA_016218215.1 Candidatus Gottesmanbacteria bacterium | reverse complement strand
GCGCTGTTTGCGGCAGCAATAGCGGGTGCTCTCGTGGCTCGAAAGTTAAAGCTTCCGATATTTCTTGGGTATATAGTATTTGGCGTATTGGTTGGGGTGAGCGTAGGACAGTATTTAGATCAATCGTTTATTTCTCTTTTGTCCCAGATTGGCGTGACGCTTCTTCTTTTTACTTTGGGTATAGAATTTTCAGGTACAAAAGTACAGCGATCGTTTTCCCGTATTTTTTGGGCATCGCTTGTCCAGATACTCGTGACGATGCTTTTGTTTTTTTTCTTTTTTCTTTTCCTCGGGTTTTCGTATCTGCCGTCGGTTTTCTTGTCTGTTGCGACTGCTCTTTCGTCTACCGCCGTTGTTGTAAAACTTTTGTCCGAGCGGGGAGAGATTGAAACAGAGCATGGGCAGGTGCTCACGGGTTGGCTTTTATTGCAGGATATTGCAGTACTTCCCCTTATGATTTTACTTCCGGCTCTTATGACTCTTGAATCGTCGCTTGGTATGTCTATTGGATCCATGGCGCTTACCGTTGGGGCAAGTGTGGCAAAGTCTGTTTTTGTCGTCCTTTTTATCTTTATTTTCGGTAAGCGGGTATTGCCAAAGCTTCTGGATACTGTATCCGGACTCGCGAGTAGGGAAGTGTTCTTGCTTGTTGTGGTGTCTATTGTATTTCTTACGGCCATACTGACGTACGTAGCCGGGCTATCAGCCGCAATTGGTGCATTTATTGCTGGAATGATGCTTGCAGATACGAGCCAGAATCACGCAATATTTTCAGAAATTAGACCGCTTCGAGATCTCTTTACCACTGTATTTTTTGTTTCCCTTGGTATGCAGCTGCCCTTTGCGGGGGTCTTAGTACACGCGGCACATTTATTTCTCCTCATCCCATCAGTCATTGTATTGAAGCTCGTACTATCTTACGGGCTCTGCAGATTCTTGGGATTTCACAAAAAAACATCGTTTATTGTTGGGCTTGGTCTTTCTCAGATGAGCGAGTTTGGATTTATCATCGCCTCTGAAGGTGTGCGCGGCGGCGTATTGTCAGGAAGCGACTCGGTGCTTCTGACTACGCTCACCTTTGGAACCATAGTCTTTTCTTCTCCTCTTTTGGCTGGATCATCTCGTTTGTATTACTTCCTTTCCAAAAAATTAACATCCATGATTCCCACGATGTTTTCCCAAAAAAACGACGAAGAGATGGCTGACGCTGGGTTGCCGCTTCGCGATCATGTCGTCATCTTGGGATACGGCAGGGTCGGGAAATATATAGGCAGAAGCCTTGAAATGGCACATATTCCGTTTGTCGTCGTAGAGTATAACCATGCGATCGTAAAACAGCTGAGAGAGAAGGGTATTACTGTTGTGTATGGAGATCCTGCAGAGAAAGATGTCCTTGATTACGCTCAGGTCGATCTGGCCCGTATAGTCGTCATAGCGATACCCGATCGTCATACACAGGAAATGGTCATAAGTCTGTCCCAGACCCTCAATAAAGGGGTAAACATTATCTGCCGGACGCATCATGAGGAAGATCAGGCAAGGCTTAAATCTCTCGGAGTGCAGACGGTCATTCAACCTGAGTTTGAAGGAGCTCTTACTATCGTTTCAAAACTTCTGAACGAGTTTGGCGTTTCTCCTGAGGAAATAACAGGAAAAATTATCCGCCTCAAAATCGAGCACGGATTAGGGTAAAATAGATGGATGAATTCTCGTTTCTGCTTTACTAAAACTTATAAAGATGCAAGGTCGTGTGCGCGGACGGGCGTCATCCATACGCCGCACGGGGACATAGAGACGCCAGCGTTTGTGCCGGTAGGCACACAGGGGTCTGTAAAGTCGCTTTCGCCGGAAGAACTTATTGATCTTGGAACAGATCTTTTTTTCGTCAATACGTACCACATCTACCTTCGCCCCGGCTTAGAGACTATAGAAAAACTCGGCGGCCTTCATCGATTTATGCATTGGGATAGACCGCTTATCACCGATAGTGGGGGATTTCAGGTATTTTCTCTTGCCCGTCCGAAGTATTCATCAAAAAATGATGGAGAAGAAGAGAAAGGGAGTCTTGTAAAAATTTCAGATGAAGGCGTAGAGTTTCAATCTCACTGGGATGGATCAAAGCATGTATTTACACCGGAAAATTCGATGCAGTTTCAATGGAGGCTTGGTAGCGATATACATATTGCGTTCGATGACTGTACTCCGTCTGGAGTATCGCAAAAGCAAGCAAAAGCATCTATGGATCGCACGCACCGATGGGCTCTTCGTAGTGTATCAGAGCATAAGAAATTAGCTATCAGCCATGAGCTATCAGCTAACAGAAGCTACCAGGCTCTCTACGGTTCTATCCAGGGCTCTACGTACGAGGATCTGCGCAAAGAATCGTCGGTATTTATCTCTTCGTTTGATTTCGATGGCATTGCTATCGGCGGAGTATCTGTCGGAGAGGGAAAAGATGAGATGGAAAAAGTACTTGCGTGGATTGCTCCACTTCTTCCAGATGAAAAGCCACGACATCTCTTGGGCGTTGGAGAAATCGATGACGTATTTACACTTGTAGGATATGGAATTGATTCGTTTGACTGTGTTCAGCCGACCAGGCTTGCGAGAATGGGATTTGCCTATACAAAAGATTGCTATCAGCTTAAAGCTGATAGCTTAAAGCTAAAAGCCCATGATGATTTTGTCATCGATATCTCAAAAAAAGCGTATGAACACGCTTCTGGGCCATTAGACCCCAGATGCTTCTGTTATACGTGTCAAAATTTTTCACGTGCGTATGTGCACCATTTATTCAAAGTCCGGGAATTATTTGCATACAGGCTTCTTTCGCTTCATAACATTGCTTTTATGAACACTCTTTTAAAAGATATTCGCCAAAGTATTAGAGAAGATTCATTTCTTGAATGTAAGAATGATTGGCTTTATAATAGATTCTAGGAGAAGGAGGTAGACTATGGCGCAAAATACCGGATTTTTTAAGGGGGACAAGAAAAAAATGAAGAAGAGCGAGCTTGAAAAAAAGGCGCAAAAAAATATGGGCTCAGGTTCATTCTATGAGTTGCCTCAGGTTGAAATTATCAAAAAGGGCAAAAAAGAGTGGTAACTTTCAGAGTGTATGTTCTATTGTTTCTTGTCGTAGTATTGGGATGTCTTTGGGTGCTTTATTTTCGAGGCACTAACAGTAAGGCTGAGACTCTGGTTCTTTTGGGAAATCCAACACTGGTCGTATCAAGGGTACACGCGTCAAAAGGAACGACCATTATATCTATTCCTTCAGAACTTCTATTTGAAGGCGTGCGGGGGTATGGACGCTATTCTCTCAATGCCTTATTAAAACTTGGGATCATCGATCACGTGGATGGATTTTTGGTACGCGAAACCCTCTCAGAGGCTCTTGCAGTTCCGATAGCACGCTACCTCGGATATAAAGACAGATCGTACGATCAGTCAGATATTCGGCCGGTTTTGCGGATTGCATCATTTTTTTGCGGTGTACCGTGTATGAAAGATTTTCTCCTCGGGAGAAAATACATGTCCGATCTTTCATTTTTGGAGTATCTTCAAATTTCTTCGGGATTTCGTGGACTATCAGAGTCCGATGTACAGAATATTGATATTGTTGAGAAAAATATACCGCTGACCGTGGAGGAATCGGACGGAGTGTCAGTAAAAATTTTTGATGGAAAAAGATACGATGCTCTCTACCCGAATCTTTTTGAAGAGCGGGTAGTTCGGCAGGAGGCGTTGAGAGTTCGCGTTGCAAATGCAACGACTATGACAGGGATTGGGGACCGATTTGCAAGAAAACTTTCCCGTGCAGGAGCACTCATTGTCGCGGTAGAAAGTAGTGAAGATCGTTCTTTGGAGCGGTGCGAAACCATTGGGATCAAATCAGCCCTTGCGTCCAATACTGCGAGGTATATTCAAGATGTCTATGAGTGTACGGGTAAAGAAATTCCTTTGAAAGATTCACGGGTGGACCTTACTGTGCGGATAGGGTCTATGTATGAGAAGCGCTATCTTCCTCTTCGGCTGGCTCCTCCTCCGTCTCCTCGCCCGTAGCAGAGACATCTGGTCCCTCTCCCGGCGCATAATCGGCTTTAGAAGAAAACCCAACGTAGGCAGACGTGCCGACGAAGGATGGGTCGTGTGCAAATTTTTTTCCACGGGCGGTTTCCCGTATAAATACACTAAGCGCGTTTTTTCCGATCGATCGGATGACCACGGTATACGTATTTCCTCCAGCGAGAAAATCTATGAGCTTATGAGATAGGTCATCCGGTATAGCACCAAGGTACTGATCCTTACTGTCTCGTATCTCTACACAGTGTCTCTTTGCTTTTAGGTACACCTCCTGGCCGTAGGAAAGTGTCGCAAGTATTTTTTCCGGAGCAACATTTACACACGGTGCGACACGTGTCACTCCCGGCTCTTCCAAGAACATAAGAGGGGAGAGAGGGACAGACGATGCCTTGTTTCCTGTAGATTGGCCATTGGATACTGTTGAAAGTTTTTTGATGTTTTTTGTTGCGATTGGGTTGTACGGGTCGAGGAGTAATACCTTCGCAAAAATTTTTTTCGCATGAAATGTATCATCAGTCCGAAGGTAGGCAAATGCGAGTCTGTTGAGGGCGTCTACATTTTCTTTCTCTGTATTGAGAATTTCGAGGTTCAGTTTTATGGCTGTTTTCCAATCATTTCGAAGTGCTGCGTTTATTGCGCGGACGGTATTTTGGGCATCAGTCATTGAGCTAGTGTATCGTTTTCTTGAGAATTGTCAAGAGAAACAATACAATAAAAAAGTGTCATGTATCATGTGTCATGACACCTGACACTTAACATAGTATGCACATACTTTTTTGGAAAAAAAATCCTGGCTTTAAGCGTGAATTTAAACGATGGGACAGACATGTGGTCTTAAGTAAACGGCAGGAGTTTGTCTTCACGACTGTGCTTTTGACCCTTGGCCTTATCCTAACCCAACTCGTACCAGTAGAGCTACGATTCATTATGGTCGGAGCGCTTTCTATTTTTGCTTATTGTGTCAGTGCTATAGTGCTACGGGATGATTTGGATGGGGTAGAGTGGTTTACGCTCCTTGTGCTCCCGACGCTATTTACCGCTGGCGTCACACTTTTTTATTTTCTGCTTCCTGCCAGATGGATCACCCGCGTTCCGGTGGCAGTCCTCTATGCTATCGGCATGTATGCATTGTTTCTTACCGAAAATATTTACAATGTAAATAGTGCGTCAAATCGTGCGATTGCGCTTATTCGTGCCGCCCACAGTGTCGGGTTTATTCTGACTCTCGTTTCTTATTATTTTATTCTTCAGGCGACGTTTGCGTTCCGATTTCCGGTGATACTGCTTACTCTTGTCGTTGGTATCATATCATATATATTGTCTCTCCAGGCCTTGTGGGCTATAGAGCTTACCGGCACAATCAGTAGGCGAGTGTACGAAATTTCATTTTCTATCGCCATCATTCTTTCGATGTTTGCGTGGACATTTTCATTCTGGCCGGTGAAATTAACGCAGATAGTACTGCTTCTCTCGACAGTTTTTTATAGTACGGTAGGCCTGGGTCAGCAGTATCTTGTGGAGCGGCTATATAAAAAAACAGCGACAGAATTTTTTATTGTATCAACAATTGTTCTTGGAATTATTCTTCTGTCAACGCGTTTTCGCGGGCCGGTTTAAAGGGGAGCGGGGGAATGAAGTATTGTTTTACTCGAAGGCTCGTAGCGATATTTCGATTATCCTATAGTATATTTGTTAAACTCGACCTATAATAATATTGTGGATAACTTTTCACGGAATTAATGAATACCTTTCACGAAATGAGGCTAACCCCAATGGTCTCGCGTCAAAGTGAGTGATATGCTATGATATAGTTCTTGAGGCTACTATACCCGCGTATGAGGCTACGAGACTCAGATTATTCTTTATCTCTTAGCTTCGATAGAGTGGAGCTGGAGCTATGGTATGCCCTGTTTGTAATAGCATAGTATTGTTAGTTATAAGAAAATTAGCTTTAAAAATAAATATTTAGATTGTTCTTATGCTCCAAATTACGACGTGTTGCAAATCTGTTGGCAGATTTTTCTGAGAGTGCTTGTAGGGAAAGATAGATCATTCGTTTTAGCCTTGAAAGTTGATGATCTCATTGTTCTTATGCTCTATTTATGAACACAATAGATATACATAAGTATGTAGAATTAGCTTCATAAATGATAGTTTAGAGCATAAGAATAGTCTAAACTCAATCAATCTATCAGAGCTACGGAAAGAGTAAACAGCTCTGTATGCGTTGCTCGAATCGCTGGAAGAAGAAAGATGATTTTTTAAAGTACAATAAATGCCGGTATGTGCTTGTCCTTTCGAAGATTGTGCTCATGCACCACTCCTGTCAGACTTCGGAAATCTGTATAGAGAGAGCTTCTATTGGCGAGAACTTTCAATGTTTGCACCAACACGCAAATATTGATGGTTTGGAGAATATATTTATCAACTCATAATGGGTTATAAAATACATACTTGACCGGTTTCAGGGAGTTATTATATTATCGAGTATAATAACCCTTATACTCGATAAATTATGCCTGGAAACGATAGTGCAAATACTGTATTAGTCCCCCTCGATCAATCACATATAAAGCGTGACTATTCGAGTGTATTGCCACAAATGGATGACTTTCTCCTCTTTCTAAAAACAAATCGATATTCAAAAGAGACCGTTTATAACTATGAGCGAGATCTTCTGATTTTCGCAGAGTTTCTCGCTACGTCTGAGATATTATTTCATCAGGCAGACAAAAAATGTATATTATTTTATAAGGCATATCTGGGATCACGAGACCGTGTAACCCCTCTAAAACGGTTGAAAAATACAGGAGAGCTATCTTCCACCAGTTTAAATCGTATGTTGTCTTCACTGCGCCGGTATCTTCGGTATCTTATCGATATGGATGAGCCAGTTCCTGTTTCGCCGGAAACCATACAGCTGGTAAAAACAGTTCGAACTCATCCGAAGATATCGGAATTACCAGAGCTCATCAGACTTATTGAGTCTCCAAGTCGATTAGATAAAGATTTGCGGGTTTCTTTACGCAATAGATCGATGCTGGAACTTCTGTTTGCAACTGGTATGCGTATCTCAGAACTTGTCACTTTGAAACGTGATCAGATAGATGGTAGCGGAAGAATATTTATTTTGGGAAAAGGAAGAAAAGAACGGTTTGTATATATGACCGATCGTGCCAAGTACCATCTTGATAGATATCTTGCTATCAGAGATGATCAGTTTCCTGCTTTGTTTATACCATACCGTGGTCGTGGGAGAAATTCTGCTTCGAAGCGTATCTCAGCGAACTATTTTCAAGAGCGCATTAAGCAGTACCGGCAGAAACTTCGGATTAATGTCCCGATTTCAGCGCACTCATTAAGGCACGGGTATGCCACGTACCTAGCAGAACGAGGGGCAAATCCTGCAGCAATTCAAATCCTCCTTGGACATGAATCGCTTGATACGACGACCCGGTATGTCCATGCGTCTGATAGGTATGCAGAGGAAACTCACAAAAAATTTCACCCATTGAAGGATGTTCGATGAATCTGACGTCAGAAGATCTTCTGCATATTTTTTACTCTGGTTATCCTGCGGGCGCTTCGTGGGATGTCATTGATGACCTTACTGTCGCAATTTCTAAAAACTATCTTTCATATCAGCAGTTAGAGCTTATTCCCAAGAAAGAATTTTATTTGCTTCAAAATACTATTGTCGTACTTGATGGTCTTGGACCTCAAGGCAAAGGTCATATGGCGCTTAAAGAAGCTGCAAAATTATGGATACATAAAAAATATGCAATGCACTTAGTTTGTGAATCATATTTTTCTGGATTGCACCCCGACGTGCTCTCAGAGAATCATAAGTATGTCATTGAGTGCGGAACGACTGACCCGTCGTGTATCTCAATCTATCTCGATAATACGGAAGTTGAATGGGCTGGTAATATTCCATATCCTTTTGACGAGGATACTTATCTGAAGCTTCATGTGTTTAGCAGAGGAATTGGATATGCGGTTTGGAAAGAAAATAAGCTAGACATTATACGGCAGTCTTTTAGAAAATATCACAGGAGCTAAAGCAGTGGCTTGAATAAAATTTTTAGACGTCGTACATTATTATCATGGATTTGAATCAATTATTATCGGTATACTTAGATGAATTGGAATTTCGCAGGAATGTCTCACCCCTTACCATTCGAAATTATAAACATTATCTTACGAGGTTTCTCGAATTTTTAGAGGGCCCACTCCCCTCCTCTTCTGATGGCATCCGTGAAAAGTCTAAAATTTTCGTGAAATCTTTGACACACGAAAAAATTCGAGAATTTCGATTGTTTCTTTCCCGCTACAGCGATAGTCATAATATGACGCTTAAGCGTGTGACTCAGAATTACCATCTTATCGCTCTTCGGTCGTTTCTTAAATTTATGATAAAGCGTGACATAGATGTCCTTTCTCCGGAAAAAGTGGATTTAGGCAAAGCCGACAGCAGGAATATAAAGTTTCTTGAACGCGAGCAGGTGGAACGACTTCTTTCGATGCCGGAAATTTCTTCGGATGAGGGGCTTCGGGACAAAGCAATTCTTGAAGTACTCTTTTCGACTGGGCTACGCGTGTCCGAGCTTGTGAGTCTTAACCGTGATCAGATAAACTTTGAACGGAAAGAATTTGGTATTATCGGAAAAGGGAGAAGATCGAGAGTCGTGTTTCTTTCGGATACGGCTGTGTCGTGGACCAAGCGGTATCTTACGGTCAGAACCGATAATCATACGCCGCTTTTTATTCGCTACAGCGGGAAAAAACCGGATGTTGTCGAGGTAGATAAAACCGGAGAATCGTTTCGATTGTCAGCCAGAAGTGTTGAGAGACTCGTAGAAAAATATGTAAAAAAAGCCCGGCTTCCGATCAAAATTACTCCTCACGGGCTTCGCCATAGCTTCGCGACAGACCTCCTCTCGGGCGGCGCGGACCTACGAGCTATACAGGAGATGCTTGGGCATAAAAATGTCTCGACGACGCAAATCTATACGCACATTACCAATCCGCAATTAAAAGAGATTCACTATAAATTTCACAGACGGTAAGAGGAGTTATGGCAAAAAGAATTTCTCCATTTCCACGCAATTTTCTCTGGGGGACTTCTTCTGCTGCTCATCAAGTTGAGGGTGAAACCCGAAATAGCGACTGGTGGCATTGGGCCGTATCAGGACATGCGCCATTTCCGGGTGTCGGATGCGACCACTATCGATTGTATGAAGAAGATTTTTTGCTGATGCAAAAAATGCATCATACTGCTCATAGACTTTCCATAGAATGGTCGAGAATATTTCCTCAAGAAGGCGTGGTAAACAGAAAAGAAATTGACCATTACAAAAAAGTACTGCTGTCGCTTAAAGATAAACATATTCAATCATTTGTGACACTTCATCACATGACGAGCCCACAGTGGTTTAGTAATAAAGGTGGATTTAAAAACAAAGCAAACAATCATTTTTTCCTTGACTTTGTAACTTTGTGTGCAAAAGAATTTGGCGATCTAGTAGACTTTTGGATTACGGTGAATGAACCCGTTACGTATGCCGCAAAATCATATCTTTTAGGGAACGGCCCCCCGGGAGAAAAAAATATCATCACTGCATTTCGAGTTTTTTTAAATCTCGCATCGGTACACAATGCGTCGTACGTTCGAATTAAAAAGACGCTTCCACAGACTCAAGTCGGTTCGTCACATGTGCTGACAGAGTATGTATCGGGCGGAGGGGTATCCGGATTCTTCCTCCCCTCTTTATTTCATTTTGTAAACAACTCGCTTTATTTTATTCTCACCAAAAAATCGCATGATTTTGTCGGCATCAATTGTTATTACCGTGCTCATATATCATTATCAAATCTTTATAGAGGTTTAAAGGAAGAAGATTATGAGGGTGTTATGCGTGACGAGCGTCATGATTTGGGATTGTTTTTGGACTCGACGAGTATTTACACGCTCCTCAAATACGCATGGGATGTCATGAAAAAGCCTCTCTATATTACTGAACATGGAATATCAGATCCCACTGATACAAAAAGAATTGGTCATATGAATGACGCTGTCACGTCAATGCAGAGGGCGCGGGAAGACGGCGTTGATATCAGGGGATACCTTCACTGGTCATTCTTAGATAATTACGAATGGAGCAGCGGATTTTCCTCAAAATTTGGACTCGTCTCGGTTGATCCAAAAACCAAAAAACGAACACCAAAAAAAAGCGCACGATATTTTTCATCCGTTATAAAGAGAAATGAACCACTAGGGAGTGAAAATTTTTGAAGAAGCGATTCTAAATTGAGGAAGATGGTTAGGCGACTCGGCGATAATCATAAGCAGTTGCGGCTGCCATTTTCGGACTAGGGTAAAAAGTCTCTCATCATTTTCCTGAGTCTTTCTTCTTTTGAGGTCGTAATCTTTCCAGCGGAGTCGGAAATCCGGCCAGTCGTATGATTTTTTCTTTCCGGTATAACTATCAAGAAGGACGATACGTCGTTTGCTTGAAAGAAACGATGAGACCATAGCCCAATGTCCGGACTCAGGAACCTCGCTATACAGATAACTCACGAGTACTGCCCGCGGTTTATTGGATGTATACTTGAGAGCACTTTGTAGGTGTTTGAGTGTTGCATACTCTACGATCATGACAGAGTACCCAAGAGACGTTATCGCCTTGAGCATATTTTTCGTTGTCGTTCCGTTTCTGTTGGACTTTGTAATTTTTGTGAGTAGCTCTATCGATTTTCGAGAATTAAAAACAGCAAGTGCATGTTTTAATGCAGCAGGACCACAACTATTTTCATCAGGTTGTGCGATAGGCTTTATGTGACTTCTTCCCATAGGGTATAAGATTTAGGGCGTTACTACAGTACAAGTATACCTCGAGAAAGGGAGACAGTACAGGGAGTATAAATTACTATCGGTCTATTTAACGGATTTCGTAACTGAGCGTGACATTTACCGTGATTTCATTTGAGCCTGGATCAATCTGGGTTTTTGTAGCTTCGGCTCCTACCCCAGCTCGGTCCATGGCCGCATACATCGGACGCGGACTCTGATTTCCCCAGTTTTCAGTGTAGTTTATCATTCTTCCTAAGGAAAAACCGGCAAGACGAGCGGCATCTTGGGCTTTTGTCCGGGCCTGGTCTATAGCGAGTTTTCGGGCTTCATTTTCGAACCTCGTTTTGTCGGAAACATCAAACGTCAGTCCTCCAACGACATTGGCGCCAGAGGCGACGACTGCATCTAGTACATCATTGGCTCTATCCAAATTTTTTATCGCGATGACAAGGTTTGACGATGCCTGGTACCCGGTCACTCGAGATGTGCCGTCACGATAATCATACTGCGGATTGAGCGAGTATTGAGATGTTTTGATATCTTTTGCATCTATACCAAGCGATTTGATACTGTTTGATACTGCATTTATCTTTGTATTCAACTCTTGTTGTGCAATTTTTACCGTCGGTGATGTAATCGTCACTCCGGCGTTAAGTATTGCTCTGTCAGGACTGGTTGAGACTTTCCCTTCTCCGCTAACCGCAAACGAGTCTGTTTTTTGTGTTGAGACGAGAGAGATAGACAGCGGAAAGGGACTCACGTATTTAAAAAAGACAAAGCTTGCAAGAAAAAATAGAACAAGAAGTGAAAGAGTCTGTTTCATACGGTTCCTCCTATAGACTGAGTATAGCTTATTACAAGATTTTTCATAAGGCATGCAACATTCACAGGCCCAACTCCTCCGGGAGTGGGCGTGTACCAGGAAGCTCTCTCCTCTATCTCTTTTTCATCGTAGTCTCCAGAGTATGTACCTTCTTCGTTTCGGGATAGTCCAACGCCAATGAGTATGACGCCGTTTTTCACAGAGTCTTTAGTCACAGTATGTGTCTGTCCAACACAGCTTATCAGAATATCTGCGGATATCATGATTGACTTAGGATTTTCAGTCTGAGAGTGTATGACGATGGGTGTTATTACCCCGTGTTTTGCTATTATCCGCGTAATTGGAGTGCCTGCAGTGACACCGCGACCGATGACGACTATGGTTTTATTTTTTAGAAAGTCCTTGACACTTGGTACATGACACGTGAGGCTTATTTCTTTGAGAATTTCAAGCACTCCTTCTGCGACCGGCACCTCAAAGGGAGAATGAGGAAGGAATCCGTCTACGTCTTTTTCAACGGCAATTGTTTGAAGAAGCGGCGTAAGGTCATTTCTTTTTTCTGGAAGAGGTCGTTGGATGACAATGCCATGAACATCGTGATTTATATTACTTTTTTGTATTTCTTTCTCAAAATCTTTGAAAGAAATGTCTGAGGACTGATGAAGCGTCAGAGTCGCGCCAATTTTTTCTGCTGCAATGCGTTTTTGTTTTATAAAAGAGATGGAAGATGGGTTGTCGCCTACGAGAAATACGTCCACGTTCGGGCGAATGTTAGTACGTGCAAACGAATCGTCAACTGTCCGTTTTAACTTCTCATACAGTGTGTGTGCGAGTGCTCGACCGTCAAATTTCATATATCTTATTGTTGTATTATTTTTAGCGGTTGTATAGATGGGATTTGATTAGTGGGAGTGAGGGGTATTTGATCTATGGGATTATTGGTTATAGTCGGGATTGAGTCCGGAACTATTTTTACATTTTCTGGATTAATATTTACGTCTGGCGCTATGGATCTGGTTTTGTCCATGAGTAGCTTGATATCCTCCTGGTTGAGCGCACCCTTGCTGCACAGATTTTTTAGTTCGTTTAGATACGAGATTATTTCAGGCAAAGGTAACCCGAGTGTTCCTTTGAGCGAATTGAGCGTGTTGACATCTTTCTCTAGAGTACCATCTTGTATTGTTTTGCATACGTCAGAACCAGTTCTTGGATCATATCGTCTTTTTATGGCGGAGAGCGCGTCGTCGTTTTTGCCAGATTCCCTGAAATCCTGACGTGTCGGCATGCGTGTCTCAAGGTTTTTCTGAATATTATTGAATACTTCTGGATTCGATTTTACCCGCTGTATAAAATCCTGTTTTCTGTTCTCCTCAATGCGTTGAAGTTCCGGATCGGTTTTAAGTTCTCTTATTACTTCTTTTACTGCTTCTTTCGGTTTTTTATTTTCAAATATTTTTTCTAGTTTTTCAACGCGTTTGATCCACGGACGTTCTTTAAACTGCTGATCGAGCGGACTTACGGAAATATCAGATTCACTTTGATTTTTTGATATGGAAGCAATGTGATTTGTCTCGAGAGTTTTAGTGAACCTGCGTACTTTTTTCCCCTGGTCGATAGCAATTCTGCTTATACTAACAGAATTTTGGGTCACGTAAACCTCAGAAGATTTTAGCACATCGTCAGAAACGTCTACACCAAATTTTGTTCCGCGAACTACTGCAACAGTGGTCGGGGTTTCTACTTCATACGTCCGACCCAGAAGCTTTTCTACCCTGTGCCAGGTTTTTCCGACGTACTGCATGATTTTCGTTTCTGTTTTGCCGTTGTCTGAAATAGTAAGCTCTGTGCCGCTGTCTATAGAGATGGTACTGTTGTCAGAGAGAATGGCGTGCGCCACGCCATCTTCTGTTTTAACAGTCGATCCGGACGGAAGAGAGACGCTTTCGCTTGAAATGGCTGCATACTCCTCTGATCCGGTTTTAGCGAATACATTTCCCGATTCTTTGTACAGTGTAAATACTAGTGTATTTTGATGTGATTTTTTTGTATAAAAAATCCAACAAATGCCGCCAACAATAAGTACTATCGAAAGTATGATAAAGAAATTTTTTATCATTGTTCGTCTCCCAGTTCTGCGCCTTTTAATTCCTTCATGGCATTACCCGCTATCCCCTGCATGCTCCCGTACATGCCGGAGACGCCGCTTAAAAGTCTTTCGACCTGCATCTCGCGCAGTTTCCACGACTTTTCGTAGGCTGTCCGTTCTTTTGTAATCTGTTCTTTCATCTGGGTATAGACCTCGATCATAGATTCCACCTGATGCGTAAAGTCGTGACCAGTGATAAAGCTATAGAGTTCTTCTGCACGTGATTGTTTGTTCTGACTTACGACTCTTTCCTTTGCAACATCGAGGATGCTTTTGCGAAGAAGCGATGACAGTACGACGACAAGGGAGGGCGTACAGACCCAGACGCCGTCTTTATTTCCCATGCCGCTTTTGGCTTCGTCGGGAAGAGATTCAGATGCTATCGCGCTTATGTGCGCTTTGTCGTTTAGCTGATCTTGCTTTAACTTATCGATCCACCCGTCAGACCAAGCTTTGGTTCGCTTTGATTCCCACAATATTGTTCCGCACACCATACCGCGTGGGCTTTTTACTGTCTGACGGATGTCAGCGCCAAGTGTACCTTTGGCGACAGGTTCAATGAGGTCTTGAGGGAATGCGTTTTTCAGTGTTTCCTCCATGTCAATCTCCTGCACTTCACCTTGGAGCTGCTGGGATCCCTGCGTTGCTTTTCTCTGTGCATCTTCAAGGGATTTTTTCAAAGCATCTATGTATTGCTCTTTTTCTCTGTCTTTTAGTCGTTGTTGCTCGACAAATTCTTCAATGGTTTTTTTTCGTATCAATTCTCTCTCAGCATCGATGGCCCGCTGTTTATTTATTTCGAAAGCGCGCCTGTCTTCATCAAGGATATTTTTTTGCTTACGTAGCTCAAGCTCAGCTCTTTCGGAATCCTGCAATTTTTTAGCGGAGGCACTCAGTGATTCTTTGAGAAGTGTTATCTCTTGCGCTTGTTTTTGATCATTTTGTTTTTGAATAGCAGTCAGTTCTTCACGAATTTTTATTTTTTCCTCTTCTAGTGTCTTTGATTCTATGTCATGAAGAAGTGCTCTAGAGAGAGGAATAGATTTGCCGCAATGGGGACATGATATGATCTGGTCTGACATGCAGTTATTGTATAACACTCCCCTCCTCTCTGGTATACTGTGAATAAAGGAGTGATCATATGAAGTCGATACAAAAATCATATACTCTGAATACAAGCCTGACGCGTGTTTGGGATGCGCTGGTAAATCCCCAAACTATTGATCTCTGGGGTGGGGGTCCAGCCAAGATGAGCGAAAAAGAAGGATCAGAGTTTAGCCTGTGGAGTGGAGACATCCATGGCAAAAATGTTTTGGTAAAACCAGAAAAAGAGCTTGTGCAGGAATGGTATAGCGGTACATGGGAAAAACCATCGATTGTAAAAATCTCACTTCTGCGTGACAAAGGGCAGACCATTGTCGAACTTGATCATGTTGATATTCCGGACGAAGAGGCAAAGGAGATTGATAAAGGATGGGATGAGTACTATTTTGGTCCGATCAAGGAATTAGTCGAAAAAAATACGAATTAACAATATATCCTCTGTGTTGGACAATTGTTAATAGTCTTTTTTGATGTGATCTAGGGCGCGTTTGAATGGGCTGGCATCTATGGTCCAGTTTCCTTTGAACGGATTATCGAGATCTTCAACCAGCTGTACTACCATGGCTATGACTAGAGTTATAGCTCCGACAGCAAATAGATGGTACAAGGAATTGGCAAAAGGCATGATGACAAATACTATGACTGCTACCGCAGACGTCATATAGAGAAAAAATCGTAATAGATACGGTAATCTCATGAGGCAATGTGCGATTCGTTCAGTTCGCGTCTCAGAGAGTTCGCCGTAATGATTGACGATATGATCATAGATGATGGAATCATGATCGTCATTAAATTCTATATCACGGATGACGCCTGCGATTTTACGAAATGATGAGCTCGCTTCTTTATTTCGCGCTCCTGATCCCAGTTTTTGAAAGTTATCTGATATGACGATGTTTGCATAGTTTTCGATTGATTCTCTCATTTGTTTCGTGAGTTTCTCGTCTCGAAAATAGAGCGTCAGTCGAAAAAGCCTTTCTATTCCAAGAGCCTCATTGTCAATTAGTGTTGATGTTTTATTATATTGTCCCCAAACTTCAAAGACGACAAAAGCGGCCATGATTCCATAGAGGGTACCAAAAACTGTAACAAATGCACCAAGTCCTCCTACATCCGTGAGGTAAGACTCCGTCTGGAAAAGATTCCGCAAGATTATGGTTAGGATTATTGTGGCAATACTTATGAATAAAGATTTAATTATCACGGTTTTCATGTTCCTTTCTTTCTGTCGTTAAATAAATAATACCTGAGTGACACAGGTTTGCAATAGTCAATAATACATAGGTTTGAAGCTAATCTACCCGTCGGGTTGGTCTCATCGGGTTGGTCTCATTTACCGTTTCGCTGGGAAATGCTTCATGTTTTATGAGTATTTCTCAGTAAAAAGGTACGGCAGAGAGTGAAAAAATGAAGCATACGAAAAAATCGTATCTCTCTGCCTTGGTACCTAAAGCAATCTACCCATAACCTAACATTTTCGCTACAACAAGGAGCAACATCAGAATAAATCCTGCTCCTGCGAAAGCTGAAACAATTAAGTCTACCTTTCGAATTGGAGGCAGATCTTGAACCGGATCCCGTCGTCCTTTGTACGAGAAAGTGTACTTGATAAATTTGATCATTATGTAATCGACTACCTAGAGAGAAACTCCGAGATCATGCCAAGCGTGATGACGGTGAATTTTGCGAGAGTCACCATTGCTGCGACGAATATCATCCCACGGAAAATTTTCTTAACGAGCATCGGATCAATCCTCCTTCCAGTTTTTTGGAATCTTAACATTGAACACTCCTCCTTCGGGGTCATCTATATCCCAAAGCGCTTGAAGCGAGAAGGCGATGACGAAGGCTAGAATACCATGCACCACAACAAGCGTGATCGTATATTGAAAGTGAAAAAAATGGAACATGATCACGATTGAAAGCGATAGGAGTCCGAGCATGATCCAGAGTGGCACAGGAATACGCTTTTTTAGGATTAGCATGAATTCTACTCGTTTTATTTCGTCGCAAAGTTTTTGTGCATCGTTCCACTTGATTGCAGAGTTTGCAGCCAGAAGTGAGTAGAGAAAGATAAATAATCCTCCTACTAAACTCCCAAGTGTATTAAATGCTGTCTCGCTATCCGGTCCAATTGGGGCTGCCATAATCGCCACATACACATTGATGATGGAAGCCACAAGACTTAGGCCAAACCATACGAGATACCCCTTAATCTGATTTTTTAGTTCTGAATTCATGGATTCATCCTTTCGATGCCAGCCGCACAAGATGTGCGACGAGCGCTAGTAGTAGCAATGACACTTCGCATGCTGCAATTGACGCAAGCATGCACAATATGAGATATCGATTCATAGCATCCTTTTTTGCCTTCGTGTGCCCCAGGCACAGATTGACCTCAGAATGAGGTGGCCAAAGAAAAAGAGATGACCCTCCCCTTCTGTCGCCACCTCATCGTACGTAGCCTCAAAAAATAGAGCTTTGGGTATGTAAATGTGCTTGACGTGCTATGTATATGAAATATTCGCTTTTGAATACCCTATAGCATATCAATAGAAGGGAGTATAGTCTTTGGTCATAGTTTGCGCTTGAGGCGTTCCTGAATTGATTCTGAGGCGAAAATATGGTATAATTGAGGCTATGAAAATCGCCCCATATTATCAGAGATTACTTGAAAAGGCACTTCAAGCGGTTAATAGTTTTGAGCCTATAACTTATGTAGGAATGTTTGACAGTGGCACAGATTATTTATTTACATTATTCATTCCCCTTTTGGTTTCAGAATTAGAGAAAGATACGTATTCAGTCGCGGTAGACCTGTCCGGACTATCCACAAAAGAGGAAATTGAATCAGAAGTCAGTTTTGCATTGTCAGAGATAGATTCAGAATTTCAGCAGTTGGGTGATTTTGCTCAAGTTACTAGAAATATTCGAAAATTCGCTGAAAAGAAAAGATTAATTCTTGTCATATATCTTGGACAGGATGGTGGTACCGCAAATGAATTATTTATTTTTTTAAATAGACTTCGAAATCTTCTCGGTTGGAGGTTCTCCTATATAGTTTTTACATCATGTAAGCTATTTTTACAGCAAAAAAATCAAAATCAACTTCTGAATAAAGTACTCAAACGAAACATAGAGACTGTTCAATTGCTTGAAGAGCAGGATGCCAGAGTCGTTCTCTCAAATTATGAAGAACGTTATCAGAAAAAATTGTCAGAAATTGATTCTAAAATCGTTCTTACGAATAGCTCCGGTAATCCGGGGCTTATTAAAGCACTGTATTTGCTAACTATAGATAGAGATGTAAAAAATAAAATGGACATATATGATTCTCGGCTCAGTTTTCGCTTGGAAGGAATCGTTTCAGATTTACCAGTGGAGTTTCATCAAAAGATTGCTGGCACAATAAAACCGTCTGGTGACGCTTTTGAACTACAGTTATTGCGGTATGGGTATCTTTCTTCTCATGGCAATAAGTTAGTGCCTTTTACTCCCCTACTCTCAACGTATTTGGAAATGAGAAAACGACATCCATTGAATCAACAAGCATCAATAGGTACACATAGTCTGCTTTTAAATTTAACAATATCTCAGAGAAAAGTATTGGAATATATGGAACTGCATCCGGGTGAATTGGTTACCAAGGATGATGTGGCCAAGGTTCTGTGGGGAGAATCCTGGGCTGATCGATATTCAGATTGGGCTATAGATCAGCTTATATCGACACTGAGAGACAAAATGGTCAAAATAAAGCATAAAGGAAAAATTGTTACAAAAAAGGGCGAAGGAATTATTTTTATTCAGGGGTCATAAAATATGATAAGTTGTGAAACTGTACCAATCGAAATACTCGATGGTCATGAGTTTGAAGGTCCGTATAAACTTGTTGCACATTCGTTGAGGGGTGAACCTGAACAAACGTGGTGGGCGGGAGGAGATTCTATTATTAAAGTAGAACCGGAACGTGTTGGATATCCATATGAAGTTATTGTTTCAGATTTTGATGGAACTGTTGTTCGTTCCGAAGGCGAGGGACATTTTTTTTATGAACGAAGAAACGCATTGATGAGAGAGGCTGGTATACATGAAGATCATTCAGTCCTGAATAAATTTCAAACTGATATTTGGAAATGGGATCGTGATATTTATCAATCTGCAGCTGGTATGATCAAGCGGATAGATGAAGGACGTGATATACACGGTAATCAACTTAAACCTCATGAGACTGTGCAATTGAAAAAACTTTTAGAGCGTGATGTGCTTCGTGCTTGGGCTGAAAAGGCAGCACCAGGTAAATACCCTGATCAACAATTCAAAGAATTCGCATCAATTATAATTGCGGAGCGACTTGAACAAATTGGAATGGAGATATTAGAGGCAAAACCTGAGCGGGTTCTGACTCTTGCACCATTTTTCCCTGGCGTAGTTGATTTTTTCAGATCCATTCCTACTCATACTCCTCTGGCAATGGCTTCGGGATCTTTCAGAGAATCAACAATTGTCCCAATCCTAAACGCTCATGCTGCTATGGGAAATAATTTTGTTTGCAACAGAATCGGAAATCTCATTGCTGGAGCAGAAGATGTAAGAAATGCTAAGCCAGATCCATTTTTTTATATAGAAGCACAAATTGCAATTGTTAAAAAAATGAGAATGGAGGGTAGATTTCCACCTGGAGGCATTATGGTTAAAAATTTTCTGTTTTTAGGCGATACAGTTAGTGGTCAGTGTGTAGATGCATCAAGGAAACGCCTTCATAGTGTTTTGGTGGTGAATGTGGGTGACATCGTATCTCCTGGACCACTTACAGCGGTAGTACCTGATTTTCCAACCTTACTCGTGGCTTTGGAAGAAGCCAATAAAAACTCCCCTCATGTGATACAGAGACTTTCTCGTACACTACAGTCTTAAGAAATTAGTTAATCAAGTTCACTTTTTTTCCTCACTCTCAAGGCATGTGGCGGCGGCGATGGTGTCGTTTTTGTCCGTAAAGCGCATGAGGATGACGCCGCTTGTAGCGCGGCCGAGGCTTGGGACGGATTTTAGGGAAAGTTTTACGACCTGACCCTTCGTCGATGTCAGGATGATGCTGTCGGCCTTACTCGGCACTATTTGCGTCACGACGACTTTTCCGGTTTTTTCCTTGACCTCTGCGACTTTTACTCCTTGTCCCCCTCGTTTCTGCTTCGGGAAGTCTTTAATCGCTGTTTTTTTGCCCAAGCCCTTTTCCATGATCGTCAGAAACTCAGCTTTTTTTGTCTCTTCATTGATTATGTCCATGCTGACGACGCGGTCTTTATCTTTGAGCAGTATGCCGCGTACTCCCATCGTGTCTCTCGCAGTAGGACGTATCTCTGACTCAGAGAACCGGATGGATTTTCCGTCATGTGTAACGAGGAGGATATCATCCGATCCACTCGTAAGCCTTGCCCATGCAAGTTCATCTCCTTTGTCGAGTTTGATCGCGATCAGTCCGCTTCTTCTGATATTTTCGTATTCAGAAAGTTTTGATTTTTTGACAGTGCCATCTTTGGTTGCCATGAGGATAAATGAGTATCCTTTTTCTTTCTGATCCGCACGTTTCAAGCTATAACTTAACACCGATGTGACCCGTTCTCCTTGTTCTATATTGATAAGGTTTATGACCGCTTGGCCTTTGGATTGGCGGCTTGCTTCCGGTATGTCCCAGACGCGGACCTGATAGACACGCCCTTTATCAGTAATAAAAAGCATATTGTCGTGCGTCTCTGATGAGATAATCATGTCTATAGAGTCTTCTTCTTTGGTTGCCATGCCAATCACACCTTTACCGCCGCGTTCCTGCATTTTAAACGTGGTTTTTGGAAGCCTTTTAATATATCCGGATTGGCTCATGGTGATGATGGCGTCTTCATTGGGGATGAGTTGCTCATCGGTAAATTCTCCGACTTTACTCTTAAACACTCTCGTTTTTCTCTGGTCTCCATACTTTTCTTTGAGTTTTAACAGTTCGTCTTTTACGACTTTGAGAATTTTTTCCGGGTGTGCCAGAAGGTCTTCAAGATACGCGATGGTCTCGCGGATCATGGCAAGTTCATCTTCGATTTTCTGCCGTTCGAGCGCTGCGAGTTTACGAAGCTGCATGTCGAGAATCGCCGTGGTCTGGATATCAGAGAGCTTAAAACGCGATATGAGTTTTTGTTTTGCCTCATCTGCGTCTTTGCTCTTTTTTATGATAGCGATGACCTCGTCGATATGATCCGAGGCAATTTTGAGTCCCTCAAGGATATGTTCGCGTGCTTTTGTCTCTTTGAGTTCAAATTCGCTTCGTTTGCGTACCACATCATGACGGTGTTTTACATACTCTTCGAGTATGACTTTAAGTGTCATTGTCTGCGGTGTGTTGTCGACCAGCGCCACCATGTTTACCGGAAAGGTTGTCTGGAGGCTTGTGTATTTATAGAGATTATTTAACACCTGTTTTGGAATTGCATCACGCTTAAGCTCTATAAATACCCGGATTCCCCTTCTGTCTGATTCGTCGCGAAGGTCGCTAATGCCTTCGAGCTTTTTTTCCTTTACGAGATCAGCTATTTTTGCGACGAGTACCGCTTTATTTACCTGATACGGAAGCTCTGTTATGGCGATAGCCGATTTTCCCTGCGGCATCTCTTCTATCTCTGCTTTTCCGCGCATGATTATTTTCCCGCGTCCGGTGCTGTATGCCAAGCGTATTTCCTCTATATCATAGATAGCTCCTCCTGTCGGAAAATCCGGCCCTTGCACAAACTGCATGAGGTCTTCCGTGGTTGTATCAAAGGTAAAATGAGGTTTTGTCGTGTCTGTGCCGGATTTATCGACCTTTGCTTTTGAAATCAAAAACGCTATCGCGTCTGCCACTTCTGATAAATTGTGCGGCGGAATTTTTGTCGCCATGCCGACGGCGATGCCTTCCGAACCCATGAGAAGCAGGTTTGGAAGTTTGGCAGGTAAAAAGACCGGTTCATCAAGCGTGCTGTCAAAGTTTGGGACAAAGTCGACGGTTTCTTTTTCTATGTCAAAAAGCATTTCGGACGCGATAGCGGAAAGCCGGCACTCGGTATAGCGCATGGCTGCCGCGGGGTCTCCGTCGACAGATCCAAAGTTTCCCTGTCCGTCGATAAGCATGTAGCGCATGGAAAAATTTTGGGCGAGACGAACCATAGATTCATATACCGGCGCGTCTCCATGTGGGTGGTATTTCCCGAGGACTTCTCCGACCACTTTTGCGCTTTTGGTGTACCTACTGCTGTGATACAGCCCCATCTGCTGCATAGCGTAGAGTATTCTTCTGTGAACCGGTTTTAATCCGTCCCGGACGTCCGGCAGAGCACGCGCTACGATAACAGACATAGCATAGTCGAGGTAGGATTTTTGCATCTCTGTTACGATATTTGATGGTAGTATTTTTCCGATTTCCATGGTTTTTATATAGCTTTAGTTGCTAAAGGTTACTTAAGTGACTTTTCTATCGCCTCCATTGCTTCTTTCTTTCCCTTCCATTCTTTGAGTTTCACCCACTTGCCTGGCTCTAGTTCCTTATAGTGTTCAAAGAAATGTTTGATTTTGTCTTTGAGCGCTTGCGGCACATCGTCGATACTCGCCCAGACGCCGTAGTATGGATCGACTTTTTTGGTAGGCACTGCGATAATTTTGGTGTCTATCCCCTCTTCGTCCTCCATCTCAAGCATACCGATTGGGATCGATGGAATTACAGTACCCGGATAGACGGATTTGGAAGATACGACGAGTACGTCTACTGGATCACCGTCTTCGGCCTTTGTATTTGGGATAAATCCATAGTTAAATGGATAAGAAAATGCGGTGTACAAAAATCGGTCGACAAATATAACGCCTGAGTCTTTGTCCAGTTCATATTTTATGCTTCCGTCCTGCGGGATCTCCACAAACACATTGATCTGTTCTGGTGGATATTTGCCGGCTGTAAGTTTAGTCATAGTTTCCTCCTTTATATAATAAAATTATATATCTAATGTTGCTGATTTCGTCCTCCTCATCTTTCCGTTCGCCTTACCTACTATTCGTAGCGCGGCTCACGGAGCGATGTTAGGAGGACTTCGTCCGCTTTTATTTACTATTATATATCCAAGGTAGCGGACTTCGCATGTGTCTGTATAAACTTTTTTCTCGGTGGGACTTCGTCTCCCATAAGCATAGTGAAGACCTGGTCCACAGCCGCTGCGTCATCCATCGTGACCTGACGCATAATTCTGTTTTTTGGATTCATGGTTGTTTCCCAGAGTTGTTCCGGATTCATCTCTCCCAAGCCTTTGTACCGCTGGATTATTGGATTTGTTTTTATATCGTCTTTATGTTCTTTTAAGACTTTTTCTTTCTCTTCGTCAGAATACGCGAGGTAGCTATTTTTTCCATACGTTAGTTTATAGAGCGGTGGCTGGGCTATGTACAGATGTCCGTGTTCGACAACGTACGGCAGGTGTCGGTAAAAAAATGTAAGCAGAAGCGTCATAATGTGTTCTCCGTCCACATCAGCATCTGTCATCATGATGATTCTATGGTATCGAAGTTTTTCAGGGTTTAAGCTGTCAGCTATTCCCATGCCAAGAGCGATGACGAGATTTTTCAGTTCTTCAAATTCGATGATTTTATCAAGCCGTGCTCTCTCTGTGTTAAGAATTTTTCCTCGCAGAGGAAGTATTGCCTGAAATTTTCGGTCGCGTCCTTGTTTTGCGCTCCCGCCTGCGCTGTCTCCCTCTACAATAAAAAGTTCTGAGATCGACGCATTTTTTTCCTGACAATCAGCCAGTTTCCCCGGGAGCGATGCGCCTTCAAGCGCGCCTTTTCGGATGATTGCGTCTTTGGCGGCTTTTGCAGCCAAACGGGCGCGAGCGGCAAGAAATACTTTTTCCATGATGGCTCGGGCGTCTGCGGGATTTTCTTCAAAAAATGTCTCTAATCCTTCTTTGACTGCAGACTGGACAAATGGCTGTACCTCTGCGTTTCCAAGTTTTCCCTTGGTCTGGCCTTCAAACTGCAAAAACTCAGACGGCATCTTGATATACACGATTGCCGTCAGTCCTTCCCGCGTGTCTTCACCGACGATGTTATCTTCAGCCGATTTTGTAACGCCGCTTTTTTTGGCATAGTCGTTTATCGCGCGGGTGAGAGCCATCCGAAAACCAGTAAGATGCGTACCGCCTTCTACTGTGTGGATGACGTTTACGTACGACTCAATATTTTCCGAGAAACCGTCGTTGTACTGAAGGGTTGCTTCCAAAGAAATTTCTCCGTCATCTGATGTTTTTTGTATGGCGATCGGCATGTGGACGATAGTTTTATTGCGATTGAGTGCTTTGACAAGAGACGTGATGCCTCCCTCAAAATAAAAATGTGCTTCTTCATTGTCATTTCTCTCGTCTATGAGATGAAATGCAAGCTTTGCGATAAGGTATGCCCGGTCGCGTACCTGTTTTTTTACTGTATCAAAGGAAAGGTGTATGCCGTCTTTAAAAATTTCAGCATCCGGAAGAAACGACACTATCGTGCCCGTGTCGTCAGCTTTGCCAAGCGTCTTCACCGTGCTTATTGCTATACCTCTTTTGTATTCCTGTTGGTATGCCTTACCGTCTCTTCGAACCTCAACTTTTGTCCAAAGAGACAATGCGTTTACGACAGATGCGCCGACCCCGTGAAGTCCTCCGGACACTTTGTAGGCTTTGCCCTCGAATTTTCCTCCGGCGTGAAGCTTTGTCATGACGAGTTCCAATGCGGTGACACCGTATTTTGTATTTTTGTCTACCGGAATTCCCCGGCCGTCGTCTTTTACCGTACAGCTTTCATCTTTGTGAATGGTGACCCAGACGTTTTTGGCGTATCCCGCAAGCGCTTCATCGATACTATTGTCTATAATTTCGTTTAAGCAATGATGGACGCCTGAAAGAGAAGTAGAGCCTATGTACATGGCGGGGCGTTTGCGGACTGGTTCCAGTCCTTCAAGGATGACAATCTGCTCGCCAGTGTATGTGGATTTAGCTGCCATAGTATTAGTAATACGTTCCTTTTGAAACAAAAAAACGAGATTCTCTCGTATAAGACCATTCTACACAAAGCATCCGTGGTTGTCTAGGGATTTTCCAGGCGTTGATTTTATAGATTTGTGTATGCGATTGTGTCCATGACGAGAATTGGATGTATATTGCGGGAAAGGAGATCTTGAGATACGAGTAATATTTTGGTAAGTTTTGCCATTTGTTTTAGAGTATTCTTTGGATGTGGAGAGAGCATTTGGGATTCAAGATATGGCAAAAATGTATGTATCCATAAAAGTGCGTCTTCACGTTTCAGATATTTTTTGAGAAATGTTAGCTTTTCTTTTAGATTGCCAGAAGTCAAGATGGAAAGATTTTTTTTACATTCTTTCTCTCCCTCCTGTGTAAGCGGAATGGCAGTATGCGTCAATATTTTTATCAGACATCGGGAGCAGATAGTTGGAAGTAGGGTATCGGCATTTGTCGATGAAATTAAAACAAACGTTCGTGATGGCGGTTCTTCTATAGTTTTAAGTAACGCGTTTGAGGCTTGAGGAGTAAGGATATCCATATCGGGTATAAGAAGGCATTGGTTTTCATTTCCGGGAGGCAAAAGCGACAGGTGCGAGAGAGTCTCCCGTATATCTTCGGCGCCAATGCTGAGTTTTTCTTCTTCTTTTTCAATTCTTATAGTGTACAGTGGTTTTACGCCCCAGTTTCTTAGAGTTTCCTGTATCGCGTACGCGCGATCATTCGCACTTCCTCCGGTGATAATTAGCGGCATCATGCTCTTGCATTATAGTTTGATTAAAGGCAATAATATAGATGTATGCCTGCCCAAGATATTCTTGATACTCTCGTCAGTTCATCGCGCCTCACCAAGGATGTTGCTGAACAGATTCGCACAGAGTCGCTGACACAGGGTACTTCAGTTGAAGAAATATTACGAAAAAAGAGGACAGTACCAGAGCAGGATATCCTTCAGGC
>JACREM010000025.1 GCA_016218215.1 Candidatus Gottesmanbacteria bacterium | reverse complement strand
AACATGATGACATATTAGCGGATTGATTTCCCGTAGAGTTTTGAAAGGACTTTGGAGTAGCCTTGCCAGGGTTCTTTGTAGAGCCAAGCTGAGACGCGGGTGACTGTAGTTGTGCTTGTGTTCACTTCTTTTGCGATCTCAAGATACGATTTTTTGGTCGTCCAAAGCAGAATAGCGACGGCAAAACGGGAGGAAAATTCTTCGATTTCAGAGCTGGTCAGAAGATCGCGAAGAAAACATTCTATGTCTTTTTTATTTTGAAGAAGTGATACGGCATGAATCAGCGCTTTATCGTTTTTTGTGGGATACATCATGTTTATTTTTTCACTGGTGTCGCTGATGGCGTGCTGGTCGGTGATGGTGCTTCTGTTGTCTGCGCCGGAGTAGGCGAAAGCGAGCCTATATTTACTACTCTGTCAGCACTCAACCGTAGATCCTTTTTGGGTACGCTTTGTCCTGTCACGAGGACAGTGTCTCCAACCGTAAGTTTTGAAAATCCTGATTTTACGATCCCTCCTGCAGTGGTCCAGCTGAGTGTTTTGGTGGTCGATTCTATATCTACGACATAAACCTGGGTGTCGTTGGTCTCAACACTTATACTAAAATCAGTTTTATTGACTTCTTTTATTTTTCCCTGTATGTGTTTACTTGGTTTTTTTTGGATCACGATAATTTTTGGCGTCAGAAGATCGATGGTTGAGTCAAACTGGCCAAAAGCTGTGATGATATCGCCCTTGGCTAGGTCACTTATCGAAAGAACTGTCCTCTTGTCTTTGATAAGCTGAACTATCTTTAGATTGTCAGAAAGATCAAGTTTTACATTTTTATTCGCCGTTTCTACGCTCAGGGATACAAGTGAAACTTCGGACACTGTACCGTAGAGTGCTTTTCTCTGTGTTTGGCGTAGTTCGGCAACTTTTGTCGCCAGTCTGTCTTTCAGTTCTTCAAGTTTTTTTGTTTTTTCTCCGGAAGCTGATGCCTCGATTGATTTTGAAGGTGTTGGGGTGGTAGTCACCGCCGCCATGACTCGCGGCGCGAGCGTGAGAGTAAAAAACAAGACGATAAAAACGGTATATTTTTTCATAATTCTACTACCTGGCATATCAAAAAGAATCTATTGACCTGTACACTACAATAGTCTGTGTAATTTGCTTGTTTTCAAAAAATTCACTCACACTTATTTCATTTTTTCCCTCGACTAAGCCTACTTTTAGTGCAAGTTTTCCATCCTCTTTTACTACGACAATGTCTTCATCGAGTTGCCCGCTAGCGGAAACCGTGGCACCCGCATGTGCCGTACCGGAAATGAGTACAGATTCTCCTGATTCTATCGCTTCACTAAGCGGCGCCTGGATAACAAAACCGGGATTTTGGTTTTGCGCTGGTGTAGGGGACAGTTTCTCTGGACCTTTTGGAAAAGAAAATGACGGGAAAGAAAAAGATATCCCCTTTAGTTTTGGTAGTGAGGCGAGTGCTTTTGGCCCTAGCAGGATAACTCCTGTAAGGATGAGTCCAATAATAAATCCGATGGCGGTTGCCAAGAGTATGTCTCTATTCATAATTCTTCTGTTGCATAAGGATAGTGAAATCTGGTATAAAAAGCAAGGGAAGCCATTAGACGAATGCTTATGGATATTACATATTTAGGTCATAGTTCATTTAAACTCAAAGGAAAATCCGCTATACTCGTGACGGATCCGTATGGGGAAGAAGTCGGATTTAAGTTTCCCAAAAAAGTTGAAGCATCTATTGTTACGGTGTCTCATGATCACAAAGATCATAGCGCAATTTCTCTCGTAGAAGGCACGCCGTATGTTGTTTCAGGACCCGGAGAGTATGAAATATCGGGCGTTGGTGTTCTTGGGTTTCCGACCTATCATGATAAAGAAAAAGGTGCACTGAAGGGGAAAAATACCATGTACAGGATCGAGATGGACGGACTGGTTATTGTCCATCTTGGCGATCTTGGGCATACACTTTCATCTTCTGATGTCGATGCCCTCGGGTCTGTCGATATACTCTGTATTGCTGTCGGGGCGACAGCTCTTTCTCTGGAAGAAGTTCAGACGTGTATTACAGAGATAGACCCGTCAATCGTACTTCCGATGCATTACAATACTCCTTCCCATAATCAGAAAATATTTGGTACCTTGGGACAACTAGCACCATTTTTAAAGCAGATGGGCAAGGAATCGATTGAACCGGTAGGAAAACTCACAATGACCAAAGATAAACTTCCCGAAGAGATGCAGATCGTGGTCCTTTCATCTTAAGACCTTCACTGTTGGTTATTGAGAATTGGTAGTATTTGATATTTTTATGTCAGACATACGTATCCCGCCCCATGACGACTCAGCCGAACAAGCGCTCATCGGTGCAATTCTCATAGACAAAGATGCACTTATCGACGTCGCAGAGTTTTTGCGTCCTGAACATTTTTATAACGATAAACATGGTGCAATATTCGATGCCCTCATTTCGCTTTTTGAAAAACACGAGCCGGTTGATATTATTACACTCTCAGCTGAGCTGAAGCGTCTCGGAACACTTGAGCGAAGCGGAGGGTCAGAGTATCTTTCAGAACTTTTGGGTATCGTACCGACAAGCGCACATGCAGAACAATACGGCCGGATTATAAAAGAGAGTTTTACCAAACGACAGCTTATTGAAGTTGCTGCATCGATCACCGAACTTGCGCTCAAAGAAGAGGGCGGAGCGCAGACGGTCTTGGAAAAAGCAGAACAGGAGATATTTGCCATAGCCCAAGGGTCAATGCGGCGTGATTTTATTCCGATCAAGAGCGCTCTGGCATCTTCATTTGATCGGCTTGATGAATTACACAAACGCTCCGGAGGACTACGAGGAGTACCGACGGGATTTAACGATCTTGACTTTAAGCTTTCCGGTATGCAGGATTCAAACTTACTTATTCTTGCAGCCCGGCCAGGCACCGGAAAGACGGCCATGATATTAAATATCGCACAGCATATCGGCGTCAAGGAAAAAATGCCTGTTGGTATATTTTCTCTTGAAATGAGCAAAGAAGAACTGGTCGATCGCCTGCTCGTAGCAGAGGCAGACATAGATGCGTGGAAGCTTAAAACCGGGAAACTTTCAGATGATGATTTTACGCATCTTTCGGATGCCATGGGAGAACTTGCTGAAGCGCCGATTTTTATCGACGATACGCCGGGGTTGAACATTATGGAAATGCGCACCAAGGCCAGAAGACTTCAGGTGGAGCAGGGGGTGAAGCTTATCATTGTTGATTATTTGCAGCTTGCAGACAGCGGTAGACGATTTGACAACCGTGTGCAAGAGGTATCGCTTATCTCTGCGTCTCTTAAAAATATGGCTCGTGAGCTTCGGGTGCCAGTGCTTGCCTGTTCCCAGCTTTCGCGCGCAGTAGAGTCTCGCGGCAGTAAAGTGCCTGAGCTTTCCGATCTCAGGGAGTCAGGTTCCATAGAGCAGGATGCGGACGTCGTCATGTTTTTGTACCGGGAAGAAGGGGACATGACGACGTGGGGAGAACAGATACCGACCAAACTTCGTATATCAAAACACAGAAACGGGCCATTGGCCGAAATAGATCTCATGTTTGTTGGAAACCGTATCCGTTTCTTTGGCGTGGACAGAAAACAGAGTTCGGACTCCCAGTAGTAGAACCATTATTGGCGAAGTATAATGCTAGTAGAAAGCCGATGTGGTGAAACTGGCATACACGCAGCTCTCAAAAAGCTGTGGCTATAACAAGCCGTGAGAGTTCGAGTCTCTCCATCGGCACAAAGTGTCAAAGGGTTCCCCGCCTGCATGCGCCTGAGCGCAAGCGATGGCGGGCAGGGATTCCCTCTCTTGGCACCAATACAGAACTCAATTCAAAACGCATTTTCATTATTATTTAAACCATTTTCTCGCCTTGGGTCGGCGATGAGGACAACCGGGCCAACAGCAGGGCTGCCGTTTACCTTCCTTCAACTCTGCAACCATGCGCTCGATATGTTCGGCTCTCGTTTCCGGCTTTTTGACGATGGTAGTCCAGCAAATCCACTCGTTGCGTTGGATCGGCGTAAGACCGTCCCACTTAGCAAGTATGTGCGCGTCAGAAGTCAACGTTTTT
>JACREM010000022.1 GCA_016218215.1 Candidatus Gottesmanbacteria bacterium | reverse complement strand
GCTGTTCACGGATAGATGGTTGATTAAATTCGTTAAGGCAAAGGCCTAAGAAATATTTACAAACCAAAACCTTTAACAAAAGGAGAACGGACAAACCGTTTCCTGTTATTGAGGGTTGCAATTTTTCATAGATGAAAAAAACACACACGATTGCGATACGGATAGGAATTACTCTGATAAGCATCATATGCACGTTTACCCTACTCGAATTTGTGAGTAGAAACATCCTCCCAAAACCCCAGAGTATCGCTATCGAAAACCTCCACATCGGCCCAACCGGCGATGGACCGGTGCTTGACAAGATAGGCCTCACGGCACCGGATATATTTTACCGCACGCCCACGGGACTTCGACTCAGGCCAAACGTACGCGGCGTCATAGACGGGCATGATTTAAGTAAAAAACGAATCACTTTTTCCACAAATTCTTTGGGATACCGCCACAAAGAACTTGGTCCAAAAACAGATGCAGATGTTCGTATTCTTACCCTGGGCGACAGCATCACGTTTCAGGAGTATCTGCCGCTCGAAGAAACGTACCCATACCACGTAGAAACGTATATTCGCGAGAATCTCCCTCCTACGCTTAGCGGAAAACGTGTTGACGTTATCAATGCCGGCGTTGGGATGATCGGATCAGAAAATGAACTTGCTATTCTCACGGAAACCGGTCTATCTGTCAGTCCGGATGTAGTACTCGTCGAAATGTACCTAAACGATGCGCGGGAGTCTTTTAGTTTAAAACTCATCAAAACGCCGCCGCTGATTCAAAAAAGCTATCTCATCAACTCTCTGGTGCATACGATAAATTTACTCCGTAAAAAACAACTTGAACACCAGGCGACAAACGAAGAGGTAAATCAGGAAGGTATACGTTTTATGGCGCAAAATCCCGTAGATCCAACTTCAAGCGCCGCCTGGAAGACAAACACACCCGCGTTTCACCGCCTCATCGCCGAATATTTTCAGGATTAGGGATATGCATGGAGCGATACACATTGGAAAAAAATGGAGGAAGTATTTCGTCTTATGAAGGATCTGTCGACAGAGCATAAATTTAAACTCGTCGTCGTCCTGTTTCCGGTACGCTATCAGGTAGAAACACAGAAAGAAGAACATTGGCCGCAGCAGCAATTTTCTCTCCTTATGAATAAACTCGACATATCCCATTTTGACCTATTGCCAAGCCTACGGGAACAGTTTCACAAAGACAACATAAACAGGTACTATGATCAGGCCCACCCGACAGCAAGCGGCAGTGCATTTATGGGTACACAGATTGGAAAATTTTTAGTAGAAAGCAATAATTTATAACACACCACATACACCATGAATAGATCATTCGTGCAAAAACCATGGGTGCAGATACTTTTCATCATGCTTGTTGCGGTATTGGCATACGCAAATATATTCGGAAACGGATTTGTCATCGATGACCAGTATTTTATAAAGGAATGGTCTCTCACCCGAAATTGGTCCAACGCCGGACAGATGATCCTCGGGGCTAATCCCCCCTCTCAGCCGGGCGTCTACCGGCCGGTGCGAAGCCTATTGTATCTTTTGTACTTTCAACTCTTTGGCACACATCCAATAGGGTATCATCTCCACTCGCTCGCAGTTCATCTGCTTTCTACTTTCTTTGTATATTTTATTATCAAAAAATTAATTGGATATTGGTCATTGGATATTGGAAATTTCATCAATGCTCCATTCGTCGGAGCATTGATGTTCGGCCTTCACCCCATCCACACGGAATCCATCACCTATATCGCAGCAAGCATGGAAATGACGGGGGCAGTGTTTTTCTTTGCATCGTTTTACACATATCTACACAACAAAAAATGGGTTGCTTTGATCTCTGCACTGCTCGCCTTTTTTACTTATGAAATGACCCTCACCCTCCCACTCTTCCTTGTCCTCTACGAACTGACTCTCGGCGAGAGCGCTACAAAGCCTTGCCCGAGAGGACCTCTCGGGCAAGTTGTTTATACGCTCCAAAATAACATGAAAAACGTCGTTCCGTTTTTTGTAATTGCCGGAGGATATCTCGCCGTCCGATTTTCTCTGGGCGTAGGGCTTTCCCGTGGGGACTACCTGGCATTTAGCCCGTATCATACCTGGCTTACTATGACAAAAATGGTCGTCAAATATATCTCTCTCCTTGTTTTTCCAATGACACTTTCCCATAACCACACTGTAATCCCCGGATTTGAAGCGTTTATGACGCCATACTCTGATCAGGCTGCGATACTCCGGCAGTCGATTCTGGACCCGGAGATCCTGGGGGCCATCGGGGCCATCGGGGGGATCGGGATGATAGGGTGGAAGATACGGAAAAAATACCCGCTGATTTCGTTTGGGATCGGCTGGGTTTTTATCTCACTTCTTCCGGTTCTGTATATATTCCCCCAGGGCACGGCGTTTGCAGAAAAATATCTCTACATCGCATCCGTGGGGTGGATGATCATACTGGCGTATGGATTGGGGAGGATACGGGAAATAGGGAAAATTGGGGCGATAGGGATGATTGGAGCAATTGGAGTGATCGGGGCTTTTTATGGCATCCGGACGTATATGAGAAACGCTGATTGGCGCTCACCTATCGCACTCTGGGAACACGAAACGCTCATCCACCCTGATAGCGAGCTGGCGTTTTACTCTCTTGGCGTATACTATGCAAAAATAGGGCAAACAGACAAGGCAATCACTTCGTATCAAAAGGCAGTATCACTTAAACCAAAATTTACCGAAGCCAGTCACAATCTCAATTTGTTAAAAAACACTACCAAACAGGAATGAAACCTATCTCCCGCATAACTCCATACGTTCTTCCGCTCCTTCTTCTTTTTGGAGTTTTTACGGTCTACCTATCTACTCTGCCCGCGTCTATCGGATACGGCGATGCAGGACTTCTGGCGGCGGCGGCAACGACTTTAGGCGTGCCACATCCTCCAGGGTTTCCCAGTTACATGATGATCGCACACCTTTTTACCAAGCTGCCTTTTGGTACACTTCTTTTTCGACTCGAACTTGTCTCTCTCGTTTCATCCCTCATTCTCATAACACTCATTTTTTCCTATCTTAAAAAGGCAACTGGAACGCTTCCGGCATTTCTCTCTTCGTTTGCACTTGCAACATCGTACAACTTCTGGACGCAATCACTCAATGTGGAATCATTTATACTCACAAATCTCGTGATCGTCGCTGTCATGATCATGGCTGAACAATCCGATTATGGGATTAAAACCTCTCTCCTACTTGGAACCCTTTTCGGCGTCGGCCTTGGATTAAACCCGATAGTAATTGCGGTTATACCATCCCTTCTCTATTCCAGCTTCGCAAGGCCAGGCCTTGCGAAGCTATTCTTAGGATCGTGCGTAGCGACAATCATATTTATCATAACCTATAGCTATCTTCCTTTCCGCGCGGCTACTCATCCGTTTATAAATTGGAGTGCTCCGTCAACACTTGACCGAATCGTTTCGCACATATCAGGCGGCGGGCTGTCCATCGCAAGCGGAACAGTGGCAAATGGATTCACTGGATCCTTCAGATGGTATATAGATGCGTGGCTCAGATTTTTCGTGCTTCTCGCACAAAATTTTACTCTTGTCCTCATTCCGATTATGCTACTTGGCGGCTACACAATGTGGCTCAAAAACAAAAAAATTGCTGTATCCTGGGGTATCCTCATTTTTACGAACATCAGCCTTGCAGGGCTCTACATAAGCGGCAACCGCGACAATTGGTATATCACGAGTTTCATCGCTTTATCTCTCTTTCTCTCTCATGGCATATATTTCATGTTCGATTTAATAAAAACACAATCAAATACTATGCGTATGCTGACATACACGTATATCGTACTTTCTTGCATAGCACCTTTGATCATGTGGTATCCGACCATGAGAAATCGAGTAAAAGACACTATATCATATACATATATAAATGATATTTACTATAAACTACCGAATAATGCTCTCCTCATCGGCGGCGGGGAAACATTTAACAGTCTGACCGCGTATGCGCATGAAGTACTAAAATTCAGAACCGACGTAACCCCCATAGACTTTACGATTTACTATGGGAAACAGTGGTACAGGGATACGATCGGATATGTTACACTGGATCCCCGCGTTGGTTCGACTCTGCTCACCATCCTGAGCTTGTCGAAGGATCGCGAGGATGACAAGAAAAAAAGTAAGGATGAAAAAAAAGGTCAGGGGATGACAGATGCCATTGATATGCCCACATTTACCGACGAGATGGAGTTTTCGCGGATACTCGAACAATTTGCCCGAGCAAATGCTGACAAACGAATATTCGTCACCGGATATCTCCTGACCCAGCCAATCTATGCAAATTCTATTACCCCCGCCTACGTCCCACAAACGTACGCTCTTCGCCAGCACGGCATCGTCTACGAGCTCGTCGACCCCTCCTTTGAGAGAGCGCATGAAATCCTCGCTTCATCAAGCGCTTCTTTTTACACCACTTTTCTTGAGGAAAATTATACAAAAGCCGTCCGCGACATACGCCGCGAGTATGCTTTGGCTCTCGAAAAAGAGGGAGACAGAAAACTCGAACAAAACGATAAGACCGGCGCCTTTATACTTTACGATAAAGCTGGAGGCATGGCGCCTGAGTATTTTGACCAGAATCGTTTGAGAGAAAAAATGGCGATACCGGCAAGCGCGAGCAGTGTCCCCAAAGAGAGATAGTCAGCGACTGCGCGAACCTGAGTTTTTTCCAGTACTGCCGCTAACGTATGTTTTCCTACCGGCACGGTAACCTCCATAAATCCTTCGGGATTATTGTACGCAGGCACTGTATCCTTGCCGTCAAGTTTTACGACCCATCCCGGAAAATAATGAGTAAGGATACGAATAGTCGACACATCTGATGCGTCCACGTCAAATGTCTGGCGGACGATACCTATAGATGCAGGCGTCAGCGTTGCTTTCCCCAAAACCACGATGGCCTTCTCCTTTGACTGCCGCAGCGAAAGTTCTTTTGTAAATATCGGCATGTACCCCATTTCGATACCAAAAAACGGACTCTCGGCCGAATTATATTTACTAAGTTCCGGATTTCCCAGATCAAAGGAGTTGCGAGGCAAAAAGGCCGCCGGAGCAATGTATCTGATATTAAATAGCACTAAAATGACGAAAGTGCCAATGGCGTATCCCCGTCTATTTTTTTCTTCTCTGCCAAGCCAATAGTGAATGGCACATCCTGTAAGCACCGACGTCGACAGACTCGTGACGGAAAGAAAACGCCAGGGGTATTGGATAAAAGCAAAAGAGCTAAACCTCTCCCAGAGTGGACGCGAGATATCGATTGCAAAAAACAAAGACCCGAGAAGCATACAAAGAAAAAATCCGGAGACGAGAAAGATAGAGATTGATAGAGATTTTTTCCCGATGGTACGCTCATGCAAAAAGGCTCCAAAAGCGGCAAGTGTCCCAAGCCAGTTGAGTACCCCGACCTGAAACGACATACCATCGTTCGGCCCTTTTTGCGACACGCCATACCCCCATGCCGAATAGACGAGCTGGGAAAAAGCGGCAAAATGTATACGAAAATCAAAATAATTTGAAGCCAAAGCCGATGCGCGGATAAATTGCTGCTCCAGGAGAAGCGGGAAAAGAAATGTAGACGATAACAGCATGCCGAACACCAAAGCCAAAGCAGCAAATACCAGACCGCGGGTGTTTTGCGTGACAATCCAAAGGAGGACAATCCAACCAATGACAAACGGAAACACCATGAGTAGCGTCGGCTGGTGACTCATAAATATCGCTGCAAGTGATACTGCGGTCAATACGCCCATACCAAACGGCAGGTCCTTTTTCGCAGAATTCTTTGATTTTTCCATGAGTGACAAAATTCCAAGGAATACAAACGGGATGAGTGACGTCGCTAAAAACTCGCCATATGCCGCCCGGACGTAGAGCTGGGAGATTCTGTACGGAGTAAAAAGAAACATGGAAGCAGAAACCAGAGCGGCAAGAGTCGAAACTGAGATTTTGTCATTCCCGCGCACTTCGCCGCGAGGCGAGTCTTCACGGGGATGACCAATCAGTTTTCTGACAAACCAGTACATCCCTACCCACCCGACCGCTCCCGAAGTGACGAGTCCTATATAGACCGCACTGACATACGCAATTCCGGCAAGCAAAAAAATCGAGGAGATGTAGTAAAAAAGCGGCGGATAAAATTGAAACAGAGGGTGGCTCAGGCCCTCTGCCGGCCCCTCTATCCAGCGCACCGGAAATTGCCCCTCTCTGAAAGCGTTAGCAAAAAGCTGAAGCCTGGTAAAATGATACCCGGCATCATGGCCTGCTATGACCGCATCGGTGCGCTGCAAAGGAAGGAAAAAAATATAAAGACTGAGGAGACAAACGACGACAGGGATATATTTCATGGCAGTATTGACGGATGAAATGTTTTATTTTTATACTCCAACCGCTTTTTGAGAAGGTTTTCGGAAAAACCGCCTTCTCTGGCATGTTTTTCTTCGAGCGACTTCACGAGTCTATCAATGAGATAATTTGCCTGGTGGATGAGGGTGATCATGAGATTGATAGCAGCCTCGGGGTGATCGGGGAGATGGGGAAAATGGGGGGAATCGAGGAGAGTTGGGTTTTCCCGTAGTATCTCCCATATCACCCCTAGCTCTCCCGCGGAGCGGGATCTGGCTTCGCCAGACCGTATCGCCCTTTCTTTTCCCCATATCGCGATCCCATGCTGACGGGCGTAGGAGAGAAAATCCTTCAGAAGTTCTTCTAAACTTCCTCGTGCAATACCCGATAGTTTTATATATCCAGCCAGACTTTCCTGTTTGGCTCCTTCCGGGATATTCGTCATGCCCGACCTGGCTGCCTGGATCATCTGGTCATGGGTGCGGGTGGAGGACAAATAAGGAAAATGAGGTGACCCGCCGACGCCAAGGCTATGGCGGGCAGGTCGGGGGGATGAGGGAGATATGGGAGATAGGCGGTGATAGGGCGAACAACGCGAGCAAAACTCCACCGTGTAGTCGTAGATCGGCACCGTGAGTTTGTACGCTAGTAGATATTCATATCCTGCTTTCTTTTTTTGTTCCATAGTATCTCCCTTATGCCCCGAATCTCCCATATCTCCCATATTTTCTTTATCTTCCCCTATCTTCCCCTAAGTGTATCACTCTTTCTTCTCTATCAAAAACCAATCTGCGGATGCGGATGAAGGCGCCACAGTGCCAAAGGACAGGATAAAGGAATCCGGCGTCTTGTCGTGGATCCAGGTGGTCGTGTTCCAGCTTGGCTGGACACTCACCACATATTCTGCGTTCGGCCTCCCGAGGCCGGAAACGACGAGCTCGCTTGATCCTAAAGAGACGGTCACATTCACCCCCACAGAACGGTTGCCTGAGATAAACCTGCCGCCGACGCTCAAGTCTCCGGAGACAGAGGCAGAAGCTACATTGCTGAATTGTTGAATTGTGAGATTGTTAAATTGTCCTGCGTCGGCACTGAGTATTCCTGAAAATGTAGCATCGCCAGACGCATTGATCCTCACCACCTCTTCCCCATTGATCCCGCGGACGATCAATTGTCCGAATGCACCGGAGACCGACGCGTCCTGATGGGCTAGGTCTATGGCTATATCGCTTCCAAACGGCTTTATGGTCGATACGCCAAGGATACCGGACAGCGCGATGTTTCCAAAAACAGAGACATTGCCTCGTATCTCCACTTCCCCGCCCGGCGTCACCACAAATGTGCCGGCCATGACGTCCAGGTTTGCGAGCTTGCTTCTTTGCAAATACAGGGTATCTCCCAGTGTCGAAATGTCGTTTCCTGACAGGTTTATCTTTCCATCTATGAGTAACCCTCCGGTGATAGACACCGCGCCAAGGGTGGATTGACCAGAGACGCTTAAAGATGGAATCATCACGTCGCGATCAAAGATAATATAGTCGGTTCCATCGACCACCTGATTTGATATGCCTAAAGCAAGAAGCGCACTTGAAGTGGCGGAGAGAGGCAGATTCGTTAATTCCCCGCCTGCCGGCGAGGCAGGGTTACTTCGTTGTTCGAGAGTCGAAAGTCGAAAATCTAAGAATGAAAGAGTCGATGAAATACTCGCCTGTCTCGCCGAAAGGTCTTCCTGAAGGCGGACATCAGCACTCCGTGAAGCTAACAGCTCATAGCTAACAGCAGACAGCTTCTCATCCAGATCACCGAATCGTGTCACGACTCTGTCAGCGTAAAGCGTGCCTGCGATCGTTGCACCAGCCTTCAGCTCTAAGCTTTCAGCTGTCAGCTTGTCTGAAAGCTGAAGACTAATGGCTGATAGCTTCCCGCTCAATGTAGCATTTCCGTGAGTGTCAAACATTGCAGAAACCGTCCCTTCTTTATTCAAAATCCCAAAGGTCTGATTTTCGTTTAATATCACTGAAATCCCAGCGTTATCGGAAGCCGCAGGCTGTATGAGATCAGTATACAGTCGATCAATCTTCCCCTGTTTACTCTCAAGGACATCTGATGAAAGTATCCCCGTCTTCACCCACAGGCTCTGGAGGAGATCGACATTTTGATGACTGAGAGAATTCCAATTGTCCTTGATCCATGCAGATGCACTTGCTATGATGGATAGTGGAGTGGGCCCGCCAGGTTTGGGAACTGGACCTAAGAACTCCGGTCTCACGGGTTCGATTCCCGTCGGGTCCACTCCTCTCTTGACAAGGTTTAAAAATTGTGATATAAGAGAGTCAGTTCTTAGGTCCAGCGTCCCGCCCAACTTGGCGAGATCGCCAATAGCCGCTTCACTTGAGGCGGTTTTTTGGTGGGTTTCCGTCGCAAAGAACTCTTGGGGAGAGAGGTCTCCGGTCTGATAGCCATACTGGACGAGAGCCAAAATCGTTGGCTGACAGCTGACAGCTGACAGCTGACAGCTCCATTCTTCCAGCGCCTTGGCCACGACATACCCCGCCTTGGTCGCCTTCATGGCATACCCGGGCTTGGTGCTTGCCGTCAAAAAGTCCCCCGCGTCAAACGCGGCTGAATCGGGATCGATCTTCACCGGCACCCGGCCGGCAAGCACCAACGGCCGTTCGTTCTCTGCACTCCTCTTATCATCATTGACCACGTTTTTGGATGCATTGATCACGATCCCCGGATCCGTGGAGATCACCCCCAGGATCTGTTTGCTGTAGGGAGTATCCGCTTTTTTCGCCACAAATCTGTTATAGATGTCCTCTCTGTCTGACGACTGATAGCTGACGACTGATGACTGATCAATCATCACCACATCTCCACCCCCTATTGAAGGATCACTCACCCGCACATTCTCAGCAATATCTGGTGAGCCCGACTGCGTGATCGTGCCGGAGATGGTCAGGTTGCCCAGATGATCCAGCTTCATCCTCCTGGTCAGCGTCGCACTCCCCGTATCCGGCCCAATGGTGGCTTTGTAGACGGT
>JACREM010000024.1 GCA_016218215.1 Candidatus Gottesmanbacteria bacterium | reverse complement strand
GCTTTAACATCGATTATTCCAATACTGTGGGAAATGTGACCGTGATGGTCTCTCCATTTATAGTGACCGTGTCTGTTTCCCACTTAGCGTATTTTGATTTCTGCATGCGTTGTTTTTTGGGAAGACAACCATTTTCCAAAATCAACGTGCGAAATTGTTGTGTTTGTTCCATAAAAGCACCTCCTTCCTGATCGATGGATGCAGTCGTGTTGAATTGTGAAATACCAGTATGCAGTGTCATATTTGTTAAACGATTTATGTTCTAACATATTCACTATGATGAGTATGCGCTCGGTTGTGACGATCTGCTTGATAAAATAACTGACAAAATTTTGTCAGTAAAAGAGAGCCCTTGGCAAATAAAAAGTACAGAGTATAATACGTCGTGGATGCAAGAAAAAACCATGAATTACACCGGCACGCTGCCTGTTCTGGCACACTGTATCGCGGTCAGTCAAACTTCTTTTCGCCCTGTTTCACTTCTCATAGTTCAACATATAAAAAAGAATACCGTCGAGTTTATTCGACTTTTAAAGTCAGCAGGATTTCGGGATATCACGGTTATCGGAAAATCGTATTCGGTAGATCCTGATGCGTTAAAATTGATGCGTAAATATGCAAAAGTCATCGTTCCGACTCTTGCCCAACTTGAGCGTGTTTCATATATAGGGCTTGTGATAAAAAAAGTTATTTCATCTCAGCCTTTTTTGTGTTTTGATCTTGGAGGACATTTCAGTAAATATTTTGTGCAATCATCGATAGGAGCGAAGAATTTACTTGGAATTATAGAAGAGACAAAAAATGGCATCTGGTTTGATGAATTGTCAGAATTCAGCATGCCGATTCTTTCTGTTGCCCAGTCTCATATAAAAAAATATGGAGAAGCGTATTTTGTCGCTCGGGCAATTGTGCGAAATACCGAAAATATACTTATCAATGATTTTCAGGAGTCTTTGGCGGGGAAACGCATTCTTGTTCTAGGGTATGGCATGATCGGTAGCGAACTTGCGCCACTTCTGAAAGAACAAGCGAGAGTTTCCGTGTATGATGTCAAAGCGTCTCTCATGGTAAAAGCGAGAATTCAGGGATTTGATGTTCTCTCTGATCTTTCTTCACTTGGGAATTTCGATGTTATCATCGGTGTCACCGGCCAGTATGTATTGAAGCATGAGCTTACGGCGCTTAAGCAGGATGTAGTATTAGTGAATGGTTCGACACGAAAAAGAGAGTTTGATTTCCGCTCTGTCACCGGTAAAATCGAGAGTGAAATACAAAAAGATTCATACACGTCGATTTCTTTTTCGAGCGGAAAGACCGTGAGACTGCTTGCACATGGATATCCGGTAAATTTTTTTCGCTCCGAGTCTGTGCCGGAGTATGTGCTTGACCTTTTGTATGCTGAAATATTTCTCTTGGGTGAGCTCCTCATAGCAAAGAAAGTGCCTCCTGGTTTTTATAGTATAGAGAAGCATTTTCCTCTTATCGAAGAGACTGTGGCGCACGCATGGCTATCTCACCGGTCGAAGTGACCCACACACAGCTTCAAAACATAGATTTCTGACAGAATCTTGTCAAACTGACAAATGGCGTTTATAATCGGGGCATGTTGGGAAACCTCCGGTTATTGGTCACCGATCAGTATCGACAAGAAGCGACGCGATGGCTGAAGGCGATACGCAGAAAAGAGAGTGCTGCTATCTGCTTTATTCCAAAAACAGACCGTATTATACGCGTTGAACAATTGTTTCATGACGAGATGATTTTAAAGGATGGTTTGGGAGATCCAGATAGATATCATGTTCAATATGTAACGTTTGGTTCACCGGTGATTGAGGATGCTTCTGATCTCCAGTCCCGAATTGCCCTTCTTTTAGATAAATCAAGCTTAGATGGTACGACGAGGCGAACATTTGACGAATGGATGAAATATTTTGTATCCAAAGACCGTACGCTTTTATTGGTCGTCTCTGAAGCTGAAAAGTTATTGACTCCGGCAGAAAAAGATACGCTTACGTATCTGTCGTATCTTATCGATCAGCAGTATCCTCGAGTGCTCGTGGTGAGCTGTTTTGAAGTAAATATTTCTCATTCTTCGGTCATGCCTCAATTGGCTTCATCTACGAGGCTGTATGCGAATGTTTTTGAATATCCATTATATGAAGAGAGTAGTAGTATGTTGTTTATTGATTTACTCGCGGACGAATGGGGAATTGAGGTCAGCAATGCCGAGAAAGAACGAATTATAAAGCTTTGTGGTGGACATTTTTGGCTCGTAAAAGAAGCAGTACGAAGGATAAGCGATGTAGGATCCTGGTCGCCTGAGGACGATGGCATGGTGTTTCGTTTGCGCACGATCTATGAGCAGATGCTTCCGAGTGAACAAAGTGCTTTGAAAAAACTTGTTTTAGGTTCCTCTGATTTAACATCAGAAGAGCGACTGAGTCTTGCATATCTTGAACGCATGCACTTTGTAAAAGACGGACGATGTCTCATCTCGATGATGTGTGATTTTGTAAAGGCACAGGGAGAGCGACCTCCGGGGTTTTCGCTCGTGGGTGAGAGTGTATATCTTAACAACGTTCCTGTGGAGAAATTTTTTTCTCGTAAAGAGCACCGAGTGATTAAGCTTCTCGTCGAGCATGAGGGTGAAGTCATGAGTCGAAACGACATCGCATCGGCTCTTTGGCCGGTAAATACAGAGAAAGAATACTCCGATTGGGCGATAGATCAGATCATCGCCAGGGTGCGAAAGCGACTGACTCATCTTCATGTATCCCCTGAAATTCTCAAGGTTATACGCGGAAAAGGCTATCTGCTGAGCCTTTCTCGAGATCATGCCGGCGGGAATTGAAAACGAAACACGATTTCAGTTTTCTCCTCATGACAGTGGTGGGGTTCTAAAGGATTATGTTGGCGCGTTTGAAAATCGTGAACTAGAGTCGTTTCATCAGGGGCTTTTGAAAGATTTTTTACGTCACGAGTTTTTCTCCGATTATCTTCAAAGATATTCACAAGATTATTCACTTCTCCCGGATTATGTTAATAACGTTCTTGCTAGTATGCCGCTTAGCGGGGCACTTCTTACTGGTAGTGTGCCAAAATGCTTCGTAAGCGGGATTGCTGATCACTATTGGGATTATGGCTCTGTGATCGGTTCGGGGGAATTGGAAGAAGGCAATCCTATACCAGAAAGCGATAGAGATGTCATAAAAGGATTTGGCTTAGATACGGCAGCAGATATGGATATAAATGGAGTAGTTCCGGTGCGTGATTTGTTTAGTAGTTTATGCCAGAATCTGAAAATTGCTCAGGATAGTATCATCGCAACGCAATTTGAGGTGAATGGGAATGCAACCCTTGAAGGGTATACTATTACTGTTCCTCTTCCATCGGATGAGCATATTACCATGCGCGTCTATGCGGGACCGGTACCGACGAATCTTTCCATTGAAACGATGGGAATTGCATTTTTGGATAGTGTCACAGGACAGCGAATATTTCGTATAGACATAAGTCGTCTTCCTGAGACAGGCATGGCGCTTGAGACTGAGAAGAGACAGGGCAAGACTACAAAGAAGCAGGAGAAATGTGTCGCATCTCTCAGGGTAAAAGATGGAAACGTATGGTACGGGATGACCGAAAGCGCTTGGGATGTTATCGGTGATCAGGATGAAATTTTAAGCGAATCGAAAGATCCGAATACGATTTTGGAGATATTTCTTCGGGGTCTTCGTATGAATATGCTTCATGACCCCCGTGAATATATCCATGATTTTGAATCATTACTCCCCGAATTTACTAGCGCTTCGCTTTTTAATCAGAGAAATAATATCCGGGAGGCGCTGCGATCCAGGCAAATGCTTAGCCCACAAGTAATTGCGATGCTTCAAAAGGAATTGCTTCTTTGCCTCACGATTGATCCGTACATTACCATCCATGCACTCAAAGATAGCGGGATTGCACGATTGATTCCGGGACTATCTCATATAACGCGTAGTCAATGGGAAGATATACTCAGCTCTCGATTTCTTGTGGTCGATGATACGAGATCTCAAAAGCCGGAGCGATTTGGCGTGTTTTTGGAGCGTCAACGCCGCATGTATAAACATGGAAAAATGGATGGGAAATTGCACAAACCTTATAACGGCATACACATGTTTATACGCGCTTTAAGGGACATTGGGGTAGTCGGCGGAATATTAAGCGACTTGAAAGTGTATAAAAAATTATGGGATCAACCAGCGAGAAGGGCAATTATTGATCACCAGCATAACAGAATTATTATTGGCGATGATTTCCTCGTATATTATGATCAGGCATTTGATCCAAACACAGTTGAGGAAGAGATTGCCCTTTTTAAGCATTTAATTTTAGAACTAGGTGCATCATCTGGACAATCGCTAGAGACGATATATGGGTCACTGACCAAGGCACGTGAAAAAATTTATCTCTTGGCAAGAAGCAGTTATTTACATGAAGAAATAGTTGAATATTATGATTTAGATCAAAAAATTCGAGAGAAGAAAATTACAGTAAAAGAGAAAGAGAAATTTGATGAAATCGATAAACTGTTTAACGGCATTTCGATGATGTATGTATTACTTGAACAGGCTCCGGAAGGAATTACAGCGAGAGAGTTGAAAACCCAGTTTGAAAAGTTAAACATTCAATATGTAGAAGCGAGCAAAAATTTTGACCTTATATTTTTGTATGCTAAATTATTAGGTTTTGTATATTCAGAAAAACAGAGCAGAGTCAACGTAAAGGGAAAAATAGTACCGGTGGTTTTTTATTCCTTGCACCAGAGTTCTGAGGGAAGTGATTTCTCTCGATACCAAGATGATGATCAATTTTTATTATGTTACAAACAAGTATTAGAAAATGCTGATAGATTTATAAATAACACAATAGCTAAATCGCAGCTTTCAAGAACAATCAATGGTATGAAGCGACTATTGGGATACGCGAGTAGTCATAAGGTAGATACATTTGTCTCATTTACAGAAACAGATTTTAATCTTCTTCGTAGGCAGAGAGCATCGAGAACACAACTAACATTTGGTGGTGTTGAATTGTTTCAAAAGGCGTACAAGTTATATAAAAATAATATTGATATTTGATATTAACATATTACAATGGCGGTATGACGAGATTACCACTTAGCGAAAAAAGTTTGGATTTAATCGGTGAAAAGATATTTGCACCCCTTCGAGACTGGAAGTGCGCTGCGTGTTTATTTGTTCCAGGAGGCGGAAAGCGTACTCTCATTTCTTACTTTTTATCTCATCAAAATAAGATTAAAAAATATATCTCTGGGAAAACAAAACGAAAGATTTTGTTAGTATATGTAAATCCAGACAAAATCGAAGAGTTTTCGTCTATCGGATATCTTAAATTATTGGTAAATTCTCTATCTGTTGTAGTAAATTCTAAAGAATTTAAGTTAAAGGATATTGATGTAAGTAAAAATATTTTGGATCAACTGCAGATATCTCTCCAGCTTCTTGTTGATCGAAAGTTATCCATCGTATTTATTTTGCAAGATTTTGAGTTAATTCTTGGTTTACCAGATAGCATATTTCAAAATTTAGAGTCAATTATGTCGGTAGATAAGTCAAGAATTACCTTTATATTGCTTGCAAGCGTAAATTTGTTTTCTAATAAAGTAATTCACAAATTTCATAATTTAAAATATGCAGTGACTGAAAGTGTAAATTATATTAAATTACTTGATAGAGTTGATTCTTATTATGTTATCGATGTGTTCGGTAAAATATTGCATGTAGATTTTCCTAAACGTATTAAAGAAGAAATTTTTGTTTTATCTGGTGGGAATCCGCAGCTCATGAAGTATTCAATTCATATTTTAAAGAACATCGGAGGTATTGAAAAATTAAGCTTGAAAACGATCAAGGGAACTCTGTTAAAGAATAAACAGATTCGACTGATTTGCAATGATATTTGGAACGCTCTTGATGACAAAGAAAAGTTATTGTGCATACATGTAGTTCGAAATAGAAAAATACTCTCTTCATTTTATGAAGAAGGTGAGTATCTACTGTCTACTGGGTTAATAAGCTTACGTGGAGAGTACACGACAATTTCTGGTGAGTTGTTCCATGATTTTCTTGAGTCATTCGTGCCGAAGGAAAAATTGATTTGTGATCCTCTGACTCAGCAAATATTTTTTGGAACATCCCATTGCAGTGATGTATTTACCCCTCAGGAATTTAAAGTATTAATTTTTATGCTTAATCACGAGGGGGTAGTGATTTCACGCGATGAAGTTGGGGAAGTGCTTTGGGGAAAAGGATATTATGAAAAATATTCAGAATGGATGATTGATAAGATTATATCTACTCTTCGTAAAAAACTCGATTCATTAGGATCTCCCTCTAGCGCATTGATAACGCTCAAGAAAAGAGGATTTTATTTTAAACAATAAGAGAATTATTTTATCAGATTCTCTATATTTTAGTCAGAATAAATTCAAGTTTCGTTAAATCTATATTCGTAATATGGGTTATTACAGTAACCCATATGAGGGAAATAGAAGGTGGGTATATAAATCATGCATCTCTGGTTCAGGTAGGAGTAGTTTCAAAGAAATTTTCGACAATATCTACTGAATCCGAAAAAAACACAAGGCTAAAGGCTGAGAGGTTTGCATTAAAAAATATTCCTCTCGCACCAGCATATTTTGGTCAACAAAATGATGAATTATTTATGTCTTTTGTGGAAGGAGAACATAGACTTGATTCACAATTGCGCAATTCTTGGAACCTTTCATACAAACTACGAGATCAGATGTTTCATTCAATAGGCGATACGCTTCAAAAAATACATTCTTTTCGACGATTTTCAATGGACGGTTATCATGAAAGTCATGATAAAGATATATCTAGTGAAATATTGCATGCTTCCGATCGATTAACACGTATATTTATTGACCCTAATATTCTTCTAAGGGGAATGCGTGAACTTTATAATGAATCAGAAGTAGAAAAAAGAGGTTTAGTGTTTACCCATGGCGATTATTGGTTAAATAATATTTATGGCAAAGTTAGAGAAAATGCATTTGTGTGTAGCGGAGTAATAGATTGGGAATTTTCAGGGGTAGATTCCCCATATCGAGACTTTGGTATGATTAAAATGTCTATGGAAGACAGATTTGTGGATGCAGGAGATGCATTTTGGGCTGGATATGGCAGTAAACCCGAGGTTGGATTGCAGACTCACTATGCCGCACAGATCATGGTGAAATGGATGATTTCGGAGAAGGAAGCGATTGATTTTTCTTCAGATTTTTATCTTCCTAAAGTTGAATTTCTTCAAGGTCTTGTACAATAGTAAGGGAGGAAAGGCTAAACTATCGCCACTTTTACCCCCGGCCCCATAGTGGAGGTGATGGTGACGCGGGAGATTTTTTCCCGCCCGACACTATCAAGAAGCGTGTTGATGTTTTCAACAAGCTGTTTGCCTTCAAACGATACTTTTCCGACACTCTGGTGGATGATTGGATTTTCCGGCTCGGATTTGTAGTTTATCTGTCCCTGAGACAGCTCTTTTGCTTTTTTTTCAGGATCTGTGGACACTGTGCCGTTCTTTGGATTTGGCATAAGGCCTTTGGGTCCCAAGACTCTCGCAACTTTAGCAAGTTTCGGCATCATGCTTGGATGTGCAACCAAAATATCAAAATTAAATTTCCCCTCAGCTATTTCTGCGATGATTTTCTCGTCGGCTATGACGACATTGACCTTTTTCCCGGTGCCATGGGGGAGCGATACCGTGCCGCGGACGTCTTTTTTCTCACCCAGGACATTGACGTTTAAGTTTATGTGGACCTCGACACTTCCGTCAAATTTCGTGAGACTCGTTTTTTTCACCAGCGCGACCGCTTCAGAAAGCGGATAGAGTTTGGTCTTGTCTACCATGCCGGCGACTTCTTTGTATCGTTTTGACCGTGTTTTTGGCTTTACTTCCGATGCGTCTTTTTGCTTTTTCTGCTTTGGCTTTTTTTCGCCCTCAATAGGCTCTTCCGAAGAAGAAGCTACAGGCACGTTTGCCTCAAGTCCCTCGTCGAGATTTTCGACGGACTTTTTGCTCTTTTTTGTCTCACGACGGGCGTCTGCCTTTCGTTTGAGCTCTTTTTCCTGTGCCTCGTCTCCGAGGGTAGCGACGCGTATTTTGCCCATAATTTTTTTAGCCTGTAGCTATCAGTCTCCAGCGATCAGCGAGTCTGAAAGCTGTAGACTGACGGCTGATGACTTTACTCTACTTGTATCCCCATGCTTCGTGCTGTACCAGCCACGACTTTCATGGCGGCCTTCACATCTGTCGTATTTAAATCCGGCAGTTTAGTTTTTGCAATCTGTTCTGTCTGTGCTTTGGTGAGTTTGCCTGCTGATTCTTTGCCCGGCTTTCCGCCGCCTTTTTCTATCCCGAGAGTTTTAAGTATCATGGCGGCAACCGGAGGAAGCTTGGTGATAAAAGAAAACGTCCGGTCTTCAAAGACAGTGATGACAGCAGGAATTATCTCGCCTTTGAGCTTTGCGGTGCGTTCATTATATGCCTTGATAAACTCCATGATGGGCAATCCATGTTGGCCTAAAGCAGGCCCAACGGGTGGAGCTGCAGTTGCGACCCCTGCGGGGAGATTAAGCTTTATGATTGTTTTTACTTTTTTAACAGCCATACCAGGTAGTGAAATTTCGACCGTTGTCTTTACGCTTTCGAAATCTCAACATCCATTCTTTTAACAATTTTAACTTTATGTCCAGGTCCGCTATTCTATGAGACAACGCGAAAAGCGTGTCGAAATTCTACTACCTGGATACTTTTTTTGAGAAAATTGGAACGAGGAGAAAAGAAGAATTCATTTCGAAACCTCGTACCAGTTTCTCCCTCACTTTTGGCGAGGTACAAGGATTATAACAGGGACAGGTGGGTTCGTAAAGCAGAAGAATAGAATCCAGGAAATATTTATGTAAATTTAATCTTTTGGAGGATTTTCAAGAAACGGGAGCGCATCTGCAACGTCTCTTTCAGCAACAATATATGTAGCTTTTTCACCCTGATCGTTTGTTATGGTTACCGGATGAATAAATGCCGGTGGAACGTGAAGCTGAGTATTTTCAATTTCTTCAACAGCCTTAACTTGAGGTCCGATAGGTTCATCCGTTTTGTCGGATAAATTTTTTCTTCAACGGCAATCATCGCTTTAGGTATTACGTCGTGTTCAATAAATTTTATGTGTGTATCCAGTGGTTGGGGGGGTGTTTGTCCTGGTAGCGATTCGCTCATATGCTTTTATCCTGACATTTATTATTGTGGGTGTAAAGGGGATGTATTTGTGGATGGTACAGTAGGCAATTCAGGCGTAAATGATACAGATCTTTAATCCGCGCCCTTTAGGGCGGGGTGGAAGAGGCCCGATCGCTTACCAGTTGGGATACAATAGAATGTAATGGAAGTGAAAGTTCAGGCGCACGTCGCCTACCAGACACGGTATCACGTCGTCTGGATACCGAAGTATCGGAGAAAAGTATTGATTGAGGGAGTCAAAGAATATCTTGAAAAGACAATACAAACGACCGTGGTAGATCGGTATCCAGACGTGTATATCATTGAGCTCAATGTACAGAAGGACCATGTGCATGCGCTCCTTGAAATACCACCAAAGCATAGTGTCAGCAGTGTAGTTGGATATATCAAAGGAGCAACATCAAGAACCATGCGAATGCACTTTGAATTTCTACGATGGGCGACTGCCTTATGGGCAGATGGATTTTATGTTAGTACAGTAGGCTATGATGAAAAGAAGATTCGAGACTATATTCAGTATCAAGAAAAGCAAGCGAGCGGTCAAGCTCTGCTTGCATCTATTTAGATACCACGGGCTTTAGCCCGTGGAGTTTCATTAACTAAGTCAAGTAGCTTCATATATTCATGTTATCATGTTTTAAAACATGATAACATGAATTTTGAGGCAGGATATTGAACTTGCGTGAATGAATATTTGAATTAAGCGAAAATTTCTAAAACGGTTTATGGTCTTCCATTTTTTGTTTCCATTGCTCTCGTTTCCAGTGGCCCCAGTTTCGTCCAAGCGGCGGCATGATGCGGCCGATGGCATCGTCTATATTTCGGAGAAGCGACTTAAACCGTTCTTTCTTAAGTATTGCCGAGACGATAGTTTTGTACCCGTCTGATTTACGCTGAAGCACGGTGCTAATCTTGCTCACCGTGGTGAGGCTCACTTTCAGCCATTTGGCAATCGTCCTCTGATCATAGTTTTTTATGAGAAGAAGCGCGATACTTATACGTTTTGCTATCATAAGTCGTTCGGTTGGAGACAGGAGATCAGAAAGGAATCGTTCAACTTTTGGCGCTGAATCCGCCGCCGCTATGCTTTCAAGAAGTAATTCATACACTCGCTGCTCAACTTTTCTTCGAAGTGGCAGTCTCGATACCTGTGTCATATATTCTCCTTATTCATTCATGTTATCATGTTTTAAAACAAGATAACATGGTTATACATGAAAATTTTTGAGAGGAATTGAAAGTGTAAGAGGAATAGGAGCTCTTTATGCGTTTAGTGAAGCAATTGTTACAGTTTTCCAACCTGCAAAAAGTCGAGTTCGACGGGGGTTTCGCGGCCGAAAATGGAGACCAGGACTTTGATTTTTCCTTTTTCTTCGTCTATCGAGTCTACGGAGCCTAAGAAATCGGCAAACGGTCCGTCGACGATTTTGACTGCTTCGCCGACCGAGAAGGAGGCTTTGTACTTTGGCGCCTCCATCTGCATGAATTTGAGAATGGTCGCCACCTCTTTTTCGCTTATAGGGGTTGGTTTGTTTCCCACTCCTACGAATGCGGTGACTCCCTGGGTGGTGCGGACAGCAAGCCACGTTTCGTCATCCAGAACCATTTTGACCAGGATGTATCCCGGAAAAATTTTCTCTTTTTGTTCTTCTTTTTTCCCGTGCTTCACCGTGACGATGTTTCGGGTGGGGACGATGATGTCAAAGATTCTATTGCCAAGACCCATGGTCTCTATGCGCTGTTTGAGGGTCGTAGAGACTTTGTTTTCGTGACCGGAGTAGGTGTGTACCACATACCAGCGTGCGGTGTCCGGCACGACGACTGGCTTGGTATCCACAATTGGGTCAATGGCTGTTGGTGCTGGTACTGCTGGTGTCGTTTGTTCATCCATAGTTATTTTTTAAACAAGACTGAGGTGAGTTTCAGAAACGATGCGTCCACGATGCCGATAAAGATACCGACGATGATGGATACCGCGATCACGACGATAGTGAGTTTCACTGTTTCTTCCCTAGTTGGCCACGTGACTTTTTTAAGCTCTGCAGTCACTTCGCGTACAAATTGTACCGGTGGAATACTTGGTATCGTTGGCTTATGTGCGTCCATGAGCACAATGATAACACAAGGATCTAGTCGATTTCACCCCTCTTGTTTTAATGTTCTATAGAAAAACCCCTCCCCGGGGTTTTAGATAGTGGCTATCATAGCAGATTTGGAGGGAAAATCAAGTTAGATCAGAGTAACCGTTCACGAGTTGGCAAAACAGCCTTGATGTCATTCCCGTGAAAACGGGAATCTGGAAAAATCGAAATTTGACAACATCCTACCATATCCTCTAGCGTAGAAAATCCTATGCTTTCTCTGCCTGTTTACGTTCAAT
>JACREM010000023.1 GCA_016218215.1 Candidatus Gottesmanbacteria bacterium | reverse complement strand
TATATCGACATTCGAGGAGTCCATCAACCCCCTGATGTTCATACTGTATGACGTGGCGACGAACAGTCGCTTCATCCAACAGCAATGCTTCATGAATCTGATCATAGGAGTATCCGTGATGGAGCATGAGGACTGCTTTGATTTTATCGGCTATTCGTTTATCGCGGACTGCTTTATGTGCACGGCGTAACTCTGTAACTTGTTGGTCTGAAAGAAATGCGGGCATTAGTATTATGAGACACGATCCAGATCGTAAAGTCAAATCAGATCAGTTGCAAACCTGAGGAAGAGGGGTATAAAAATCCACATAGTCTTTCGGCTCTAGACGACTAAGAAGTGTCAGTATTTTGTTTGATCCAATATTTTCCAGAGAATCCACACGTATACCGTCAATAATAACAATGTCACCAAAATGCTTTGGCTGTTCCCGAACAACATCAATTCTCTGGATCCAGCCGTCTTTTTTGTGTTCCATGTACATCTCTCTATACATATTTGTTCCAACTTTTACTGCAACGATTGCCCCCAAGGCCCTGCGCAATATCTCTAAATAGCGCTTCAATCTGAGAAGAAGAAAATTCTTCCATGCTAAATAAATCAAAATCGCGGCTTTCCCTATGTCCAAAATAAAACGCTGATAGCGCTGTGCCGCCGGTAAGAAAAAATGACTGGGCTATCGGTTCGGAAAAAAATCGTTTCAGGATTGAGACCTGATGTGGAAGTAAAATAGGATTTTTTTCGAGATTATACATGGTGTCCCCACACGGTAAGCGCATGTCGCCACGCCTGCGCTGTCTGAGATCTCATCCGCAGTTTAGAAAACTCAGATACTATGTCGTTTAATGTCAAATATTTCCAAACATCCTCATACGCGGCATGTGTCAGAATTCTCGACTTCATCCATATTCGCTCAGCTTCATTTTCACCATGTAAAATCCGACGAACATCATCTTCGGTCAGGTTATAGTCCCAAAGAAAATATGGATGGGTGTCATCTTGTTTTGGCTTCATAGCTGTATTGTACCATGGAGAGAATCACGGGCGGGCTATCTTTTTCCCATACCGCTCGCGACTGCTTCGTATCGCCTTTTCCCGACCCTGATTTTTGCTACGAGGAAGCGGGAGTGTGTTTCCGCTAAATGGCGTCGAGGTATGATTGTCGATGGAGAGCTTGAGTACAATCTGATAATTTCCAAGCTGGACGAGCTCCTCTTCCGCATATTTTAATCCAAATTCTCTCGCTAAAAATCTCGCGTCAGATGACCCAATACCAAACGATACAATCGATCCCGCGTTACCAAAGATCGCCTTCTGCACCTCTTCGTCTATCTGTCCCACATACTGATTGGCAAGCGTGAGATTCAGCCTATATTTCCGCGCCTCGGATAATATTTTGATAAATGAGTTCGTCGCAAAATTTTGAAACTCGTCGACATAGAGATAAAAGTCTTTGCGGTTCTCTTCTGTCTGGTGCACCCTATTCATAGCAGCAAGTTGAAGCTTGGTGATCATCATAGCACCAAGTAGCGCGCTACTATCTTCTCCAAGTTTCCCCTGAGAAAGATTAACTAAGATAATCTTCCCGTCATTCATCATCTGTTCTAGATCTATGGAAGAAACCGGATTTTCTATAATCCGCCGGATGGTCTGTGACGACAAAAACTGCCCGATTTTGTTTAAGATAGGCGAAATCGCCTCGCTTTTCATCTGCGGCGACATTTTTTCAAATTCGTTCATCCAGAAATTTTTCAGCACCTGGTCAGATAATTTTTCGACGGTTCTCCTCCTGTATGACTCATTTGTCAAAATCTCAGGAATCTGAAGAAGCGTCGAATTTGGAATCGAAAGAAGTGTCAGAATCGTATTTCGGAGAATATACTCAAGTCTCGGACCCCAACTGTAGTGATAAAGTTTATAAAATATAGAGACGATACCAGACGCGATAAGTTCCTTATATTGAGAATTTCTGATTTCAAGCGGATTTAAATGAAACATGTACTCCGGATCCGCAGGATCGAGATACGCCAGATCATTGATGCGATACGACGGTATATAGTCTAGGAGTACGTCGCAAAGGTCCCCATGTGGGTCGATGACCGCAACACCTTCGCCATTTTTCATGTCGTTTATCGCCATGTTGGCAATCATGGTCGATTTGCCTGTTCCGGTTTTTCCGACCACATACAGGTGCTTTCGCCTGTCTTCTTTTTTTATCCCAAATGTCGCGGGCTTATTTTTATACTCGGTTCTGGCGAAAAAATTAATATTCTTTTTCGCTTCCTCATCCTCGGTTACTATCGGCAAATTTTCCGGAGCTTCTCCCGTAAGTCTATTTCCCCACGCTATATTTTTTATTCCCGAAAGTGTGAGCCCAGGAGGATGCCAGAGAGAGGCTAATTCAGCAGCGCCAAGCACCTGAGACCTTGGCACCAGATCGCCGGATCTTTCAAGAAACGCCTGTTCAAGTTTTGCTTTTTGCCAGAACGCAGGTTCTGAAACGGCTAGCCCATTTCCTTCGCCCAACGAATAGACTCCAAACGACCCGCCAACGCTTGATAGAAGATCTTTTGCCGCTTCTATCGTGGGACCAACGGCAAGAATTCTCACTGCTGCCACAAGTCCTGTCTGGGCTGTTTTTGTCTCTATGAGACGGGCGTGCGGATGAGATTTAAACCGCCCCGCAAACGACGGATCAGGGATACCGTGAGCCACGACCGATGCCGCAGTCCTCTGCCAACCGCTTCCTGCGGGGGTCACGCGAATCTGTATGGCAACAGCGTGATCCTGGGTAAGTTTAGCAAGTTGACCTAATATGCCCACCAAAAGATCGAGATCCCGTACGTCTTTATGAGTTTTGAGCGGATAGTAAAACGCGTTTGTATATGTGAGCTGTCCCACTACATGGGGAAGCGCCAAAAAATGCGGCGCGTAATCCTCTACCGGCACAAGCGATGCCTTCGGGTATTGCGCAGTGATCTGGCTCTCAACATAGGTATACAGAGTTTTTGGAATACCGATAAAAAAATGAATGCCGCTATTGACCGATGCGATTTCAAAACTATAATATTTTGACGGGTGTTTTGGACCAAACAATGACTGAAATATTCCACCGGAATGCCCGCTGGTACCAAGTGAGGCAAAAAGCTGCTCCATGGATGCCGGCGTCTCCTCACTATCCCGACTGTTTTTTGCTTCGAGAAGCATAAACTCGTGAGTCATGCGACTATCATACCACAATTTTATACAATTTCGCGTGAAATGATTTGGGAGTTTTCACGATTCTGATGCGCTTTGTGCTCTTGCGGAGAAGATAAAATATTTTTACAATGGATCTACTGCGGCAGTTCGCAGTACTGCCTATGGCAATGGAACAACACCCAGTCCCGCAAAATATCACCACCTTTCAGTTTCGTCTGATCGGCGATATGACGATAAAACAATTTGCCTACCTTGCGGGAGGCGCAATAGTTGCATATATTTCATACAAACTCCCGCTCCCGTTTTTTCTCACCTGGCCGCTTGCAATTTTTTCCGCACTCCTTGGGTTCGGACTCGCATTTGTACCCATCGAAGAACGCCCCATGGATGTGTGGATCCTTTCATTTTTAAAAAACACCTATAACCCAACTCTATTTATCTGGCAACAACGATCAATAGAAATAAAAAAAACGCCCGACATTAAAATATCAACCAACACAACACAAACAGTAAAGACAGTCACACCGACCCCTGGTCAGCCACAGTCAAGTCATGTATCAATGAATACACCTGCACATTCACATGGGCATCAATTTGACATCCTCTCGCAAACACTGACACATTTTACAACATGGGCATCGTCTCTGGTGCCTCACCAACAATCCTTCTCGTCTCAGGGCAAACAATCACCCACCTCAACTGGGACCACAACCATGCTCTCATCTCACAAAGAATCAACACTTATGGACAATCTAAAAACGGCGCTTGAGAAGCAAAAAACCGCATCTCAAAATATTTCCACGACAACAATGCCGGCAACTCAACAAATTCATTCAAGCTCACAAAATGTTTTTGAAACATCAGGACAAACACACACTGAGACAAGCATGAACACAACAAGTGTTGCCTTGCCAGATGAACCTACACGGATAAAAAAACTCGAAAGTGAAATTTCATCTGTGTCTACCCTCAGGGCATCGCAAGAAGAACTCCACCATATTGAAGACCTAAAACAGCAGCTTGATACCCTTCTGAAAGAAAAATCACAGATGAGTCAGGAGCTTGAAAGGTTCAAAAAAACAGTTGCTGGTCAAAAATCTATTCCTGTATACTACCCCTCCAGACAGCCATCATCAGTGCACATAGCTTCACCCGGGCCCAAGATAAATAGCGGCGTCCCGCGCCTTACCACATTTCCAAACGTCGCAAACGGAATAATAAAAGATTCAAACGGAAATATGCTTCCCGGCATTCTCGTCACCATCAAAGATCATGATGGTGTGCCAATGAGGGCTCTAAAAACAAATAAGCTTGGCCAATTTGCAGCATCCACTCCGCTTCAGCCGGGAGAATATGTCATTGAGATTGAAGATCCGAGAAATCAATTTGCGTTTGACAAAACAAAGCTCAACATAGACAACTCAATTCTCCCAGCGGTAGAAATTATTGCAAAAAGCCAAAAAGAGATAGCCAGAGCAAAACTGGCTATGGATATTTTTGGAAAAAACATATAACAACACTATGTCAGACCTGATTATACCGATAAAATCATCGACTCAAAAATTCATTGAAATCGAAACAATTGAACGAGACATGGTCATGTATACCGACGGGTCATGCAGCCTTGTCATAGAAACATCCGCAGTAAATTTTGGATTATTGTCAGAAAAAGAGCAAGAGGCACTCATCTACGCTTATGCTGGACTCCTCAACTCTCTCTCATTTCCTATTCAGATACTTATCCGTTCGCAACACAAAGATATCAGAGCGTACCTTGAAACACTTGAAGACAAAGAGAAAAAACAAAAGAACCCAAAGATTGCGGCAAACATTCAATCTTACAGGCTCTTTGTTGCAGAAACAGTAAAAGAAAAAGAGGTATTGGACAAAAAATTTTATCTCATAATTCCTTTTTCTTTTTTGGAACTCGGAAAATCCGCACAAGTGCTTTTCGGGGGAAACTCGCGCGGGCTGCCATATGAAAAATCCTACATCCTTGATCGAGCGACTACGGTTCTTGCCCCAAAATGCGATCATCTCTTGCGTCTCCTCGGCCGGCTCGGTCTGAAGGCACACCAACTCGCGAATACACAGTTGGTGTATCTATTTTTCTCTATCTTTAATCCATCTGACGATACAGCCTTTAACAAAGAGCAAGTAAACGATAACTTGAAACAAGGAGCTATGCCATGAGCATAAAATCCATTCTATCTTCTATTGGTGTAACCGAAAACCCAATGACATCAAAAGCGCCGGGAGAATTTGGTCCTCTCTCCTCAATAGACATCATAGCTCCACCTGCGATAGAGGTCGACTTTGACAATCTCCACATTGGGGACTGGTATTTTCGAACACTTTTTACCGCAGGATACCCGAGGTTTGTCAGCGCGAACTGGCTTGAACCATTGGTGTCTTTTGACCACACGCTTGATATAGCCATGTACATCTACCCCACGCAATCAGCTGAAATATTAGAAAATATACGACGTAAAGTCGGAGAAATGGAAGCGACAATTCAGTCTGACCTAAAACGAGGACGCGTCATAGAACCGTCTATCCAAATTGCCCTCGAAGATGCACTCTCCATGCAGCAGCAGCTCGCAAAAGGCGCGGAGCGTTTTTTCCAATTTGGTCTCTATGTAACAATTCCTTCTAAAACCATGGAGGAGCTTAATAAAACCACAAAGCAGGTGGAGGCCATGCTTGGATCCCTACTCATAGTCACCAAAAAAGCCATACTCCAGATGGAAGAGGGGTTTAAAACCACAACCCCCATGGGACAGGACAAAATCGGAGTTGCGCGAAACATGGACACCACGTCCCTAGCCACCACATTCCCCTTCACAACATCTGAACTCACAGCAAACGAGGGAATACTTTATGGTATGAACCTTCATAACGACAGCTTGGTCATCTTTGATAGATTTTCTCTAGAAAATGCAAACACGGTTGTGTTTGGAAAGTCCGGATCAGGAAAAAGCTACGCCATAAAACTTGAAATCATGCGAAGCCTCATGTTTGACACTGAGGTCATTGTGATCGACCCAGAAAACGAATATGAAACACTCACAAGAACACTTGGTGGCGAGTATATTATATTTAAATTTGGATCAACGACCAAAATCAATCCGTTTGATCTCTCTGGCATGTCGCAGGGCGAGGGTGAAAATGAGCTGAACCAAAAAATACTCTCGCTCCATGGATTTTTCCGCGTAGTCATGGGAAAATTATCTCCAGGCGAAGATGCACTTCTCGACAGAGCACTCATCCTCACATATAAACAAAAAGGTATTACACCGGATCCAAAAACTCAAAAAAACGAACCACCCCTCATGGAAGATCTCTATAAAACGCTTATTGGCATGGAAGACCAGGTCGCACGAGGACTCTCTGATAGAATAGAAAAATTCGTAAAGGGAAGCATGGTAGGCATCTTTGATCAACAAACAGATGTTGAAATCCGAAATCCTCTAACAGTGTTTTCTATACGGGACCTTGAGGATGAAATCCGACCAATCGCCATGTTTCTTATTTTGGATTTTATCTGGACAAAAGTAAGACGTGACATAAAAAGACGGCTTCTTGTCGTAGACGAAGCATGGTACATGATGAAGTACGAAGACTCTGGACAGTTTTTAAACTCCATCGCAAAACGCGCGAGAAAATACTATCTTGGCCTTACAACAATAACTCAGGACGTAGAAGATTTCCTCTCAGTAGATCTGGGAGCCGCGATTATCCAAAACTCGAGCCTTCAGATACTTTTAAAACAATCGGCATCAGCAATAGATAAGATCGGAACAGTGTTTAATCTTTCACAGGGAGAAAAACACCTCCTCTTGTCTGCTGGCATCGGCGAGGGATTATTTTTTGCGGGCCCAGCACACGCTGCGATCAAAATCATCGCTTCTTCTGAAGAACACAAACTAGCTACAACAAAACCCCAAGAGACCATTGATGTAAACCGCTTGGAGATGATCTCTCAAGATAGCCCACAGACGAATCAAAGCGTGTCACAACAAAATAGACCAATATTTACCGTAGAAACGGTAACAAACAAAAATGCGACAAAGCAAACTATATAATGCACCCATGGACGACACAACATTACAAAAGGCGCTTGGTATTATAGAAAACTCAGAGGGTAGTGAGCTTTTGGCTGTCGCCAAGCTCCGTGCGCTTCAAATTCCCATTGACGAAAGAATAATAAAAAGCGCTGTACTTGGAGACAAACAAGGTGAACTAAGTTCATACCTCTCCTCTCTCGCATCAAATATAAAAGCAAATACAGCTATATATATCAAAGAGGATGCGACACTCAATTCGCCATCCGAGGGCGCTCTTTATAAGGCCCTAAATGGCATTCAACTCAGACACAAAGAAAAAACGGACACCCTTGCAACAAAATATGAAAAAAGACTTGCACCATTTCGTGAAAAACTCGTCGCTAGGTGGATCGAAAAATCCAAAGAAATCGTCCAAAGCGAAGATGTAATAAGAAATGGCATCAGGTCTCTTGTTGTTTCTGACAACAAAATCCGCGCATCCGGGGTGTCAATTTTAATTCAACCATCTGATGAGAAAGAACTGGTCTCCATCATACAGAGCGCCGAACAAGAGGCAAAAAAGATAGCACAGGAGTCTGAAGAAATAGTAACTACTGCATTAAAAAATCCAGCCCCAGATCTTCTAGTAAAAGCATATGAACGCCGCGACGAACTTTTGGAAACGACACCAGAAGAATTCATAAAAAGAGTAGTTTCCTACAGCGCATCGCCGCCGGATGGCGTCGATTTTACAAAAAACTTTTTCCAATCTATTGCTCAGGGAACAAATACGGGGACAATACAAAAAGCAATTGCCCCGCTTTATGATGCTGCTTTTTTATTAGTCGTAAGCAACCCAGAAAAAAGAAAACAAATTATAGAAAACGCAATACGATCTGGTTTTTCAGGAACAGAAGAAAGACTACAAAAAGCATCAGGGAATATTTTAACCTCTGATATTGTGAAAAAAATTATCGCCTCTGAATCGGGGAGATTAAAACAGACAGGGTCTTTTGGTCAAGCGCGCGGAGTATTAGATGATTTTTTTGGATCTCTTATTGGTCGCCAAACAGGCCTGGTCGATAAATATCTCAAAACTGTCGCATCGCTTGATCATAAGGGAACTCATCCGTTTGGACATAGCACCTTGAATTCATCAATACCCACAGAACATCAGGGTGCTGTGGAAATTCTCTTGTTTGCTACGTTCTATCAGGCGTTTCCTCAACAGATCTCAATTATTCAGAATCAACAAGGAGATGGGTGGACATCTCACATGGCAAAAGATATCGCCAGACACGAACTGTTTAACGCAGTATTTGGATTTATACGATCCAAACTTTTTTCCCAAGCCGCAACCGGAACCACCGCTGCTCTCACTGGCCTTACTGGCGGTGCAGCTGCCCCGGCCTTTCTAGTATCCCTGTTTGGAGAAAAACTCGCAGGAAGCATCATGTCTTATTTTTCAAACGCAGTCGGATCATTCTCAAATAGAAAAAGCGAGAATTATGACTTTTGGATCGCCGCAGTATTAATCGGTGTAGTTGTGTTTGTTTTAATCTTTGGCTTTTCCGGCGTCATTACCCGCGCACCCATGTTTATTGGTATGCAAAAAGGGGGTGAAGATACGTTCGGCGAAACAGGATCTCAATACATTCGTCTTTCAAAAACAGCTGACCCTGACAATATACCGGATAATAATCCAATGCCTATCACGTATACCATAATCATCCAGGCAACAACAAAAAAACTTACAAACATCAGGGTCTCTGATGAATTTTCGGTATATGGAGGAACGGGATCAATATCTTCACCCGCACTCTCCGCCCCCGAATCAATATCCCCAGGAGAAGAAAAAACGCTGACCTTTGTGATTCCCTTGTCTTCATCATTTAAAGATACTGTTATCACAAACACATTAACAGTCACAGCCGACGCGGAAAACCTAGTGGGGGAAACAAAAACCGCATACGCAAGCGTGATCATTGGCCAACCGGATATTGGGTGTTTTCAGTTTAAAGACTCTGACGGTGCTTTAAACTCTTGTAGGTCCGAAGCTGCTACGAGCGCCTGGCTACCACAAGAAAAAGCCTCCATGATATTTGCTGCATCCCAAATTGTAAAATATCCTTTGTATACGTCAAAGCTAAAATGTTCAACCGCTCCAATTCCACTCTATCGTGTTAGAAAAGACTTTGGAGGTGGATGTTTTCAGGATGGCGGAATATATATTTACAATGTGGGTGTTCTTCCGGGAAGCTCTGTCTATACGCTTGCACATGAAACAGGCCACGCGCTTCAATATAGAAATGGTACTTATTACCAACTTTTTCTATCAAAAGGAATTTCATCTCCAAGAAGAGAGGGTTTCTTACCAACATATCCGGGAACCCAAACAGATGCAGAAGATTTTGCGGAAACCATAGGGCTTTTTGTGGGTTATCCTCATTACTATCCGCCTAAGTGGAGCACCTTTCCAAAATATCCAACAGCATATCCATTGCATGAAAAATTTGCTCAGTGTCTCATGGTCAATAGTAATATGTGTAACGCTTTATAATAAGAAGAATATATGATGCTATGGTAAAACTTGCATAACTCTCACGTTTAGCAGAAAGCGGTAGAATCGAAGGATTACTAACCAACCTCTGCTCAGAACAAAGGAGAACTATGCAATACATAGGGATAGATATACACAAGAAGTATG
>JACREM010000026.1 GCA_016218215.1 Candidatus Gottesmanbacteria bacterium | reverse complement strand
TATGACGCCACAGACGGTATCATCTTTCTCCCTGAACCATCAAGCTCACCATATACTGCCACAATAAAAGGGACAGATACTGGAACATATCATTTTGACGTACTGCAAATGGGAACAAGTGATTCGCTTTGGAAAGAATACACCAACACAGTCACGAGAGGGTCCGAGGAAAAATATACAGTTTCCGTTGGTACGACAGTACCAGTATCAGAACCCATCAGTGATCAAACATTGAAACAATCCGTAAATGAATTGTCTCTCATCCTGACAGGACTGCCTACTACACCTGAAAGTAAAAAAATAGAAAATAAATTAAGAGAAATTGCAGAGACAGATAAAAAAAATCGGCCAAAAGATTTACGAAACGATCTGGAACAAATTCTTCATGATATATTTATACTCAGAAAATCTCTATCTGATGTACCAAAAAGGAATGCCACAGTAGTGTTCATCGATAAACTCATAAGTATTTACATTCGTTTTATACATGACGAACAAAAGATATTTAACTCATCCGAGAACATAGGATTGAAAAACTCAAACAATACAATGCAACGAGTTTCATCAACTAATCTGCAAAACGCAGCAGAGAAAGGAAAACTCACTTCTTACAGAGCGATAATTTACGAAAAGGGAGTGGAATATCAATTGACGGGAAATGCAGCACTTTCAGCTTCAAATCTATCTAATGCTCGAATAAACTTACTCACATCTTTACTCTTTTTTAGAGAATCTATATCGAGTAAAGACTAAAATTCTGTGGCGCCGAGATTACTCGGCATCCACAGCACTAAGCTTCATTTCACTCAGCAAGTGCTGTGGACCTGAGAGGATTCGAACCTCTGACCTTTGCAATGTCAATGCAACGCTCTAACCAACTGAGCTACAAGTCCAATAATTTTTGAGTACTTTTCTTAAATAATTTCTCCCCCACTGAGTTTTGAAAAATTTTTCTCTCGACGTTGCGTCACGTTGTTCCAAATATGCTTCATAATAAATCAGAGCAAAAGGCTTCCTATACCTCGTACTTGCTACTACACCTTTATTATGTTCCATAAACCTTCTTCTCAAATCATTTGTATACCCTGAATAAAGTTTATTGTCAACCTTGCTTCTTAAAATATATACGTAAAACACAAAGAAACGCTCTTCACCCGCGCAAATTTTCGAGAGAAAATTTGTTCGGGTAAACCAACTGAGCTACAAGTCCGAACAATTCCTTGACGGAGTTTATTATATCACCTACACTTATTATTGAAACCTATGGAGACCCTCAAGCGAATCACGGGTGGAATTTTTGATTTTCTTCAATCTATCGTTGTGGTTCTTGCAGTCCTTGTCATGGTGTATCTGTTTATTATGTCCCCCCAGGAGATAAGCGGTGCTTCTATGGAGCCAAATTTTCATAACGGCGAGTATATTCTGACAAACAAAATTTCCTATAAACTCGCAGAACCGAAAAGAGGGGATGTCATCATCTTTAAATCCCCTAAAAACAAAGAAATCGATTATATAAAACGAATTATTGGTCTTCCTGGAGACAGAGTGAAGCTTGTGAGCAGTAAATTTTATGTGAACGATCACGTGGTAAATGAGTCCGCGTATCTGGCACCTGAGCTGTATACTTTTGGCGGCTCATTTCTTCACGAAAACCAAGAGACTACCGTCCCTGCGGGGTACTATTTCGTCGCAGGTGACAATAGACCTCACAGTAGTGACTCGCGTGAATTTGGACCGGTGCCTCTGGAAGATTTTATAGGCAAAGCATTTTTCCGGTACTTTCCATTTAATAGAACTGGGGTTATAACACGGCCGGATCTTGAAGTTTAAGCTTTACTCTCCTGAAATTTTTTGGTGTATTTGTTTGAGAATCGCGCTTGTCGCTTCTAGATTTCCCCGTACCACAAATACAAGACGTGCTTCAACTTTCGATTGGGTTATCTTGACAAGTCCGTTTATCGATTGCGCTATGTTTTTTGCCATGGTATCGAGCTCCTCGCTATGGATTCGCTCGACTTTCGCTGTTGGATTCTTCCCATTCTGGGATTTGAGTCTTCGGGCAAGATCTTCGGCTCTCCTAACAGACGCATTTTCAGACAATATTGTCTTATACGCTTCTATCATTATCTTTATATCACCAAGTCCGGCTATGGCTCGAGCGTGTCCTTCTGAAATGGCGCCCGAAATAAGTCCATCTTTTATCGCATCCGGAAGGGCTAAGAGCCTCATGGTGTTTGACACATACGATTCACTTTTCCCGATGCGCTTTGAAATTTCTGCAAGGGTAAGACCAAATTCCTCTGAAAGTCTCGTAAATGCCTGAGCTCGCTCTATAGGATTTAGATCTTCCCGTTGTACGTTTTCGACTATCGCCATTTCAAGCATGCCCCGTGCAGTGGTTTCTTTTACCAAAACCGGTACACTCGTAAGTCCTGCTTGTTTTGATGCCCTCCATCTTCGTTCTCCAGCAATAATCTGATATCCGGCAGGTGTTTTGGCAACGACCAATGGCTCGATAATGCCATGCTCTTTTATGGAACTTACTAAATCTTTGAGAGAATCAGGCGGAATTAAACCTCGGGGCTGCAAAGGGTTTGGTTGAACTAAATCAATATCCAGATGTAACACCTGTTGTGAATCAGACATGGTATCGTACTTTGTGGGCAGCAGAACTAAACGACAGACACAAATTGTTTTCCTTCTCTTACTAAAAATTTTACCGTGCCGTCTTTTAGAGCAAAAATTGTTGAATCACTCCCCATGGAGGCGCCGACTCCAGCCCAGACTTTTGATCCTTTTTGACGGATAAGAATATTTCCAGCTCGAGCCATCTGACCACCATAAATTTTGACGCCCAAACGCTTTGAAACTGAATCTTTATTTCCTTTTGCTACTCCGCCTGCTTTTACGTGTGCCATATTATTTTTTCTCGAATACAAAAAATTCTCTTCTTACTTTTGCCTGTGGACGACTATATTCTATAGGTCCGGCTTTGGTAGTATAGCCGAGCATTTCACACCTGTCAACCACATTTTTCACATAAAATACCCGGCCGGAAAAATAAAATCTTGGAATAGCAATGACAACGATACCCTGCGGTTTTAACACGATTTGCCAGTCTTTAAGACACCCAAGATACAATTTTTCAAGACCTTTTGCGATATTTTTTACTTTTTCTATTGACAAACTTCCCTCTCCAATTCCCGTTGAGCCCATATATGGTTCTGTTACAATGGCATCGACCGAATTTGGTTTGAGATGTTTTGAGATATGTGTCGCATCAGAAAGGAAAAATTTAAAGCGACCCGCCGATAAGTTCTCTTCACTTGCGAGCCACTCAATGTTTTTTTTGGACCGTACGAGCACTTCCTCGGATATATCGCTTCCTATGACATTCCATCCGCTGACGAGTGCTTCGCCTAAAATCGATCCCATGCCGCAAAATGGATCTAGGAGAAGTTTTCTATCAGGCCTGCGGGCTACATTTGCCACCATCCTTGCAATTTTTATCGGAAGCATGCCTCGCTTCGCATCTGAGTATGGTCTCCCGTATTCACGTCTGTTCCATGCTTCATACTCTTGTATAAAAATAGTTTTTGAAACAAGGTACCCTTTTGAACTTTTTACGATCGTAAGCTCTATCGCATGCTCTTTGTCGATTGCTACCGCGGACGTTTTTCCGTCTTTCGTCTGAAGATAGCGACAACTCAATCCCTCTGAGATGAGAACACGCTTTATCTCCTCCAGAAGCGCGCTGTTCACAGGATATGCATTACCGACAGAATTTATAGCAAACACAATCCGCGTATTTTTTTTAAACTCTGGCATGAGTATCCTGGCAAGAACTTTTTCATCTAAAGTTTCCAACTCGTCTTTCACCATTGCTATCTTTACCACTCCACCGGCAAGATTTTTATACGTTTCTAATTCTTCAGTAGAAATGCCTGTACAAAAAGAATAATCAGAAAAAATATCAACGAATTGCGCATTGGGAAGGAGTTTCTCTGCCTCTAATTTGGAAAATTCGGGATTTCTACCCCAGAAAAAAATATAACGGACAATATTCATGAGGAAAGACGTTATGTAATTGATTCTACTTCAAGTTTTGTGAGATGAGCTCGAAAGCCTGTGGATTTTCGGTATCGTACCTTGGATTTATACCGTCTGATATGAAGTTTTTCACCTTTTTCTTGGGAAAGAATTTTTGCCTTGACCTTCGCACCGTTTATAACAGGTTTTCCAATAATCACTTTCCCTTCGTCTTCCACGAGAAGCACTCGATCAAACGTAAGGGTGTCACCTACCGCTCCCTCTTGGGAATCTACGGTAAGCGTCTCGCCTTTTGCAACCGGATACTGTTTTCCGCCTATGACAACTACTGCAAACATAGGTGGTATTGTATCAGGTAGGCAGATCCATTGCAACGGGACCCGACG
>JACREM010000020.1 GCA_016218215.1 Candidatus Gottesmanbacteria bacterium | reverse complement strand
GATTGAAAGCATAAACTTGCCCTGCGGCGTGTTATCAAACCAGAAGGTGGGAAATTTAAGCCCAACGAGCTTGCCGATGTCGATAAGATAAATGATCCGCCCGCCGTCTATAGAATTTCGTGCAAGTCTGTCTGGGTGCCATGCAATAATGCCGGAGGCCAGTCCACGTTCAATTTTACCTATAAGATCGGCAAATAACGGGCGGCCTGGTTCTTTTGCGGTTCGGGATTCTGTGATGAATTCGGATATCTCCACCTGCTCCCGCTTGGCATACTCCTTTATCTCTGCAACCTGAGCCTCTATGGACAAAACCTGTCTATCTTTCTCGTCAGTCGATTTTCTGCAGTATGCGATGTATTTCATAAAATGAACAGAAATTTCTGCGGGGTCGTTCCTTCTTTTTTGTTCGGCGGCTCTCGGCCGTTTTCCGCGAGCCCTTTCAAACGCTCTGCGCGACCCGCACCGCGCAGAGCCAGTCACTCTCGCCAGCCACGAATTCTCTCTCTGCAGTGATGTATGAAAAAGTTCGAACCTATTTTCTCGCTGACTCCTAGCTCGCCCCCGCCTCCGGCGGGGCTCGCATGGTCGGCGCGTCGCCCCCGCCCGACGCGCCTGCAAACGCATCGGCTCGAAAATTTTTTATTCAAAGACCCCGCAGAAATTTCTGTAGTTATATTCCATTTTGGCATATTCTATTTTGGAATATATCATACAATAAGTCAAGCTGACTATGTCAAAAGCCATATACACAAACGAGCACAAAAATCTGATCGAAAAACTGAAATCTGCCCGTCTCTCTGCAAAACTTGATCAGAAAACTGCCGCCCATCGGCTGAATAAATCGCAGTCCTATATTTCAAAAATGGAATCCGGACAACGAAAAGTCGATCTTGTTCAGCTGAAGCAGATAGCACAAGTCTACGGCAAAAATATTGACTACTTTATCAAATAATATGGGCAAGATTCTAAGCAAAAAAGACGCAATCGTCTATACCGGCCTCGATCCGAAAGCTTTCGACAACTACTTCAAAAACGCCGAGGAGTTCAAGTGCATGGAAAGAAACGGCTCCCACGGCAGATTCATGTTTTCGGAAGAAACCCGCGGAATGGAAAAAGAGCTATGCATGGCGCACTATCAGTTTAACAAAGGCTGATTATGCCCTATGTCTCGACTTTGCTCTTGCCCAGCATTTTCGCGGATATGTGCTTTCCGATTGGGGCACAGCAAGACAGCGCGAATTCGGTCAAAAAATCACAAATTGGGTCAAGGGACAACTTGGTGAAGTGGCTGTCAAAAAGTTCTTCAAAAAGGAATTCGATACAGAAGTCGAACTTGATTTTAATATCTACGGAGAAATCGTGCCGCAGGACATTATCGGTATTGTACGAAACGGAAAAATGCAGAAGCCTCGAAAAGGCGTTGGAATAAAATCATCGAAGCCAAAAAGTGCATATTTGATATTAGGTGAAAATGAAATAAATATCCCTGATCGTCGTTCGGACATATATATTTACTGCAGACCGGAGATTCCTGACGACCATCTACTGAGAATTGCGAAGCAGGAAATCGTATCGGTTGTAAAAAATATGCCTCATTTCAGCAAATACAGCGCCGTTATTCCGGACTTTTCCGAAATTCCCTGCGAGGTATCCGGATGGTGCTGGGCCGATGATCTGGAAGAAGTAACCAGCATTGAGGGTCAAGAATTCGACGGAAAAAGATTTGTAAAAAAATCGGGCCTCTTGAAGAAAAGCAGGAAAGACTGGGAGAAACTTATCAGCATCCTCTAAAGATCAAACAGCATTCCGTTGAGCGGAGGAAACCCGTTGGTAAGCTTCGCTGGAACAGACGGATAAGATAATCCTGCGAAAGTTTTCAATACAGCTGAAATTACTGCACTTGCTCCCCTTGGCGGAACTGCCATGCCGATCTGCTTGCGTACGCTCTCTTTCGATCCCTCAAAAACAAACTTATCAGGAAAAGACTGCAGGCGGGCACGCTCCCTATTCGTCAGCGCTCTATTTTCTTTCCAATGATAGACATGAGTGCCGCCGCCGCCTGAACCTGTGATTGTGTATGCGGGTTTATTAGGATCAAGACGCTTGTATATCTGACTCATGCGTGTTTTTTTTACATTCAGCCGCAAGTGCTCGGGGATACCTTCATACCAAGCGTTTTCCCCAGGCGGTATATATTTCAGTCTCTCGACCACGGCTTCGGACTGACGCGTGAGTTCGTTATTGGGCGCATCTGAAGAAATCGGCGGCTTTTCAAGAGCGTCCCGTGACGTAACATATTTTTGGAATGTTGTAGGAGCAGGCACCCTGAATTGGAGATTAAGATCATTTCTTATTCCGATAATAACTACTCTATGTCTATATTGCGGTACACCGTAATCCTCGAATTTATAAAGATGAGTTGTTAGTCTGTATCCTTTGCCCGCATGCTCTAAATCACTGAGAATTGTTGCAAACGCATCTCCTTTATTTGCGCTCTGAAGTCCGCTAACATTCTCTGCAATAAACCACATTGGGTTATGTGCTTTGATTGCCTTTACTCCAAAGGAATAAAGGGGCCCGTATTTTCCGTTGAATCCCTTTTGTTCTCCCACAACGCTGAAGTCATTGCAGGGAAATCCGAAAGCTAAAGCATCGAATGCAGGAAGCTTTTCGAAATCAAGCTCCTGAACAGGCTTGCAGATAGTTTTTGACTGATCGCCGTTGTGGATATTCCGTGCGTACGTTCTGCAGGCATCAGCGTCGATATCATTCGACCAAACTGATTGAAGATCATATTCCGTATCTGAAGAAGATATATGTGTATTAACAGCGCCAAAAGCCAATCCGCCGGGGCCTGAAAATAATTCTGCAATTCTGAAAACCTTTTTTTTCATACAAACATTCTTCTCAATCTTAATTCAAGCTTAATCTGATCTTTTGTCTGACACTCCCAAACAATTATGATCTTCCATCCTTCTTTTCTTAATTTCTTAAAATCTTCCACCTGCTTTTCGATATTCCTTCTTAGTTTCGGCAGCCAATAATTTCTATTCGTTTTTGGTATAGTACTTCGCTTGCAGTTTTTATGCTGATGCCAAAAACAGCCATTGACGAATAAAGCTGTTTTCAATCTTCTGATAACAATATCAGGATGACCTGAAAGCTTCTTGTCATGCAATCTATACCTTATTCCTATTGTAAAAAGTGCCTTTCTAACTTTTAATTCCGGCAGTGTATGTTTTCCGGTTATCCGCGACATTATCAAGCTTCGCTTTTTCTTTGTAAATACATCTGTCATTGATTTTATTTTCGGGCAGATACATTTAATCTCCTTTTCTTATTAAACCACAAAACTTGCCGCGAATCTCTACGTCTCCTACATTATACTGTCTTGGCCAATCCTTTAGTTTTTTGTTTGAAGCACGTAACTCAATTTTATCACCTAGATAATAAAACTTTTTAAGAGTAGCTAACTCGTGAACACCAATAATAACTGCCACGACCGTATCTCCATTATGAGCGACATTTTGATGTCTCACAACCACTACATCACCATCTTTTATACCGTCTTCAATCATGCTATCACCTTGAATTTTTAGTGCGTAGTGTTCTCCGGATCCGCAAAAAAGATCACTTGAAACTTTAAGCGGTTCGGGGTTTTCTAATGGGATGATACCGCCACCTGCCGATATGCTCCCCATTAACGGAATTTCCCTATATAACTCAGATTTTTCAAAAACATTGACGCTACGGGTAGGATTGGGCACTGCCTTGAGATAACCCTTTTCTTTCAGAGCTTTAACATGCTTGTGAACCGCCGATATGGAATCAATATCCATCTTTTTACCTATCTCCTCCAAAGTTGGCGGATATCCGTTCTTCGAGAAATACTCCTGAATAACGGCTAACGCTATTTTTTGCTTTTTGGTTAATTTATTTATTGACATGGCGGCCTCAACTCTCTATAATAGGTGAAACACTTTCTCTAGTATGGAGAAATGAAAAATGTTTGTCAAGTAGGGGGTGATAAAAGATGACGTTACCAATATCAGTGGATATCAGTTTGAACAGGGCTACCCATTGGCCACAGCTTTCAATGAGGTTGCGGCAGTATATGTTATATACACTAGCCAATCATGGCTGGACGTTGGCGAAACCCACCAACTGGGAACACGAATTGCAGGACATGAGAGAAAACCGAGCTGGCAAAGAAATGCCGGCACTCTCCCCGTCTATGTAGCCGTACACCAGGAAACTAATCAACAAACGAGACTATCGATTGAATCATATTTACGGTCACAGCTAAACCCAATATGCGGAGATAGGTAATCCCCAGTAATAATCAGGAGGCAATATATGGCACATAGAATCAAAGACGGAGATGACGCGTATCACGAAATAGACAAAAAGCCTGATACGTGTCCAGCTTGTGGAAAAGGAATCTCGCCTATTACATGCTACTCCTATGGAGTAGACACTTGGCGCCGATATGAAGGGTTTTTGCAGGTAGTCTATCGATGTCCTCGTGAGGAATGCAACCGATTATTTATAACTAGCTACTTTCCCTCTCAATACGGCGGCATAAATGACACATTATATCTAAATAAAACATTTCTTTTAGATTCCGTCGAGATTGAAAAATTCACTGAATCCATAGCTAAAATTTCCGAAAAATTTCCCAGAATATATAATCAGGCGAAAATCGCGGAAGACAACGGATTGGACACGATTGCCGGCCCAGGGTATAGGAAAGCATTAGAGTTTCTGGTGAAAGACTATCTCATTAAGACTAATCCAAAACTTGAGGAGCATGTAAAAAAGGTACAACTTGGAGATGCAATAAAAATGGTTGATGACACAAGGATAAAAAGCTGCGCCGAGCGTGCAGCATGGTTAGGTAATGATGAAACGCACTACGCTCGCCAATGGGAGGATAAAGATATGCAGGACCTGAAAAATCTCATAAAAATGGTGGTTGACTGGATTGACCTTGTTGAACGGTCAAAAGAATATGAATCTAGCATGCCAACCAAGAAGAGTGAATCTGCAAAATAATGGCGGCATTCGCCGCCCCCGCTCCCCCGGGTAGTACTAGCTAAAAAGGCGCGCGGTGACGCGCGCTCAAGGACAACCGAGCTAGGTGCGCAGGGCGCTCAAATATTATTTGCGCGAAGCGCTACCTACTAGCGGGCGCGCAAGCCAATCGAACGCTGGACAGGGATACGATAGCAGCGGCGGGGGCGAAAAGCGGATATCCCGCCGACTGCAGGACGTGCTAAATCAAAAAAACTCCGGTAGAGACTGAAGCAGAATGGTAAATCACCTTTACATTGGCAAGGCGCCCCCTAGGGCGCCCTCTCGCACAAGGCGGAGTCGCCGCCATCAATTCAATTTGGGTGGGTGGGTTGATACGGAATCAAGAAAGATAAATTTTGTGTTACTATTAATCCATCAATGCTCGCTCCTTAGCGAGAACGCGCGCGCAGACAATGCCTTAGGCGCGTCGGGCGGGGGCGACGCGCCGACCATGCGAGCCCCGCCGGAGGCGGGGCGAGCTAGAAGTCAGCGAGAAAATAGGTTCGAACTTTTTCATACATCACTGCAGAATATTATGCAAGATTTCTATTGTGATGATGTTCTAAATGGAAAAACAAAAGTCAGTATCGTTACTGAAAATGACCACGTACTGACCTTTCATCACACAAAACCTCACTGGCCGGTACATATCCTCGTCATACCAAAAAAACACATTTCCTCGCTTATCGACGCAACAGAAGACGATAACGAAATAATTCACGAGTGTCTTCACATCATAAAAACGATTTCGCAGGATATCGTAAAAAAACACGGCGCCTGCCGGGTGCTGACAAATCTCGGCAAATACCAGGACTCAAAACACCTCCATTGGCACATCACCTATGGAGATGAATTCTAAATTTTGCAAACCTGGTTCTGTGCGATATACTAGCAGTATGGACATACAGACAATACAACATAAAACTACTTCCCTTTTCAAACAATACGGAGTGAAACGCGCCTCGCTTTTTGGTTCAACAGCACGAGGAGAACACACGTCAGATAGCGACGTTGATATTCTCGTAGAAATGGCAGAAAAAAGCCGTCTATTCGATTTTTTGGCCCTCCAAACAGATCTAGAACAGACGCTGGGTCGAAAAGTAGATCTCGTAGAATACGAAGCGATTAGGCCGAGACTGAAACCATATATCTTAAACGACACGAAAGATCTCTATATTCAACCATGACCAAAGATTATAAAATGTACATTGAAGATATGCTAGAATCAATTGAGCATATTTCAACATTTCTTCAAGACATAGATGAAGAACAATTTTCCAGAGATATTCAACTACAGGACGCCGTGATAAGGCGACTTGGGATCATTGGAGAAGCTGCAGCGAGATTGACAAATGAAATTCGCGAGAAGGCACCAAAAATTCCTTGGAAGTCAATAATAGGTCTAAGAAATATTGTCATGCATGAATATTCAAACATTAAGCTTGGTGAAGTATGGGATGTGATACAAAATGACTTACCTCCACTCAAAGATGAATTAAAAAAATTACTTTTAGTGCTTTAGCCTACTAATTTTTTAAGCCGTGTATGAATCCAAACCCCACTACCCATAAATTCGTCGCGGTACTCAATAAAAAAATTGAAGCCGGAAAACTTATGAACGCCCTGGGACACATGGCTGCAGGCCTTTCCGCCCTTGTCCCTGACAAAGACACAATGCGGTTTGATAGCTACATCGATAAAGACGGTGGGACTCACGCAAGCATCTCGGACAATCCATTCATCATTCTTTCAAGCGACAACTCAAATCAGATCCGAACACTTCGAAACGCACTCAGAGAACAAACTATTCCGTTTACGGATTTTACCAGTACTATGACCGTCGGCATCTTTGCCGAACAAAAACAGAGGACGAGCGAAACCCCGGAAGCCGAGCTCGAATACTACGGCGTCTGCTTTTTTTCTGAACGCACACATGCAAGCGAGCTCACCAAAAAATTTTCATTATGGAAATAATATGATACATACGTCTCATACACCTTTTACTATCGAACACATAGAACAATTAAAGGAACGGTTTGGAGTATATGTAAAAACCGTCATCGATATACAGAAAAAAGTCTGCAGTGCCGGAATGGATAGGCATTTTGAAGGCGAAAAAATTCTCCTTGAATCCGGATCACATCAATCGGATGTTTGGGGAGGCGGCATTGATCTGGAAACGAATGAAATAGATTTCAATTCATTTATCAATATCCGCCCACAAGACAATAATCTGAAAAATGAAATACAAAGCGAGCAGATAAAAAAGACGTTTACTGCACTTACAAAATATTTTTTTAGTCTTCCATGACAGACACGAAACTCCTCATCGGTTCTCTGTCAAATGATCTCGCGAGAGTCGCAAACATGATGTACAGAAAATCATCAAACACGGAAGTATTTTTTCATGAAATGTTTCGTTGGGTAAACCAGATACATTCAACGAACATAAAACCCTATATTCAAACAATTCTTTCTGATATTAGATCACATGAAAAACACCCACAATACACAAAGGAGCGAGCAGAAACCTATCTCATGTACAGCATTCTGCTTCAAAATTATACACTTCACATGGTAGAATAACGTATGGAATTAGCAGATACACTGGCATACATCGCAACAGTCCTCGGACTTGTGACGTTTACACCACAGGTCTTTATGACGTGGAAGACAAAAAATGCAAAATCCGTTTCCCTTACAACGTATGCTCTTATTACTGTCGCCTCCTCTTTGTGGTTTTCATACGGAGTTTTAAAAAATGCCACTCCGATCATCATCGCAAATTTTGTCATTTTTCTACACGCCATAGCACTCGTGATATTAAAACTTAAATACGATGTATTAATTACAAAGAAAGGGAGGAACTTATGAAATTTGATAAAATCTCAACCATCCTCATCTGGAGTGAGGATTACAAAAAATTAGCAGACTGGTATCAATCGACATTCAATCTTAAAGCTGCTGAAACTATCACCCATCCAAACGATACCGGGGTACGCTTTGAATTTCCCGAGGGCGGCGTCTGGCTTTGGATCGGACAGCATAGCGGGATACACGGGAAAAATAAAGACGGGGCACGCATCATGTTTAACATGAATGTGGCATCAGTCACCGAAGCATTTACCTATTTAAAAAATAAAGGTGTCACTATCATAGCTAAACCATTTAAGGCACCGACGTTTGATAAATACTTTGCCACATTCACCGACCCTGACGGCAACTATTTTCAGATCATCGGGCTTCAATAAATTTCTGTGATAATTACCCACTCCATCGATTCTCTAAAAATTTCATCCGCGAGTCGGGTACTCATGATCATGCCCCATCCGGATGATGAGACTATCCTTGGAGCCGGATTGCTTCAAAAACTTTCAAAGTCAAACATTACGACCCGCGTCGTTTCCATGACCAGAGGCGAAAAAAGTACACTCCGTTTTGGACTCAAGGAGAACGAACTGCTTGGAAACATACGAGAAGTCGAGCTTGCCAATACGCTAAAACTTCTTAGTATCAATGATTTCAAAGCGTACCCTCTCCCTGATGGCGGGCTTGAATCATTAAAAAAACTTTCCCCAATTATCTTAAAAGAAATAGTATCGTACAAGCCGACTCATGTCATCACTATCGAGCCGGATGGCGTCTACGGTCACCCTGACCACATCGCACTCACAAAAGCAGTCACAAGCATAATAAAACCTAGCTATAAGCTGTCAGCTGTCAGCTGTCAGCTTCTCTACCTCACCGTCACGCCAAACTATATTTTTCCAACGTCAAGAAGCATGGCGAAGAAAAAAAACTTACAGCCCATCCACCCAGACATCCGACTGAGGCTTTCTCTACGGGAAACAATACATAAAATCCGCGCGCTCCACACCCACAAAACCCAGTTTCCTCTGTATCTACCCAAACTTCTCCACGACTATCGGCAACTCCTTCGAAACGGCATGTTGACCAATGAATACATTTCGTTTGGATAAGATACGTGTCATCTCGAGCGAAGCCTCGCTACTGGCGGGCGCAGTCGAGAGATCTTCCAAAAAATTATGGAAGATTGCCACGCCGTATGAACGGTCTCGCAATGACCAATTTCTAATGAACGCTATATCGGAAAAGAAGTGTTCCTTTTTTATTTAATTTTTTTACACTCATAAATTTTAAATCAGCGTCGATAATTGTTTTGCTGGTGAAAGTGTTTCCTTTTCCAAAAATCTTTGGCTCAATGGTAAGATACAACTCATTCACTAAGTGAAACGCAAAAAATGACGAGGCCAACCGAGGACCACCCACGAGGAGCATCTTTTTGTACCCTCGTTTCGACAAGTGTTCAACTAATTTTTTTGGCGTTTCATTACTAAATTCAAGCTGATTTTCTACACTTTTATTTATATATTTCTTGGGATTTGTAGTTAACACAACTCGAAGTTTATCTTCAGAAAGGTGAAGTGTTTCGCGTATCGCCACGTACGTCCCACTCCCCATGACGATGAGAGAATGAGTATCTCGCAGGCGGGTAAAATGATCATTATCCTCTTTCGAAGACCAGAGATGTATATCCGACTCATTCCCCCGCGTAAATCTCCCATCGATCGATGACACCATGACGAGTGTTATTTTCATACTGAATCTAAAGGCGCATCATATCGTTTCGCTAGTAATGGCACATATTTCTCCTCAAGCCATTCTATGGTAGTCAATCCAGTACCTCCTGTCGATGAACCAGGAACATCCAAATATCGAGAAGCCTGAAATACAAGATGGTCGCTCGGTAAAAATAAACTCGAAACATTCGGAAACCACTCGCGAATACGCTCATCTGCTTTCAAAACATTGAGATTAAAAACAAGATGAATATTTTGACTTATCATATCCATCGTCATGTTAGAAAATTTTCTTTTCTCCATTTTATCTCTATTCAGCACACAAAGAATATCTCCAAGTTCAAGTTTTTCTCGATTGAATTCTCCTCCTTCGCACCAATCAACAACTCTCCCATATTTTCGAAACACTTCAGCAGCCATACACGAATCTCTCAGTAAATATTTATTCAATAAAACACTATACGCAGCCTGTAGCGCACTCTGACAATTTAAACTCATCGGCATTTTGCCATCATCATAAATAGATGGATCCTCAACCGGTACATGTTGATAGAAATATTGAATTCCTAAAATATATTCTTTGGAAGCCATAATTTGTTCCAAAATTGTACCATACCTTACAAAAAGCGCCCCTATTCGGGGTGCTTTTTGTAATTTTCAAATTTCAATTCAAGTCTTTACAGCGGCATGCGGCCGTCTGACCCAACATAGACATACACCGCATTTGACGTACTGACAACATTTCCGTTGACAGTCGCACTCACACGAAACACGTAGGACGTGTTTTTGAAAAGCTGCTGTACTCTATACGTAGTCCCTTCTCCAAGGACCACGTTATGCGCGTACTGATTGTTCATTGGTCCATACCACACGACGTAGCGTGCTCCAGGAACCGTATTCCATCCGAGGTACACCATGCCTGCCCCAACGTATCGACCCCATGCTTGGGACATGACTGGTTGCGGAGCATATTGTACTGGGGTGGACGTCTGCATTTGTTGATACGGATACACCGGTGCGACTTCGACTGACGGCCTGCCATTTGAACCGACGTATACTTTCACAGGATTTGTCATGACGACCTGACCATCGCGGATCGCTTTTACCATAAACACGTAGGACGTGTTCCTAAAGAGTGCTTGAACGGTATATTGCGTTCCTTGACCGAGGGCCACTGCGTGTACCCATGGGTTTTCGACTGGTCCATACCACACCTGATACGTCGCTCCGCCTGCTTCATTCCACCACAAAGACACAGCATCGCTTCCAACATACAACCCCGAAAGATACGGTGCGTCAAATGCGAGCGCTTGTTTTACCGGAACAAAAGACAAAAGGACGGCAAGAAGAATACCAAAAAGAAATTGCTTCATATTGTTTTCACCTCCCTTCGATGAGAATATAGCCTATATACAGTACGCTGGAGAGAAAGTCAAAAAAGGAATTTAGGGATTAGAATTTAGTATTTAGGGAATTACGAAATACTTAGACATTTAACTTAATGCTCACTTCACAAACAAATTATCTTTTTCTCAGAAGAAATACTTCGAGGATGCTGACTATGCCAACTGTGTGAGAAACAAAATAAATCCATGCAAGCTTATTTTTTAAATCCAGCGATTCCCACGTCACGGAGAAATCTCTACCCCAAAGATTTCTGTGCGTATCTACTACAAGAACTGCAGTCTCAACCAGAGGGCGGGTGATGTGACGATGAGCTGCACGAAAAAGTCGAACCATTTACACACTATATCAAAGGGAATCACGATGTCCGATACATATCAGATATGCATTCCTGGGATACACAATGCAGAGGTATTAGATGCAAGATGTTAGACTTGAGACACCAGAGAGCGAACTGATCGAAACAATTCCTCTTTGGATGGTTCCCCTTTAGAAAGCGCTTTAATGACCGCCGGTGCATTTGTGATCATGAACGGCCAGGGTTCTTCTGCGTTAAATCCTGCGTGTGCTCCATGAGGTTCGTGTTCCTCAAAGCATGCTGCTTTTCCATCGAGTACTGCGCCAAAAATCACAAGATCGCCGATATTAAATTCTTTCGAGTACCGACCAAGATCATCGAGAATCCTCTCTGGGGGTATATTTTTTATCTGTTTGTCAATTTTTTTCACTTTCCCATTTTCAAAAAACACTCCCCCTTCTCTGGATAGGAGGCTTGCATCCGCTGTCCCTGATCGGACCAGTATCCACCCTATCCCTTTATGAAAAAGAAGCGTCTTTATAAGTTTAGGAAATGCGGCATCAAGTACTTCTTTATTCATCGGCATATCAAGAGATCTGGAAAAATATATCTGTGCAGTATCGCCGCAAGCCATGATAAACACCTGTTTAAGATCATCAGGCGCCGCCTGGATTTCTTTTTCTCCAAATGTCGCTCCCACATGCTTCACCCCTACTGTATATGAATCATCACCAATGCCAGAAGCGACAACACGATCGATCGATTCACCAGAAATGTGTCTAAAAAGCCTGGCATCGGCCTGTCCATGATCAGACAATACAATAAGTGAATATTTTCGCTTTGAACGGACCAATGATAGATACAACTCGCGACAATAAAAATCTACGAGTTTTAGCGCCTGCATGGTGAGGTGATGACGTATACCATGAACATGAGAGACGTGATCGTACAGACAGATATTGAGTGCAATCTTCGGCGTACCTCTCCATATTTCTATACGCGTGAGAACCGACGCATAGTCGTTTAAAAAAATCTTTATCAGAAGTTCAATCATCGTATACCGATAATAATGAAAATTGCGTTTAAATAGTGACGTAGCTACAGATGATATGGTAGAAAATAAAAAGACCAAAAATATTTTCCAAAATCGGATTGGATTTAAAAGTGGTACAAAAATCCCTCGGTATTTCGGAATAAGCTGTGGTATCTTATGAAGATCAAGTTCTGAAGAGCTCAGATCCAGGATACTCGCCCCTGCCCCGTAGGCAAACATGAGACTCGATCCGCCGGACATGAGTGGGGTATGCGTTTTTTTCAACTCTTCTTCTACTGCATGAATTGATACGTTATTCACTCCGAACCTGAATTTTTTTGCTTTCCTGTCTATCCAGGTGAACGACACGATACCCTCGTGAGTCCCATAAAAAAGCTCTGCGTCTACGACGATTGTCGACGAAGGAATACCTGAAAAATACTTTCCGACGGTAAAAGTATTTTTTTGAATCAATGAATCTAAAAAGGGACAAAGACCCTTTTCTCTTGCTTCCTGAAGAATTTCATACGAAAGTCCATCTATCTGAATAAGTAATAGTCCTGGGACTTCCCCTGGGGTCTCGCTTGACTTGAGACGGAGCACCCGGAGTGCAAAGGATAACAAAGCATCACGAACGGATATGGGCATCGTTTCTTACTCCTTTTACACGTCTGACACGCTTCCAATTGTCGTTGACTTTTCCAAGTACCATGATGTCATCTGCTATATCAAATAGATAATGGAAAAACATGGAGCCGAAAAGAACGGTCGTCGTTTCCCATTTTTCTACGATAGAAAGCGCTGTTGCACCCAGACAAAGGCTCGTAAAAAGATAATTATGTGTCGCAAGACCGGTATTTTTCTTGTGCCCTTTTTCCATAAAAAGCCAGAGATTTCGCCACTGACGATCTTTAATAAAAAATTTGAGACTCACGGCGTACCTTTCTTTTCTCCCGTATGTCAGCACATAGAGAATGTGATCAGCATCAGGAAGAAGCGAGGCGAAAACGGAAACCCAGAGTAGCTTGTAATCTCCGATGATCCAATACCGCTGAAGGATGTATATCCAGAATACTCCAAGGATGACGTGATACAACTCATGCCTCCCGTGCCAGAGGAAAAATCCAAGACTTTTTACCCGCGTAATTTTAAAACGCATAGATACAGTTAGAGATCAAGTCCCTTGAGATACTCGCGAAACGTGCCGTTTAGATCTTTATGGGCCAAAGCAAATTCTACGACGGTTTTAAGATACTCTAGTTTATTCCCGGTATCGTAGTATTTCCCGCCTTTCACTTCTGCCGCGATGACGCGTTTTTTGTCGCCCAACATGAGTTTCAGCGCATCATTATAGTAAAGCTCCGCACCTTCACTCAGGTTTGATCGTGCTTTATCTAAATACTCAAAGATATCCGGCGTCAGGACAAAACCGCTGACTGTCGCAAGATCCGACGGGGCGCTCGCCTTTCCCGGCTTTTCTATGATGGTACTCACATCTATCACACCAGGCTTCAACTCTTTCCCGCCGGCAAATCCGTAGCGGTCATAATCCTCGTCCTTCGTGACTCGGACGCTTGCAAGGACAGAACAGTGATATTCGTTGTAGACATCGATAAGCTGCTTAAATCTGGATTTTGGTGCGGCTTTGATAAAATCATCGCTCCAGGTATAGATAAACGGCTCATCGCCGATGAGGGTACGGACATTTAAAAGTGGTGTTCCGTTGCCGTATGGGCCTTTCTGGCGGACATAGATAAAGTTTGCCATCTCGCTTATCCGTTCAATTTCCTGCAGAAGCGGGAGTTTCTTGGGGCCACCCATCCGAAGGTTTTCGATAAGCTCCATACTCGGCCGGTCAAAATGGTCTTCAATGGTGCGTTTGTGGTATCCGGTGACGATGACTATCTCCTCTATGCCTGCCTCAATAAGCTCCTCCACCACGTACTGGATGACGGGTTTATCAACGATCGGGAGCATTTCTTTGGGCATGGCTTTCGTCTGAGGGAGAAACCGGGTGCCAAAGCCGGCCGCCGGGATCACTGCTTTTCGGATTTTTTGCATAACATCCTCCATTCTACCGGCTCTGCAATTTGTTTGTCAATTTGATATCATATTGAGGCATGAAACGAATACTTCTCCCCATCCTCAAAGGATTATTTGTCTTCAGTCTATTTTTATTTAGCGCGACTCAGATATTAGCCGCCTGCGAAGGATTAACAGACGGAGCTCTTGAAAAAGACGGGAAAGGGATACTCATCCTCGGTGACTCTCTTTCCTGTTCAACCTGCTATTCCGGAGGGCTTGGAGAAATCCGATCGGCTGTGGGTAAACATGCGTATACTATAGCTTCCGAGGTCCAACAGATGTCTGACGAAGAAATATCTCGTTATAGCGCGGTCGTGGTATTTGCAGGCATCAATGACCTGGCTGGGAGCACTCCACAATCGTATGAACAAGTCAGGTCATCACTTGGTACTATTTATGCGAAATTTAGCGGAAAAATTCCAATCATCGGTATCACTCTTTACTACTACAATCCTTCATCCGATCTTCAAAGCCGACTTACAAATGTAAATAAATATATCGAAAGTAATACAAATTATCATATAAACCTTTCTACCTTAGTAGCAGGCATGTTTTCCCCAGGCGCTGATCCGATACATTTTGGCCAAAAAGGACACAACGATTTAAAACAAGCCGTTCGCAATGAATTTGCCAAAATCTGCGGAGATACAAATACCATACCGACACCATCAGCAACTCCTGTGCCTTCAGGGAGAATAATCTATGCATTCCCCCAGACAACGGGTGTAGCCCTGCTCCCATTTCTTGCAAATTTTGCAAAAGGATGCCAGACAGAAAAAGGTATCACGTGCGTCGCTACTGAATATATTATCAACATGTTTGGATCTGTAATGCCAAGTAATAACACTTTGGTTACTCCAAAAATTTCTGACATGGCCAATGCCTTAGATCGTTCTAATACATACCTTCTTCCTGCAAAGCTTTATGCAGATATAAAAATTCCTGATCCGTATAAAGTCTCGATCAGCGGGAATGCGGGCACTGAAAATCATAGCGATAACGGCCAGAAATGCTTTCAACCGAAAAAAGGAATTATAACTTCTGATTTTCCAGTACTCAATAATCTCCTGGCACAAACACTAACCAATAATTCGTTTCTCGCTCTTGGCAAAAGAGACACGCTTGACTACTACAATGAATTTATCCCTGAGATTCTCCGTGAAACTTCTACGAGGGGATGCATAGACGAAGACAAAGGATACTCTGTCAAGGAAATACAGGAAAAAAGCATAGGTGAACATGAATATGCACCAGATTCAAATCCATTTGTAAAAGCTGCGATAAAACTCGGTGGGAGATATGAATTTTTACTTTCATTAATTTCAAAACTTGGATTTGCGAAAGAAGATGCGTCTGCAGGAGTCGATGTGAAAGCATACTGGCATATCCTCTGCCCCTACTGCGATGAGATTGCAGAAAAATTTACCACGAATAAAAATGGAGAGCGGAAAGATAGCGGCATTGTCACTGCACAGCTACCTGCAACGATTGACCTTATCGCTGCTCCAGGAAAAACAAATCAGGATATCACATCGAGCATAGGCGAAAAACCCGATGGTACGATGAAAGCACCGTATGCCGGACTCGGTGGCATGAGAATAGCCTACGATCGCCTTGGCTGCGCGTACGCCCCAGCTGGACTGCAACAAACGGACTGCACCAATACACCACTCGAAAATTTTATTGGATCAAAAATCACGAGTACGTGGGCAATAAATGGCCAATCATCAATATCGACAACTATTTCCAGTGCTGATTACAAAAAGTCACTTGAGGATGCAGCACGCAAAGTTGGCATCCCTGAGTGTGTACTTGAAGGCATATCCTATATTGAAGGTGGGGAGCTCATACCGCAGCTTGAAAAAAACGCATGCCTAGAAAGCGTGAACGTTTGTTCCGCCGCCGGAGCCATGCAATTTACCACTGGCAGTGGGCCTGCAAACGATCGCTCTTGTAATGCGTGTGGCGTAGGATTTTGTCCGAACGCATGGTCACAATACGGCAGCGGGGGCAATCCGTGCAACTGGAATGACGCCCTTTTTGCCGCCGCCAGAATGCTAAAGGATCAAGGACCACTTTCAAACGTGGATCCAAAATCTCAAAAATCCCAAATTATGAATGCAGGCTACAGATATTATGGAAGCAACAACGACGAACTTGCACGAAGAAGGCTTGGAGGGTGCGAATATGGAGAATTTGTATATAAAACCTGCGACAAATCGTATAAGTGTGCTAAAGAACAAACTCATTTCTGATCTGTAACCGTTCAGGGTTTAGCAAAGCCTTCACGTAAAGAGGCTTGAAGCAGCGGGAAAAACATATCCCGTTTTGTCCGCACCAGGGTTTGTACAACACTTGATAATATTGCGGTGGTTTCCATGCCGGTGTAGGTGTCTGAT
>JACREM010000021.1 GCA_016218215.1 Candidatus Gottesmanbacteria bacterium | reverse complement strand
TCATATAGTATATCAGATATGTATCGATCTGTCAAAAAAAGTTTGACAAATAAGATTTCATGAAATATTTAGTTTTCATTTTTTTGTGGATCCTTGATGCTTTTGCCAACACCAAAACCTCCAAGAAAACCTATGATCAAAGTTATTGCCTGAGGGAAGTATGATTTGTCAACAAAAACGACCATTAATAAAATTATTAAGGCAAACAAAATTATGATTATTAGATGTACTAGTCCATTTTTTTGAAGAATTTTGAATCTTTCATGTTCTTGCATATTTTCTTCGTGAATGTATTCGCGAACTTGCCGTCTTTGAGCAAGTACCTCGGTTATATGTTCACTGTCCATTTTGTCGAAACTACTAGATTCGATTTGACGCATGATAGCCATTAATTTTTCTTCGTCTTCTCGTTCTATTTTTGGAGGTTTTTGAATTTTTTGAGGTCCAGGGAGCGTCATATTAAATCAAATAATTAGTTTGTTTAGATGAATAGTTTATTAAAAGAGTTTTTTCTATCCTTTTGTCATGAAAAACCATATTTACATAATCCCTTGTTGATTCTTGAGCATTCTTAAAGATTAAATATTTCACTAAAAATGAAGCAAATTTAGGCGATATGCGCCTGCTCTCAACGAGCGATACCACTTTTTTAAGAGATATGTCAATTTTGTCTTCATATTTGTTGAAGTTAGGAAGGATTTGATATTTCATATTTTTATTATCTCACACATGTCAATAATGAGAGATATCTCGCATAATTCTCTCTGGGAATCCGATAATTTGTCTCCCTCATTTTCCCGTCAGGAGCTTCCAATTTCAACTGTAGACAATTTGTCGACAGTTGAGTTCCGCTTTCATCTTTTTCACGTATTTTCATCTTGTACCAGTAATCACGAGGATTTAGACTGTCAGTCAATGCTCCGACGATATCTACAACAGAGAACCACCACTCTTTATTGTGGATCGTTCTGCGTATTTGCTTTCCTTGAAATAGTGCAAGTTGGTGCATACTAAGAATAGTATAGCGAAAATAATAATAGATATAAATACTATCTCGGTTTAAATTCGACAATATCGTTTATAATTTGGTTAGATCTAATCTCATTAACTCCTCATGTAAAAATAATGCGTCTTTCATAGTTGGTTTCTCGCCTTGCCAATAAAACCCCTCGCCTCGCATTTTGTCGAGCGCAATTGCAATTTCTCCTTCTTTTTGCTTGATTACAAGTCGTAAGGCATATTTTCCAGCCGGACCAAAGACCGAACAGGGGCACATCGCAACTCTATATTTTCTGAGCATAGTAATCGCTGCAAGAAGGGAAGGGTTATCAATATCTGCTTGTCTAAATAACGGTGGTATAGCGATAATCATATCTATTCCAGCGCGTGGTTTTAAAACAGGCCATCCCATGCGTTCAAAACGAGGCAAAATTTCACCTTCCAGTTCCTTCTGTATTTTTTGGCCGATTATTTCTGGTTTTATTTCAGATAATGCCTTTGCCGCAAGTATTTGAGAAGGGCCCGGAACTATGTCAACCTCAGTTGCAGCTAATAGTCGAATACCATTAATAATATATTCATTACCCGCAATGCCGCCGGCTCGAGCACCCGGAAGTCCAAGTTCTTTTGCTACGGTAATCGCTTCTACACTTACTTCCATCGCTTTGGGGTAGCTAAGTATTGGACGAAGTCTTTTCCCATTAAATTGTGTTGCGCTTATGTAACTATCGCTAAAAAGGGTAATTCCACGAGTCTTGCAAAAAGGAATCAATTTGTAATCTATAAAATCATCGTCCATGACCGTTCCCACTGGAGCCGCTGGGTGAGTTATGTACATCAAAAATCCCTGTGTGTTAATTCTTTTTCGTTCAGAGATCTTTCCAAGGTATCAAGTCGAAGATTGCCACTCGCTAAATTTATCGGCACGTCAACGATAGGCAATCCATGAATTATTGCTTTTGAACGAGCGTAGTATGGCGCCCAATTTGGAATTATGACGCCATTCCACTGAAAGGCTCGAAGGACTCGATCATAGCTATCGATAATACCTCTCGTAACCATAGTCTGAGATTTGGGATCAAGGTCTACACCACCCCACTGGGCAAAAAAGTCTGCAACAGCCTCTCGTAAGTCCATCGTTCCCCATGAAGAAGCATATTCTGTATACAGTCCTCTTGCTTTGCTCACTTCATGAGCTTTATCGATAACATCCATAACCTGGGGAAGTTCGATATCGCCAACTTTCACGGATGATCCAATATCAATCACCTCATCTCCGTTTTCTCGCATCTCACGCATTTTCGCGTAAAAGAGTTTAATAGACATATCTTCACCGCGAGCACGCAAAATTTCTGGTCGTATCTGAGGCATTGAAAGCAAACGCTGCTCCCCCTCTTCAAAAGAGGTAATTTGCCTTAAATTTATATCTGATAATTCTGTCATCATAAATTTTTCCAATAAAAAATCTCCCGATTCCGGGAGACTGGTGCTTGCATGCTGTTGCTTTTTACCTCAGAAGCACAAGACTACCAATCCCCTTTGGGAGAGCGTACCAATAGATAAAAAAGCTCTGAGTAGTAAGTGTAATTAACATATATTTTTGTAAGTCATAACGCAATAAAAGTTACACAGAATCATTTACGAAAATATCCGCCTGTCTTACGAAATTTTTGCTTGCAGGATTTCCTGAACAGTTGTCTCTTTGAGATGCCCAGCCAGCTGCCGAACATGCAGTAATGTCCTCTCGTGTTTCTTTATCATCTTCGGAAGCAACAGTCAGTTCAACTGCCAATGTCGGACTAGCCCATGTAGGCGCATTACATCTGATGCCATTTAGGTATTCACAATTTGACATAATAGATATAACCTTTCTCCCACAAAAAATCCCGCCTGAAGCGGGATTGGTATGTGGATCAATGTTTATATGTTTATCTCACCACAACTCCTCCCGCCCTGTTCGGGTAAAAATAAAAAAAGGCAAAATAGCGGGAAGCTGCTGTGGTCATTATGATAATAATACCATACAGTGGCCCTCTTGGACAAGAGTGAGTATAATAGTTTGTATGCTTGATGTTTTTTTAGAGCGGCAGAGACGACGACGATTTGGGCGCCGCGAGTCACGTCTCAAGCTTTGGACCACGGTCGCGGTTGTTTCTTTCCTGGGGTTATTTGCGATTACTTTATTCGTCGGCATCCTCTTTGCCTGGTACGCGCGTGACCTGCCGAGACCTGATAAAGTTCAAAGAAGCGACGGACTTTCGACGCTTATCCTCGATCGAAACGGTGAGAATCTTTATGATATATATCAGAATGTCAACAGAATTCCTGCAAAATTCTCTGACATCCCGAAGGACCTTCGAAATGCCACGGTTGCCGTAGAAGACAAAGATTTTTATAAACACCAGGGGTTGTCTGCTGCGGGATTTGTCCGCGCGGTCATAAACATTTTTGTGTTCCATAATTTTCAGGGAGGCTCTACTCTCACCCAACAGCTGGTAAAAAACGTACTTCTGACGAACGAGCAGTCGCTTCCCCGGAAAATCAAAGAAGCCATTTTAGCCATTCAGATTGAGCGCAAGTATACAAAAGACGAGATATTGCAGATGTATCTCAACGAGGTCCCGTATGGCGGTACCGCCGTCGGCGTCGAATCTGCGTCTGAATACTATTTTAGTAAACCGGTCCAGGAGCTTACTCTTCTTGAGTCTGCAGTTTTAGCAGGACTCCCGCAGTCTCCATCGCGCTACTCTCCATATACTGGAGATGGAAAAGCATATATCTGGCGTACAGAGCAGGTCATTCGGCGCATGCGCGAGGATGGATACATTACGATTGCTCAGGAAATTGATCTTAAAAGTAAACTACCAAAGGTCGTTTTTGCAAAAGGAGATTCTGGCCTTCGTGCTCCGCATTTTGTTGCGTATGTCAAAGACAAACTTATCGAAATGTTTGGAGAAAAACGCGTAGAGGGAGGTGGACTTCGGGTGACGACGACGCTTGACTGGAAACTTCAGGAACAGGCGCAAAAAATTGTGCTAGATGAAGTCTCAAAAGCAAAGACGCTTAAGGTTTCAAACGGGGCTGCAGTTGCCATAGACCCAAAGACAGGAGAGATTCTCGCCATGGTCGGATCAAAGGATTATTCGGCTACAGATAGCGGCGGATTTAAATTTAACGTGGCGACGCAAGGGTTGCGCCAACCCGGCTCCACCATGAAGCCCATTACCTATGCTTCCGCATTTCTCAAAGGGTATACCGGAAGTACGCTTCTTATGGATGTAGATACAAAGTATCCGTCCGGTGAAGCGGCGAAACCGGAGTATAACCCAAAAAATTATGACGGGAAATTTCATGGTCCGACCCAGCTTCGATTTGCTCTGGGAAACTCCATAAACACCATCGCGGTAAAGGTCAGTGCGCTTGCAGGCATCAGGGATATATTACGAGTTGCCTACGATATGGGACTTTCGACTCTTGAGCCTACCGATGCCAATCTCAAGCGCTTTGGCCTTTCTCTGACGCTTGGAGGAGGCGAAGTCACGCTTCTTGATATGACAAGCGCGTTTGGCGTATTTGCGACAGAAGGACTTCGGCAAATCCCTGTAGCGATAAAAAAAGTAGTCGATGCAAAAGGTGCTGTTTTGTTTGAACTAAAGACCGTCTCACCAAAACGCGTACTGCCGGATGATATTTCCTATATCGTAAGTCACATATTGTCTGACAATAATGCGAGAAAAGATGCGTTCGGAGAGAGATCCATGCTTGCAACAGTCGGAAAAACTGTCGCGGTGAAAACCGGAACAACAGATGACAAACGCGACAACTGGACTATTGGGTACACGCCATCTATGGTTGTCGGTACATGGGTTGGTAATAATGACAATTCTCCCATGAATCAGGCACTCGCTTCCGGCGTCACTGGAGCGGCACCGATCTGGAATAGGATCATGAAGGAAGCATTGAAAAATAGGCCGGATGAGCAATTTGCCAGGCCCTCAACAATTATAGAGATGGATATAGATGCCCATGCCGGGGGTTTACCAAAAGACGGATACCCGACCCGGAAAGAAGTGTTTATAAAAGGCACAGAGCCTACATCACAGTCTCTTGTGTATCAAACAAAAAAAGTTTCGAAGAAAGATGGAAACAAATTAGCAAATGTCGTGGAGCTTGCAAAGGGAGAGTATGATACGCGATCCTTTGTGAATTTTACGGAGTCTGATCCGGTATCGGGAGATGGGAAGAACAGGTGGCAGGAAGGGATAGACATATGGGTAAGCGCGCAGAGCGATCCCAAGTTTCATGTCCCGAAAGAAACATATCAGGGATCAGATCAGATTATCGTGATACTTAAAGAGCCTTCGGACTTCGCCACAATTAACTCAAATTCAATACAGGTGTCAGCAGATGTATCAAGTACGAACGATGTGTCAAAAATAGAAATTTTTGTCGATGATTCAAAAGTAAAAGAAGTGAATGGCAGTTCTATAAACGAATCTATTTCTATTGCAAACGGCTCGCATATTTTGAAAGTGAAAGGGACAGACTCAAAGGGAAATACTGCAGATCGACAGGTGCACCTTGGGATAAATCAATCGTACGTCACTCCATCGCCTACTCCGACACCAACCCCGTAATTGTTTGTCATCCTCGCGAACGCGGGGATCCATAACTGGATTTCCGATCAGGCTCGCCTCTCTGTCGTTTTGGCGAAGCGGGTCGGGAATGACTCAGGATTTGAGTGTTGCACCAAAGTCTTTGAGTGCAGTTGACAGAATTTTTGCACGTACCGGCTTTACATCTTCAGAAGTTAAATTTTTTTCTAAAGACAGATATGTCACATGGAGCGTCCGGGTATTTTCAAAACTATCAAGAAGCGTAATATTAGAAATGAGCGGATCGGCGTTTTTTAGCTTCCGGATTAATTCCCCTACAAGAGTCTTTGGCATGATTTTTAGCGCTAAATCCTCGAAACTGGGCGGGTATTTTGGAATCGGAACAAACCTACCCACTGATTGCTTCTTGGCTATAAGCGTTTCTATGTCCAGTTCAAGTATCGTGACCGGTGTTTCTATGTCTAGCGAAGCGAGCAGTTCTCTTTTTACTTCGCCGATATAGCCAAAAGAACCAAGTGATAGCGTCTTATTGGTTGTGAGGTATATGTTTGAAAAATCCAAAGAGTCAGATGGATAGGAAATGCCGTATATATCAAAGAGAACTTCTGATGTACCCTTGAGTACCGAAAATGCGTTTTCTCCGGATTGCGCGATGATGAGTTTTGGCTTCTCCATCGGCAGATCATTTTCTTTCCAAAGATAGACAAGGCTTAACTCAAAAAGGGCAAGAGGTTTTGCGCTAGACGCGTTGTCCGAGATAGCTTTGAGTATGCTTGGAACGAGCGTTGGACGCATGTACACTAAGTCCAAAGAAAGCGGATTTGCTATGGTATAGAGATTTTTTGTATGAAGTGAAAATGTCCGTGTCTCATTTTCTGAAAGCATTGAGTAGCCATACGTTTCTGTATATCCAAAATCTCGGAGTCTTGTTTTTATATCTTCTTCAATATCAAACAGAGGATCCCGGATGGTTGCCGGGGGCTCACCGTCGGGAAGTGTTGTTGTTATTGCGTGATATCCATAAAGTCTTGCAACTTCTTCTATGATATCTACGTCTATTGTGACGTCACGGCGAAAACTTGGGACCGAGACCGAGATACTGTCGCGCGTAACTTTCGGTTCAAATCCCAAATTATTCAAGATATTTTTTATCTCCTCGTCTAAAAGAGGACTCCCGATGTACGAGTTTAATTTTTTGCGCGAAGTTTCGACTGAGTATTTTTTGAAAGACTCGGGATAGACATCAAAGGGTTCCCCTACTGCAACTCCTGAAGCGAGGGTATGAAATAGTTCAATGCCTTTTTGCATCACTGGTCCCACAAGTTCACTATCCAGCCCTTTTTCAAAAAGAGTTGCCGCGTCTGTACGATGTGCCAAAGCCATTGAGGTCCTTCGAATATGAACTGGATCGTACGTTTGTAAAAAGAGAACTACGGTTTTTGTATTTTCTCGTATAGACGAGCTTTCGCCGCCCATTATGCCGCATAGGTCAATGAGTGCCCCTTTTCCGTCTTCTATGACGATATCGTCTCCGGGAAGTGTATGAGTTTTGCCGTCAAGGGTTTTCAGTTTTTCGCCTTTCTTTGAGGCCCGAAGGATCATAGTCGGTACTCCATTTTTTGTTCCTATATTGTCATAGTCAAAGGCATGTGCTGGTTGCCCAAACGCGCGCATGAGATAGTTGGTGATGTCCACGACGTTATTGATCGCACGGATACCGGTGAACTCTAGTTTCTTAGATAGCCACGCGGGAGATGGCTTGACCTTGACGTTATCTATGACGATAGACATCCACCGAGGATTCAGCTTAGGATCAGTCGTAACATTCAGCCTTTTTTCATTTTTGATATTTGATATTTGATTTTTAATTTTTGTACCGTATGGATCGTTCACAAATTTTGCTTCTACACCAAATCGCGGGAGTATCGCCGCGGCCTCGCGCGCTATCCCCGCAATAGACATAGAGTCTGGTCTATTGGTCGTAATTTCGACGTCGTACACAGTTTCTCCATCTACACCATTGACGCGTTCGATCGATGGACCACAAAGAGATAGATATTCCTTTATTTGTTTTGTTGTTGCGCGGGTTTCAAGATATTCTCGAAGCCAACTGTCAGGTACAAGTATGTTCATATCAGAATTGCTCCAAAAATTGCAGGTCATTACTGTATAAAAGTCGTATATCATCTAGCTTTGTTCCGGATTTCATCATGGCTGTCCGTTCTACTCCCCAGCCGATGGCAAAGCCACTGTACTTAGATGGATCCACTCCTCCGTTTTTTAGTACATTTGGGTGTATCATGCCGGAACCTGCCAGTTCAAGCCATCCACCCTTACAGAGTTTACAGTCTCCTCCATTTGGAAGTATTGATGTACCGTTGCAGATTCCGCAGGTGATGTCTACTTCAAACGAGGGTTCGGTAAATTGAAAATGAAACGGTCGAAGTCTCGACTTTCTTTCCGGACCAAAATATTGCTTCACAAAATAATCTATAAATCCCTTGAGGTGTCCGATGGACACATTTTTATCTATATACATACCCTCAAACTGATGAAACATAGGCACATGAGATATATCCGACTGCCGCCTGTAGCATTTAGCAATATTGATCATCCGTATCGGGAGATTTCCTTTTTCCATCTCTCGTACCTGGCCATTACTCGTATGCGGAGTCAAAACGATTTTCCTTTTTGTTGGAGATTGGTTATTGGTGATTGGTGATTGAATAAAGAAGGTCTCCCATTCATCTCTCGCCGGGTGGTCCGGGGGCATGTTCAGCGATTCAAACGCGTACCAGTCTGTATCTATCTCCGGATGACGGACGCGGGTAAAACCGATGCGCTCAAATATTCTCGTTATGTCTGTTATTGCCTGAGTGACTATGTGAAGGTGTCCTATAGGAGGGCGTTGTCCCGGGGTGGAAACGTCAAACCATTCCTCTTTTTCAGTATTTTTAGTCGTGCGTTTTTGAATTGCCTGTAATACTTCTCTCTTACACTCGTTTAACAGCGTGCCAATTTGTTGTTTTTCATCTTTTGAAAGTGTTGCTATCTCTTTGGATATGTTTCCGAATTCACTCTTTGGACCTAATAATTTTGATACCAACAGCGCCTCGTCAAGAAGAGAACTCACTGCTTCTTTCGTGAGTTTTTCTTTTACCCTCTTTATTGTTGCGGCCAGACTGTCGCTCATAGAGATATTGTACGTAAATAGTATTCCATTCTCAATATGATATAAAAAACCCTCTTTCGAGGGTATGTTTGTCTTCTAGAACGTTTACCCTCAGTTACTGTATTTGCTTGGTAAACGCATCAAATACTTCGGGTTTATTAACGATAAGGTATGCAAGTATTTTTCTATCGACTTCTATGCCGAGTTTCTTGACCGTATGCATGAAGACACTATATTTTAGTCCGCGCACCTCAAGTGCCTGGGATATTCTGCTGATCCATCCTTCTCTGAGGTCGCGTTTATTTTGCCGTCTGCCCGCAAATGCGTATTCTCCCGCATGTAGGTATGCTTCTTTGGCGACTCGGATGAGTCGCCTTTTGGTCATCCTGTAGCCTTTATTGGCCTGGAAGACTTTTTTATGCTTTGCGTGTGATACTACTCCTCGTTTGACTCTCATAAGCTAGTTATGCACTTAAAAAGTGTTTTATCATATTTGAAAATTTGCGATTATCTAGGAGCACCATGGTATCCTGACGCCGCTGTGTTGCTTTAGACTTTTTTCGTCTCAGGTGCCGTGCACCCTGTACGCGATGCAGTACTTTCCCGGTTTTTGTCACTTTGAATCGTTTTGTGACGATTCCTTTGGTTTTCATTTTTGGCATATTATTTTTTATCGTTTGCGATCATGGCGACAAGCGATTTTCCTTCCATGCGTGCTTCTCGTACTACTTTGACTCCTTCAAGCTTGGCCAAAAACTTTTTCATCGTCTCAAACCCAAACTCTTTTCGTCCAAGCTCCCGACCCTTGAAAAAGACAGCAACTTTTACCTGGTTTCCGTCTTTTACAAATTCCTGAGCTCGTAGTCTTCTCGTCTCAAAGTCATGAACGCCTATAAACGGCCGGAGTCGTATCTCTTTCACCCCTACATTTTTTTGGGATTTTCGGCTCTCCCGATCTTTTTTTGCTTCCTGATATTTAAATTTCTTGTAATCTATCAGTTTTGCGACAGGAGGTTTTGCGTTTGGCGCTATCTCGACTACGTCCAGTCCCACCTCTTTTGCTTTCTGCAGTGCCTCAATCTTGGAAACAATTCCAATTTGTTTTCCTTCCTCATCCAACAGCCGAAGCTCGGGACTTGTGATCTGGTAATTGAGACGGTAGTATCTAGACTTTGTGTTCAATCTTTTCCAAAAGCTGGCTTTTGAAGGCAGAAAGAGTTACCCCTTTTGTCTCCACGCCGCTCCTATGTCTTACGGAAATACATGATGCACTTACTTCCTTATCACCGATTATACCCATGTACGGGACTTTTTGCAATGTATTATTGCGGATTCTCGCTTGCATAGGTTCGTTCTTGCTATCGAGCTCGACGCGTATCCCCTGTTCTCGTAAATCTCGGGCAAACTTTTGGGCATATTCAGTATGGCGCTCGGCTATCGGAATGAGCGTCACCTGGACAGGAGCAAGCCAGAGAGGAAATGCACCGCCATAGTGCTCGATGAGGATGCCAAAAAATCGATCAAAAGAACCGAGGATTGCCACATGCAGTACTGCTGCTTTTTCATTTTTCCCTTCTTCATTTATATAGCAAAGGTCAAAATTTTCTGGTTGGACAAAATCCAGTTGGCATGTCGTGAGTTGCCATTCTCGACCAATAGCATCTCGCACCATCATGTCTATTTTTGGTCCATAAAATGCGGCTTCGCCGATACCTATAAAATGTGGGAGTTTATGGCGTTTTGCAGCGTCTATAAGAGCGTTTTCGGCGTCGTCCCAGCTTTTTGTGTTGCCCATATATTTGTCTTGGTTTTTTGGATCACGCGTTGAGATTCTTGCTTTGAAATCTTTAAAACCAAATGTTTTATAGATCATAAGTGTCAGTTCTATGATGTTATCAATTTCACTAGATATCTGAAAGTGTCGTACAAAGATATGTGAATCGTCTTGAGTCAGAGCTCGTACACGAAGTAGTCCGTTTACCTCGCCTGCTTTCTCAAAACGGTATACGGTTGCATTTTCTGCAATACGAAGGGGAAGATCACGATAACTTCTTGGTTTTTCATTGTATATTTGAAAATGGTGAGGACAGTTCATGGGTTTTAAAACGTATTCGTCATCGTCTATTTTCATAGGACTAAACATCGCATCATATTTTTGCCAATGTCCACTTTGTTTATACAGGTCACTTTTTGCTACATGTGGCGTCCAGACAAATTGGTACCCCCGATTCTCTTTTTCTTTTGTCAGCCAGTGTTCTAAGGTTCGGCGGATCATAAATCCTTTCGGCATGTATAGCGGAAAGCCAGGACCTACCGAAGGGCTCAAAAGAAACAGTTCAAGTTCTTTTCCAAGTTTTCTATGATCTCTCTTTCTCGCTTCTTTCTGTTGCAGGATGTACGTATCGAGTTCCTTTTGCGATGGAAAACACGTTCCATAGATGCGGGTCAACATCTTATTCTTCTCGCTCCCCCGCCAGTAGGCGCCGGCTGTAGAGAGAAGTTTGAAGCGAGAGAGTTCCTGAGATGGATTTTCGACATGGCCCATTTTGCAAAGATCTAAAAAGTCCCCGGGGTTGTTGGTGAGTAATTTTTTTCCTTCACCCGCGAATTCTTCTATGAGTTCCATTTTGTATGGGTTGTGTTTGAAAAGCTTTTTGGCTTGGGCAAAACTTACTTCGTTAAACTGGAACATCGTCCAGCTTGGGAGAATCTCTCTCATTTTGGCTTCAATTTTTGGCAGGTCCGACTCGGAAACGACATGAGACCCCATGTCAAAATCCTGGTAAAAGCCGTGTTCTATGGATGGCCCGATGGCATTATGAGCGCCTGGGTAGAGCTCAAGCACTGCTTTTGCCAGCAAATGCGCGCATGAATGGCGCAGATTGTTTAGATAGTCAGAATCGTTTTTCATACATTTTTCTTACAATAAAAACCGTCCTTTCATTTGTGCCTCAGATTGTTGTCTGAGAGGTTCCAGCGCAAACGAAAAAACGGTTCTTAATTTATCGTCTTTACGCAAACGATACGATTCTCTTTGAGGTTGGTGATGTCTCATGCCCGACACACTTTATGAGTCGATCGAGAATATATGTAGTATATCACGAATTTTTCAGTGCGCAAGTGATGAATGTAATTGCGTCTCAAGCAATTCAAGCGAGCGAAGCGGTCATGCGTTATGAATCCCTCTTCCCCTTCGGTTTCGGAACAAATGGCTTAATCGAGGGTACGCCGGAAGGTTGATTTTTATAGGTAAAGAGGATTTTGTCTATATAATTTGCCAAATCTTCATACAAAGTGACAAACGGTACATGCACGTCTTCTCCCAGAGTCGTCTGCGGTTCTATCTGGAGGGCACCAATGCCAAGTAGCCGCATGAAAAAACCCGGACTATACCCCTTTGCCTTGAGTACTTCATTCCAAAAGAGAGAGCGTTTTGTGACAAGGAGCGGATTTACTCTGTCAAATCGTATGATACGTCTATCGGTGATATACGTTTTTGAGTTTTTATAAGAAAAAAGAGACCAGGCTATCCCTCCTATGGCAATTACGATTGCAAGAAGAACGCCTGCCACGATGATAACGACGCTAAAGGCAGAGAGAACTGTCGAGATCATCACGGCCACAAAAAGGAACAATAATCCACCCGCTATACTTTGGCCAACCCGAAGAATAAGAGAAATTGCGTGAGGAACGATCGTGTGGAGTATTTTTTCGTCTGTCTGCTGTCCGTCAAATTCCATGAACATAGTATATCACTTTGGTATTCACGTTTTAAATGCGTATGAATGAGTCAGCTCGTCATGACCTGTCTGTTCTAAGTGAGGAAAAACAAAGCTGTTAGAGACAATAATTGTTCCTTTTCTTGCTCTCGTTAGTAAAAGCTTCTCAAGTTTTTCCATGCGCCACGGGAGAAGATAAATGCAGACCACGTCAGCATTATTCAGATTCGCATTCCAAAAATTTCCCCATTGTACCCTGATGCGGGATCGGTATGGCGAAAATACTATCCGAAGTTTTGTATAAAGGACAAGAAGCGGGTTTATTTCTATGCCATATGCTACGGCTCCGAGTCTTGCTGCTTCAAACAAAAGCCTACCGTCGCCGGAACCCAGGTCATAGACTTTCATGTTTGGTTTTATATGAGCAAGTCGAAGAAGAGCGGACGAGGATGCGCTGGTAGATGGGACAAATGGCGCGCCGGTGATAAACGCAATCGTCAGAAAAAAGACAAAAAGGGCAAAACAGAGATTTAGAATAAGAAAGAGCACTTCCATGAGTGGCCGGTAAGGGACTCGAACCCCTGACTTTTGCAATGTGAATGCAACGCTCTAACCAACTGAGCTAACCGGCCGCGCTCATATTGTACCAAATATTCGAGTATTTGATTATTTGTGGCATTTGAGGATTTTCCATCAGCCTGTCTGTGTGGCCATGGTTCGCTCTGAGGAGAGTCCAAATTTCGTGCCATGTTTTTTGTAGAGGCCCCAGTATTGTTTCTTTTTCTTGCGTCCAGAGGAAATCATAAGCCACGTCCTGCTGTCATCTATCTGTTCGCGAAGGAGCATAAGAAGGGATCGAAGTCTCTGGTAAAAGTTTACGTGGTATATTCCGGGCTCTATCGGTTCGTCTCGGATTGCTTTATCCACTTCCAGGCTAAATTGTTTTATTGTCGCGGATAAGGCCTTTAACTCTCCCCTCACTGCATCAAGTTCCTGTTTGATTCTTAATTGATCAGCGTGAATCATAGCACCCCGGTTAAATTCAGGGGTTTTTTGGGATCCGAAAGGTCGTTCTGCATGTGGGAATTCTACCTGCCTTTTATTCCCAAATTCACCTGATTTAGGCATGGAGCCAAAAAGCGATGCGAAGGCGTCCTGAGCCACTTTACCCGCAATGTCTTTTGTTATTGTTTTTCCGACACCACCACCTATATCCCGAAGAGATTCAAGGATTGTGGCATTATTACGCTTGTTTTGCGGCTTTTTGGTCTGGTATTGTTGAAACATACGTCTATTTTACTATAGGTTTGGCAGGGGATCAATACGTTTTATTCTTATTATAGCGCGGACAGGAAGTCAAGAGTCTTCTGCCGTCGTAGTATCGAAGAAAGGTAATATTTATCTTTCTCGAGCGCCTTTCGCTCTTCATCGTTTTTTGCGGTTTTTAATACCGTTTCTATGTCATCGTCAGAGACAAAGATACCTTCTTTGTCAGCAATCTCTTCGAGTGCAAATTCAAGAGAAAGCGTTCTTTTTGCCTGATCTTCATACTCGTCTTTTATAGATTCCGCGTTTCTTTGGGTCGAGGCGAGGTATTGCTCCACTGTCAGGCCAAGTTTTTTTGTCTGGTCGATGAGCTCAGACAGGAGCCTATTGACTTCTTGCTGTAAAAGGATGCTCGGTAATGAGATTTTTATCTGTCCAAACAGAGCTTTCAAAATCATATCCAGCGTCACTTTTGGTTTTTCCTCTTTCTTTTCATCTTTTGGTTCTGTGCCGGGAGTCCAGATTTTATTCTCAACAGATGCTTTTACATCCTGTATTGCCTTTTTATACTCGCCGAGAGTCACGCTTGGTTTCTCACATGTTGTCAATTTTATAACCCAATCTTTCTCCTCTTTTGCATCGTGGAGTTCTATCTGAGGGTTGACGATCGGGCGAATTTTTTCATTTGTTATGGCTTCGTTATACGCTTCGGGGATGACTTTTTTTACTACCTCTTCATACACGCTGGATCTGTCCAGTTTCTCTTCAGCTATTTTTCGAGGAGCCTTGCCTTTTCTAAATCCTGGGACTTCTATGGTTTCTAACGCGTGTGTCACAACATCTTCATAGGCAGTTTTAATCGTCGCCCAGGGAATGGTGAGAGTCAATTCTATTGTGTGATCATCTTTTCGGGAAATAGCGATTGTCATATGGAGCAGTTTACCATAGAGGATTTAGTTTTGAAAGCCTAGGGGTAGACTGAGGGTCGGTGGGACGAGGCTCGGGTCGTCGAGCGTCACTGAGTCTAGATGAGCAGAAAACGATGAGACTAAGGCATCCAGATTACGAAACTCCTGAAGCCCTGAGAGTGGAGAAAGTTTACGATCAGGCGTGGGTGTCGGGTACGGAGTCGGGGTTGGCGTAGGGAGTACTGAGATTTTTTTAGGAGACGCAATTTGAAATACGAATGATCCTGCGACAACGGTTGCTACGACCGCGGCAATGATAAGAATCGACCTATATTTTTCGTACCACGGAAGTGTGTACACAAGAGGAGTTTCTGGCTCGGGTACACCAGATGCTTCGGGAATCGCTTCTGGTGCTATCTGTCCTATTGGTTGTGTTTTTATTTCTTCCATAGTCAATTTTGATACTTGAGTGTCGTCATGACTTCTTTTATATAGGATTGGGCTTCTATAAGATACTGTTTGGCTTCAAGTATCTGGCTTTTTTGTTCCTGAAACGTTCTGTCCATTTCAATAATCGAGCTTGAGCCGCGAAACTTTGCGCTCACAGCCAGGATCGAATCAATTTTTTGCTGGAAAAGTATCCGTTTATCATCGATCTGCAGAAGCCACCGGTCGACAGTTGCTTGTTTTTGAGGGAGAAATATCCCTCTGTTTGTGTTGATAAGCACCTGTGTGCGATTGAGTACGTCGTCAAGCTGGCTTTTGAGCTCCAAAAGAACTCCGACAGAGATGCCGAGGATCGTTTGCCTTATGGATGATTGTAGGACGCCATAATGCGACTCGAGTTCAGAAGAGACATTAGAGGCATCCTGAAGCGAGCCGATGGATGTTACGATGGTAGAGTGTTTTTGTAGAAACATAACTTCATTTGCGATAAGCGTCTGGTAGAGATTTCGGTCTGTTGTATTCATGCCTTTTGTTTCGTTGAGTTTTTCGTTTAAAAGCAGCAGATATGCCCGTAGAAGTTGGTCCCTTTGTGAGAGCATGAGTTTTGTCTTGTCTAGTGCGCCGGTCTCGCTTGATAAACTTTTGAACTTTTCATATTCGTTTTTGGCAACCAGAAACTCAGCGTTTTTTGTACGGTATGTATCAAATTGAAAAATATAATCTTTATACGCCTGATCCGAAGAGGCAAAAATCGAAGTGGCAAACGAGAGTAAAAATACAGAAAATAAGAGAATTCTAAGAATTTTACTCATACTCATAATAGTATACAGTATTCGTAATTCAACATTCAGTATTCAATATTGTGC
>JACREM010000018.1 GCA_016218215.1 Candidatus Gottesmanbacteria bacterium | reverse complement strand
GGACACGTCGTCGACTTTGCGATGTACCTCCTCGGATACTCGCCAAAACTGCTCGTACCCTCCAAGGGTGACCATGGGAAGAAGCCCTACATTATATATATGGGAACGCTTGGGAAAGATATAACCCGCGAACTTGAAGAAAAAAGCAATGAGCTCGTAATAAAATCACTCCCGCTTACGACCTCACTTGGTACGCTAGAGGAAATTACTGCCGACGCGATCTATCTACAGCCAGGACTTCCGACGAATAAGCAGCTTCGAAAACTGACACTTGAAGGAATTGGCTCGGTAGCCGATGGAGGGACGCAAGTTGCAAATACTAAGGAAGTCGGGAAAATTACCATTGTGTCAGTAGTTGAAGAAAACGGACAGACAATAGTGTCGTATCAAATTTTGTAATCTCTCCTGTGGAATATTACACGCTCAATTTATACGGACTCACGAGAAAATTGCCGCTTGTGCATACAAGCAGGCAGACAAAACTTGCAAATTTTTCGCTCCTTGGAGACATAGAGCTCGTTGATGTACTTGCAGATGCATACACACAAAAATTATCCGCGCTGTCTTTTGATTATCTTGTAGCCGGTGGTGTGAAAGTCGTACCTCTGGTCCATGGCATCGCTAAACGACTCGGACATAAACGGTTTGTCGTCTGCCGCAAACGTGTAAAGCCATATATGGTAGATCCTATGATTCTCAGGCCTCCTGCCAATTTTCCGAAGCACGTCCATCCTCTTATCATCAATGGGTCTGATGCAATATTACTTCAGGATAAAAAAGTTGTCGTCATGGACGATGTAGTGTCTACGGGTATGACCATGAATCTTTTGCATGTGCTTATGGAAAAAATCGGTGCAACTGTTGTTGCGTCTGTAGCAGTTTTACGACAGGGCGAACAGTTTACGTCAATAAAAGATTTTATTTATGTCGGAGAACTTCCGGTCGTGAAGGTAGCAGAGCATCTTGCAACTTGACAGTCATATATCAGTAGGGTACCGTGAAATTATTACAGCGAAATATCCGTGGGCCGTACGGAAAACATACTATGAACTTTCAGGCATATATTTTTATTGGAGTTGTTTTTGTGTAGAAAAGTTCCCGCGTTTGAGCGGGATTTTTTATGGATTTAGTATTTCACACGGAAAAAGAAAATATTACACATACAGATAAAACTCCGCTGCATGATCATTGCGGCATAGTTGGCATGTTCGCAACAAAGGATACTCGATTATTTTCTATTGGGCTATCCGGCATTCATACACTTCAAACCAGAGGGTATGACGGTGCGGGTTTTTGGGCAGAGGATGAGAATGGAAAAACATATTCATATAAGGGCGAGGGGATGGTAAAAGAAGTATTTTCGAAAAAAATTGTCGATGAGTATACCACGGTATCTGCCAAACTTTGGGTATATCAGGTTCGGTATGGGACAAATGGTGGCTTTCATTCGGATAACGTCCAACCATTTGTTCGAGTGTATAAAGGTACAGGGGAAACTTTTGCTCTTGCTCATAATGGTCAATTTTCCCGTGATTCTTCAAAAAAAAATATGTCAGATCTGAGCGATACCGCCCTATTTGCCCAAGAACTTTCCGAGGCAGAAGGAACGACGTGGGAAGAAAGAATTTCCAAAACACTAGAAAAGAAGCGAGGCGCGTGGAGTCTGGTCATTGGAACGAAAGATTCGCTTTATGTAGCACGGGATTCTTTAGGGATCCGTCCATTGGTGTACGGACACATTTATGACGCTTTAAAGGAGGAGACTGTCTGGGTTGTGGCAAGCGAGACAAGTGCACTTCTTGCTATGGGTGTGAAAGATTATTTTGAAGTCATACCCGGCACCATAGCAAAGATTGGTTCCGAGGGACTTACGGTCGTACAGAAAACGAAATACGCCAAGAGAGCGCTTTGTATTTTTGAAAATGTGTATATACAAAATGGTGAGAGTATAGCTCATCTTCCGCGTTCAAGGCCCAGAGAAATTGCACGTTCCATAAGTGTGAGTGATGCACGAAAACGCTCGGGGAAAATTCTTGCACGGGAAGCGCCGCTTACCCGAAATGATGTGGATATGGTCATTGGCGTACCGGGCACAGGGATAGAAGGGGGGATAAGTTATGCCAGGACTTTGGGTATCCCGTATTATCAGGCGATCACTGATAAGTCTGATTCTCTTTCAGAACAGCGGACGTTTATGAGTGCTAGAATTGACAAAATATATCAGAAAGTGCTGGATCATTTTATTTTTGATAAACAAACACTCAAAGGAAAACGCGTGGTACTCGTAGATGATTCCATCGTTCGCGGAAATATAGCAAAAGGACTCGTGTATTTATTGAAAAATTATTTTCATGTAACACACGTTCATCTTCGTGTGCTCAGTCCTGCTATAGATAAACCCTGTCATCTGGGAGTAAACACAAGGACCCGCGAAGAACTTATTGCCGCAACATATGAAGGCGATACCCAGAAAATTTGTAAAGCCTTAAGCGCTGAGTCACTTGCGTATTTAAGTCCTGTGGGTTTAAAAGAAGCGCTGACAGGAGACCCGTACGCGCGGGGGTTTTGTATGGGATGCATGCTCGGAAACGCATTTCCGATAGATGAATTTGGCCATGCTCTCCAAAAAAGAAAACCAATTAAATCTTTCATAAAACAGCATCAAGATATGCATATAACATCGACGTCTCAAATCGGTCTTACAAATAATTTACTGCCGATTGTCATATGAGCGGAAATAGGATAAAGATTGAACGTCCGATTCGCCTTGCGATATTTATTTCGGGCAGCGGAACGACAATGGAAGCTATAGTACAGGCGAGTAAAAAAGACGGGCCACTATTTGGGAAAATACTACCGGTTGTTGTGATTTCGGATAGAGTCTGTGAAGGACTTGTAAAAGCAAAAAAACTCGGTGTGCCAGCAGTTGTAGTGACGCGGCCTATTTCTTCTGATGGCAAAGAATTATTTGCAATTTTTGATAAATTTCATCCCGATGTTATTTCACAGAATGGATGGCTATCAAAAACGCCTTTGTCTGTTATCGAAAAATTCGAAGGAAGAATATACAATCAACATCCGGCACCTCTTGATCCGGAAAATAGAGGCTCGGATGGAATGCCTCTTCATTTTGGTGGAAAAGGAATTTTTGGAAAAGCTGCACATGCATCAGTTCTGGAATTTCAGCGATTATTAGGCAGAATATTTCCGTCAGAAGCATCGATTCATCGGGTCACAGAACAGTTTGATGAAGGCGAGGTCGTTGCAAGACGAAAAATTGAAATCATCACCGGAGATACGGCTGAGTCGCTTGCTCGACGAATGCTTCCAATTGAACATGACCTTCAGATAGAATTTTTGAAACACGTGTACGATGGGAAAGTGAAAG
>JACREM010000019.1 GCA_016218215.1 Candidatus Gottesmanbacteria bacterium | reverse complement strand
CATCTCTATCTCCCCCACTGTCGGCGGACTCTATTCTTCGAGTACTCCTGCAGTCGAGGGTGTGTATATCACGAGTCCCGCAGGAACCTTCGCTACCGGCACATCGACCAATGCGGGGACCGAGCGGTTCGTCGGCAAAGGGACGTTTGTCGCAGGGAATTTTTCACTCCAGCGGGATCTCGAAAGTGTCGGGCAGAATAGCAACGTATCAGCAGAGCTTTTTACCTACAACCCCGCGCTCCTCTTCAATATGCCGGACAGCATGAGAGAGCTCCCGATCACGTGGCAAGAGGTGGCGCCGTGACGCTTGCATGACAGGTATAAATATCTATATACTAAAATAGTATGAGTACATATGGAAAATCATCTTCAGGGCAGGTGCTTCTCATTACACTCCTTGTGTTATCGGTTGCGGTTACGATAGCACTTTCTCTTATAGGTCGGGGTACCCAGGATGCAAATATGAGCGCAAGCCTTGAAGAGTCAGCCCGGGCATTTAATGCGGCTGAAGCAGGGATAGAAGATGCACTGAAAAGCGGCCTTGGGACGACTACAGTTCAGGTGTTGTCGCCTGGGCTTACATACAGCGTGAATGTCAGCATGGTAGCCGGGGCTGCGAGCGTCTATCAGTTACCGAAAAAAACCGTACGCGGAACGACGGAAACAGTGTGGCTTACAAATCATAACGCAGATGGAACGCTTAATGAATCTCCAGCTTACTTGGGTACGACGATTGGTATCTGCTGGTCGAGTGAGGCCGTAACTCCCGCGTTAGAAGTGACAGTACTGTATAAACGAGGCGCTTCATATCTTGTAGGCAAAAGTGCACTGGATCCTGATCTCTCTCGCTTTGGAACAAATAAATTTACGGGTTTGGGAATATCTACGCCTGGATGCGGAATAGCAAGTTACTATACTTCTACTGTCGATTTTTCCACCCTGGGAATTCTTGGCACAGATACGCTCCTTGCTCTTCGTCTCACCCCCCGATACTCCGATGCACGATTTGCTATAGATCCGGGTAATTTTATACTGCCAAAGCAAGGAAATCAGGTTGAATCAACGGGTACGACCGCAACGGGAATATCACGAAAAATCATCGTGTACCAACAATACAAAGCTCCTTCTTCTATTTTTGATTCCTCTATTTATAGTCAGAGTTCATTTGGACATTAAGGTATGAATTCCACGATTGGTTTAGACATCGGATCTCATTCGATAAAGCTTATCGAGCTGCTTGAAGACAAGGGGGTGTATACTCTTCATGCCGCTGGGCTCGTCCCGACACCGGTGAAAATCATGTCGTCTAACGACACCAAAGACAAAGAAGCGGTCGCGGTCGCCATAAAAAAATTGTTTTCCGATGCAGTTGTTTCAAATCGTGTAGTAAACATTGCACTTCCGGAATCCCAGGTGTTTACCCGGGTTATTCAGATGCCAAAACTTTCGGAGCGCGAACTTGCGTCCGCAATCCAATGGGAAGCGGAACAGTACGTCCCACTGCCGCTTGATCAGGTAAGCTTGGATTATTCATTGCTTCAGTCTTCGTCAAAAACAGGAGGAAGTGTTACGGATACTGGAGAGATGATGGATGTGCTTCTTGTTGCGAGTCCAAAGATACTCATCGAAAAATATGTACAGATTCTCGAGCTTTCGGATCTCACCGTCTCAGTTGCAGAAACTGAGATTTTAGCGGCAACGCGAGCAATGGCCAGAACCATCACAAGTGTCAAGAATGCCATTATTCTTTCGCTTGGAGCGCAAACATCGGATATGGCTATAGTCCGAAACGGGACACTAGCATTTACACGGTCAATTAGCGCTGGTGGCGAGGCGTTGTCGCGCGCGCTCTCCCAGGGGTTTGGGTTTGAACAGCATCAGGCGGAAGAATTTAAGCGCACGTATGGGCTTGAAAAGGATAAACTGGAAGGGAAAATTGTTGGCGCGACAAAACCAATCATGGATACGATTGTCGGTGAAATGAAGCGCGCGATTGCATTTTTTCAGGAGAGGTACAAGGAAGAACGTGTACAAGTAGTGCTTTTAAGCGGAGGGACAGCGAGATTGCCCGGTATTGTCGTATATATGGCCGAACAGCTTGGTATTGAAACCCAAATTGCAAATCCTTTCATCGGCATAAAGCGCGATTCACGCTTTTTGGTGCTAGACGCACAGGGACCAACATTTACTGTTGCGGTCGGACTCGCATTGCGTCACGTGTGATGAGATCAAATATACTATGCCTACCCTCGGATCCATAAATTTATTAAAAAGCAAAGCTACTGCAAGCGTGCTGCCACAAGGTGTTGAAGCTTCGCTGAATCGGTTCGCTATTGCCTCAGTTATGGTTTTGTGCGTCGTGGGCATATGTGTGAGCGCCGCATTTTTTTATCTCAGATTTGAGCACGATGCGCTTACAGCTAAAAAAGATGAATATTCAAACGAGATTATCAATAACTCAGTCAAAGAAGGACTTCAATCTGCTATAAAAGAGCGCATGGTCATGACCGCGAAAGTATTAAAAGTACGTAAACCCTATGCGTTGCTTCTGGATTCTATCGGTATCGTGGCGCCGCCTGGGAAGCTGACAAATGTTTCCGTAGATGAGACCGGGAAAACGCGTATTACTATTCGTGCATCGAGTATAGAAGAGACCATTGATATGGCCAATGCTATTATTGCTCTGACAAAAGAGGGAAAATTTAAAGGGCCGGACCTTACATCTTTTCAATTCGGAAAATCAAACGACGTACTGTTTACCGTATCTTTTGTTCCGGTATTATAACTATGAAAGATCTGCAGAAATTATTTATACAGTATCAAAAAGCCGTTATTTCAGTCGGGATACTTTTGTTTTCTGTCATCGCGCTATTTGTTGGCGTCATTCCTTCGTTTAAAACAACCATTGCTCTTTTTCATGAAAATAAGACCCTTCAGGATGAGGTATCGGCACTCGCTCTAAAAACTGATTCTCTGCACTCGATGAGCGAAGAAGATTTGCGTTCAAAATTGACTCTTGCAACGAGTGCGGTACCATCTGATAAGCAGATACCTTCACTATTTGACGCTATAGAAATACTTGTGTCCCGTTCTAAAGTGTCGCTTGAGGATCTTTCACTTGATAGCAATCAAGCGATATCATCTGATTCAGCTAAAAGACAAGTGAAAGAGGATAAGACAATAGGCGCCCCGCTTATAGGGTTTACCGTTATGCTCAAAGGTGGATATGCAGACCTTCGATCATTCCTAAGTGAAATAGTATCTGTCCGAAGGTTTTTTCGCGTACGTTTTTTTGATCTGACGTTTCAAAATGAATCCAGTGGTCAGATGCGTGTGGGTGCCGATGCGTTTTACTTCCCTCTCCCTACGACTATCCCGGGAGTGGCGGCAAAACTTCAGTTGCTTTCAGGTGATGACGAGGATCTTCTGAAAAAAATATCCGTATACCCTTGGCTCGCAGAGACAGTATCGGCGCCTTTGACGCCAACAGTCTATGAACCGAAAGTCAATCCCTTCGGACAGTGATTCGCATATATATCATGCCGCATGACTCATGATTCATGACTCGTCTTGAGGAGATCAGGCCGTCTTTTTTTTGTCCTCTCCATGGATTGTTGACCTCTCCACTCTTCGATATGCTTATGATGTCCGTTTAACAGTATCTCTGGTACCTTTAGCCCTTTGTATTCTGATGGTTTTGTATAGTGCGGATATTCAAGAAGTGATCCGTTGGAATCAGAAGATCGCAGGGAAAACGATTCATTTTCTGTTACGTTTTCTTTTTCAAGCACACCGGGTAAAAGACGCACGATGCTATCTACTATCGCCATTGCAGGAATTTCTCCGCCGGTTAGGATAAAGTCGCCAAGAGATATTTCTTCATCAAAGAGCGATCGAATACGTTCGTCTACTCCTTCATAATGGCCACACAGCAGAATGAGGTGTTCATATTTTGTAAGGCTTTTTGCTTTTTTTTGCGTATATGTCGTTCCCTGAGGGTCAAGAAGTATCGACCATGATTTTAGATTTTTTGACCTTTTCAGTACTTCTGAGATCGCCCGGTCTACGACATCGACTCGAAGTATCATGCCCACTCCTCCACCGTACGGCGTATCATCGACAGATTTATGTTTATCTGTTGCATAATCCCGAAGATTGACAAGTTTGATATTCACGAAATTCTTTTTTTGGGCCCGGCCGAGGATAGAAAGAGAGAGAAGCGGCGTAAACATCTCGGGGAACAATGAAATGACTGTTATGGTCATATTTTTCTCTTTCATTCCCTACAAGAAGAAAGGTTTTAGGATTGAGGCTCGTCGTTTTCAGTGATAACGACATCAACGTACTGATTGTGTTTGACTGCAATGATTTTTATCAGATCACGTATAGCACGAATAATCCGGCCGCTTTTGCCAATTATTTTCCCGATATCCGAGGGATCTGCTTTGATAGAGAGGATAATTTTTCCTTCCTGCTGGGTTTCTGTCACGGAAAGGTTCGTCGGTACGTCTACGAGAGACTGGAGGATAAAGATAAGTGTCTCTTTCATGGTCATTATGAGAGAAGCTTTTGCGCTCCAGGGGATACTTGTGCTCCCATGCTTTTCCAATACGAGACTCGCTCTCGGTTAAGTGTAAGTACAGGTGGTTTTACCAGTGGATTGTATGTGCCGAGGACTTCTACCGGTTTTCCCTCGCGCCTCTTTCCTTCTTCTATGGCAATAATTTTGTACGCTTTTCGGTTTGTAGTCCCCGTCTGCGAGAGTCGAATTTTTAGCATAAATGTAAGTATATCATGAAGCTGATAGCTTCTCAAGCGCGCTTAGCGCGTCTGAGGCCGCATTCTGCTCCGCTTCCTGTTTGCTTTTACCTTCTCCGCTTCCCAGGAGTCTCTCTTCTGCACGTACCTCGACCCAGAACGTTTTAGCATGGTCTGGTCCTTCGCTTTTTATGACCACGTACGTCGGGGAAACGCGGGTTTTTTCTTGTATAACCTCCTGAAGGTGGCTTTTAAAATCTACATATTTTTTATTAGAAATTATCTCTTCTGTGTTTGGAAAAAGGTGTTTCTCAAGAAAATTTTGTGCAGCAACTATCCCCTGGTCCAGGTATAGAGCGCCTAAAAGCGCTTCAAAACAATCTGCCAGAAGCGACTGGTTGGTCCTGCCTCCGGATTCCTGTTCGCCCTTACTTAAAAACAACAGATCTCCAAGGGAAAGAGACGCCGAGGCGGTTCCCAGAGATTTGGTATTGACAAGACTTGAGCGTATGTTGGTCAGTTTTCCTTCCGGGTATAGCGGGTAGGTTTTGTACAGAAATTGCGATGTGAGAAAAGAAAGTATTGCATCCCCCAGAAATTCCAGGCGTTCGTTTGACTCCTTTATACTTCGCGCTTCATTAAGGTATGATCGGTGAATAAAAGCCTGCTTTAAAAGCTCCTGGTCGGCAAACGTGACAGAGATAGTTTTTTGAAGTGCTTCGAAGGTCATAGTGTTTTTTTGACTATCGTTCCTAGAACGCCATTTATAAAACTCGAACTTTTGTCGTTGCCAAATTCCTTTGAAAGCTCTACCGCTTCGTCGATGATGACTTTCTCGGGTTCAGGTGACTCGCGGGTGAGCTCGTAGATGGCGTTACGAAGTACAGCGAGATCTATTTTAGCTATCTTATCGATCGGCCACTCAGGTGCGGCGAGGGTGATTTTTTTATCTATTTCCGAAAGCTTCGAGAGAATATCAGAGATATTCTCATCCGTTTGAGTTTGGTCAAAACTATAGGAGAAAAGCTTTTGGACGATGCTTCTTCGCTTTTGGTGACGTGGATCTCTTGAAGTTTTCATTCGTATCAAAAATCATGCATCAGGTGCTATCCCTTACTATAGGAATGTCACGTGACACAGGATTTTATTTTTTTGCTTTCTTTATTTTTTTGATTTTTCCTAAAGTCTTACCGTTATACATGCCGCATTTTTTGCACACTCGGTGCGGCATCTTCCATGCGCCGCAGGATACGCATTTCATAAGCCCAAAAAGAGAAAGCTTTATAGACGCTTTGCGTTTGCCGCCTCTCCTCGTGCTGTGTCTTCGTTTTGGTAATGGAGCCATACTATGAGATTAGCACATGATTAAGATACACGATGAGCACGAGATCTAGTTTTGTGCAATCGATGGTTCTATTGTAGCTTTTTCCATACGTATCCTCAAGTGGGGAAAATCTTTAAGTTCGGGGTCTTTTTCTATAAGGGTGCGCACTTCTTTTTGTGCGCTTGCCATGATAGTTTGATCGGAGAGGCGCGCAAAGTGAAAGAGCGGTATGCCATGCTGTTTTAAGCCGTACATTTCGCCCGGTCCACGAATCGAGAGGTCTATTTCGGAAAGCTCCGGGCCGCTATACACCGTTTCAAGTGTTTTGAGTCTGATTTTTGAAGTTTCATCAAGGCTTTCGGAAAAGAGATAGCAGTATGATTGTTTCATGCCCCGACCGACGCGACCGCGCAATTGGTGAAGCTGAGAGAGTCCAAATCTCTCCGCGGCTTCTATGATCATAACGGTAGCACCTGGTATGTCTATGCCCACCTCAACGACAGGCGTCGTTACGAGGATGTCGAGTTTTCTGTTTCGAAAATCCTCGAGCGTTTTCTTCTTCTCATCTGCTTTTTGTTTGCCATGCAGAAGACCGATATTATATTCTCTGAATACTGTATTTTTGAGTCGTAAAAATTCACTTTCTGCGGCTTTTACGGTCGCCATGGATTCACTTTCTTCTATAAACGGGCAAACGATAAAGATCTGTCCATGTTCATTTTTTATGTGGTTTCGCGCCCACTTGTATGCGTTTTCCCGTTTCTCGTTTCCCACTAGCCATGTTTTTACCCGTACTCGTCCGACAGGCAGAGACGAAAGAATAGATACGTCGAGATTTCCATACACGGTAAGCGTGATGGTTCGTGGTATTGGGGTCGCCGTCATAGTCAGTATGTGCGGCGTGTGGCTTTTTTCCTTTTCTTCTAATAGTTGTCGCTGTCGTACACCAAATCGATGCTGTTCGTCGATGACGATGAGCCCGAGTTTGGAAAATTCACGCTCCTTGGTCAGTAGCGCATGAGTACCGACAAGTATGTCAAATGCAGATAGATCATCGGATTTTTTGCTTTTGCTTGTGACAAGCCCTATTTTTATAGTAGTTTTTCGAAAAATTTCCTGAAGTGAATTAAAATGTTGTTCTGCCAGTATCTGTGTCGGCGCCATGATGACAGATTTGTATCCATTTTTATACGAAGCAAAGCAGGCAAAAGCAGCGACTACGGTTTTGCCGCTACCTACGTCGCCGATCAGGAGCCTATTCATGGGGACAGATCGTCCAAGATCCTGAAGTATTTCCGCAGATGCGTTTTGTTGATCGGAGGTGAGAGTAAACGGAAGAAATGAAAGAAATGATTCTTTATCTTCGTCTGAGAGTGAGAGAATCGGCGAGTGTTTTGTCTGTATCCATTTTGCACGAGTATAGTTACTTCTGAGAACTAGAAAGAATATTTCTAGAAACGCGAGGTGTTTTCGTGCATCTTCAGCCTTTGCAAGCGATGTTGGAAAGTGAATCGATTCGAGGGTTTGTGCTAATCTTGGGAAAGCGTAGCGTGACCGGATGACATCTGGAAGCGTGTCTTCGAGGAGATCGTCATATTCAGTAAGAGCAAAGCGCATACGGCCACGAAGCCATTTCGACGAGACACCATGAGTTTCAGGGTATACCGGGACTATTCTTCCGGTGTGAAGTGTTTCCTTGTCGTTGCTTACTATTTCATATTCAGGTGATTGCATCGAAAGTTCATGACCGAACCAATCTACTTTTCCCGAAAGCTGAATCATAGATCCGACGGTGATAATCTTTGAAAGATAGAGTTGATTGAACCAGATGACGGTGAGAATTCCGCTTTTATCCTGGATCCGGGCTCGTGCAAGTTTTTTGTAGGATTTGGTAAAGACATTTTCAAACGATACGACAGTACCCTGAATTGTGACTATTTCACCGGGCCTGAGGCTTTGGATAGGAGGACAGAGGGAAAAATCGTTATATCGGAAAGGAGGATATAACAGCAGATCGCGTACAGTGTGTATGCCAAGCCGTAGGAGTCCCTTGGCCATTGCAGGACCTACTCTTGGTATATATTGTACCGGCATCTCAAGTGACCGTGTACTGGCTACCATAGCGTTTGTTTATCGAAGAGTTAAGAATGGAACGATTGAGCTTGCGACAAGTGCTATCGACGAGATGACGACCACTACCTTCCAGAATTTTTCGTGTTTTCGAAAAAAGTTCATATTTATATAAGTTTTAAATACTTTTTCTTTCCGACTTTTATTATATCACCGCTTGACGGTTTTGGGGACAGCCCATCTTTTGCTATCACTTCTCCATTCCACTCGACCGCTTTTTGCTCGATGAGTCTTTTTGCTTCGGATTTACTAGAAGCAAGTTTGAACGTGACAAGAAAAGATGAGAGCTGATCTGGCTTTTGTGACACATCTATTTTCAGAGTCGGAAGATCTGCGTGCGCCAGGTCTCCTTTTTGTGAACGGGTTTCAAACTCTTCCTGAGCCTTGAGAGCTTCTTCTTCTGAGTTAAGCATCTTTGTCAGTTCAAACGCCAGTTTTTTCTTGTGACGCATAGGATTCTCTCCGCTTTCGATTAGCTCCTTAAGATGGGCGATATCCTCATTTGAAAAATCAGTAAGAAGCGTAAAACACGGAACGATAGCATCATCGCCAAGTGACATGATTTTAGTGTAAAAATCATTTGCAGGATCAGTTAGCCCTATGACATTGCCTTCTGTTTTTCCGATCTTGACTCCTTTTGAGTCTGTTAGAAGAGGAACAGTCATAACAAATTTTTCTTTATGAAGCATCTGAGATACAAGTTTTCTTCCACCGAGCATGTTAAACGTCTGATCAGTTCCTCCGAGTTCTAGATCGACATTCATCGCCACAGAGTCGTACCCCACCATGAGAGGGTAGAGAAATTCATGGAGGCTAATTTCATCATGGTTTTTTATACGAACCTGAAACATGTCTCGTTCAATCATCTGCTGCACGGTAAAGTGGCTCGCGAGATTAATAACATCAGCCAATGTGAGCTTTGATAGCCAGTCATTATTGAATTTTATTTCAACCGGATTGTCACCATCAAATTTTAGAATTTTAGTAACTTGTCGCTTGTATTCTTTTGCATTTTCTAAAACCTGTTCGTGGGTAAGTATCGGTCTGGCCTGTGCCTTTCCGGATGGGTCGCCAATCATTGCAGTAAAATCGCCGATGAGAAATATAACCTTGTGTCCTAGATCCTGAAATTGACGAAGTTTGCGTATGGCTACAGAATGACCAATATGCAGTCGTGTTCCAGTAGGATCAAAACCCTGATATAGGGTAATTTTTTTCCCGGATCGAAGTACTTTTTCAAGCGTCTCACGACTTGGGTAAATGGTATCGACTCCCCTTGTTAATAATTGATCTATTGCGTCCATATGTGTTTACACGCCGCGAACGTGCTCCTTAAGTCGTCTACAAATAGTAGTGAAAAGACTTAAGAGAAACGTAGGCGTGCCTCCTTCAATATACCATAGACTTATATATCTTGAGTAGTAATTGCGAGTATGAACTCGATTTTTTCCTCAAGCGTCTGTGCTGGTATTCGAATAATAAGTTTTTCAAAGAGACGAATGATCCGCTCCAGATGATTCATTGCCGCTATTACATGTTCATTTTTGTTATCTGCGCTTTCTATTTTTGCTTTCACATTTTCATCACCCGATAGGACTATGCGATCTGCATTTGCTGTCGATATGTATGGTGATGCTTTTGGCTTTACTGTGGCAAACGTTCTTCCGGCAGATATGTATAAGAAATTCATTGTGTTTCCGCAAATCTGTTTTGCTTCAATATCAAAAAACCGCTCATCATGTCCAAGTGGAATATCGGAGTTAGACATAGTCCATCCGAGTTTCCATCCAACATCTTTATGTCTATTCATCCATAGTAAATCAGAAACTTCTTCTCGCAGGTATTGATTTTCCATATGAGGAATTGAGCTTAAGGTATCTTGAAAAGATGACTCTTTTCGTATAGCAGTAGCTCGAACAACATGAAAATTTTTCAGTCTCAAGTTTCGAATAATAGAAAAGGCTGTGGATTCCATTTTGTGTGAAAGTTTCATTACTTGGAAATGGGACATAAAGGTATTTGTCTCAGCGTGGCTGTCTGCTATGAGGAAAATAGTATTATGTATAATTCCCTCTCTTCTCAAAAGTTCTGGTATGAGAAAAAATGAGAGAATGTCAAAAGGTATTCCCTGAGAAGTCATGCTCGAGGTGCAAAATCCGGCTCCAACCATAAGATTCCTGGTCGAAATATTTTCATTCCAAATGTTTTTCATGGAAATATTCCCCTCGAAGAGAGGCTCATTTCGAATTATTTTTTCAATGTCAGTTTTATTCATAACGTATCATTGCTTGCCCTGAGAGCTAACGCAAAGCGTGAGCACCGAAGGGTGCTGAGGGGAGGATTCGAACCTCCGAAGTCATTTCAGACATCAGATCTACAGTCTGATGCATTTAACCACTCTGCCACCTCAGCTTTCTCTTTCGGCCTTTTGTGTCCCTCGGTTTATCGAAGAAACGGCCTCATCAGTGCCGACTCGTATCGGCAGAGAGCCTATCAGCGGATTGGATGTAGTTGAAGTTTTTCTTCAATTACGCGTTTTAAGCGACCAATCATGATAGGGTATTTTATTACTCACTCAGGAGTTATGACTTTTTACCTTTCTTTTTCTTTTTTGGTTCAACTTCTTCGAATTCGCAATCTGTGTAGTTGTTCATTTTGATCTCCTTCAAATTTATTTAGTAAGCTGCAGGATCATCGCAAGAATTGGATACTCGATGATCACTACAACAATAGCAATCACTAATAATACTAAAGCAAACGCTACATATTCATTGGTTATGACCGTATCAGCGTAAATCTTGATATGTCGTAGTAGAACAATCAATTTATTCATAGCTATGCTCCTATATATCAATATGTTTAGATTATCTTCGATTAAAACAATAGAGCTATCATTGGACCCATGATGCACCATTGCATTCCGTATGATTCTCCGGGATAAGTGGTAGGGTCGTCATTGTGAAATTTGTTTATTATCGTTCCGAAAATCCAAATCATAAGTGAAAAGCCGATCTTCCATGGGAGTCCCAGGTGCATTGGGTGGGCAAAATTATATGTTAGAAAACCGAAGCAAAAAGAAAGTAACGGTTCTGAAAGTATTACTTTCATATATTTGCTCCATGAGGCTTTCACAACTCCTCGATCCGAATGTGGTTTGAAATACATATACATGGCAAATAGGAAGTCCTGAATACGATGCCACGGCCAAAAAATTTTATGTGTCATATTTTTAACTCCTGTCTGTAAATGTGCTGTTCCCCATTTCCCGTGTATAGAAAATGAGGTTTAGGGTTGAGTATATTAGTACTCTTACCAATTACTCGATTTCTATTGACTCTTTCCAATAAAAAAGCCCTTGTAAATCTCCAAGACATGCTTAGAAATCTACAAGGGCCTTCTTTCAAAGACGTTACCACCTTGTTTCATATGTTTACCTCTTAGAACACAAAAAATCCCGACACTGCGGGATTCAAAGCGAGGTAAACATACCTTCATTTTGAGTACGTGCTTTGCAGTGATACTCTAGCTTTTATTACGGAAGCTTCCGGTCTCGCCTACTCAGTACTCTTGTACTATTCGGCTGACTGCTTGGGAGGGTATTTCAGGTTCGCTTTATCGGAAGATCTTGCACCAACCGTCTTCTCTCTTTTGTCTCAAAGCGTCTCTTACTTCGTCTCCGTCAACGCATTTCTATTCAATTGTTCAT
>JACREM010000017.1 GCA_016218215.1 Candidatus Gottesmanbacteria bacterium | reverse complement strand
CTTTCCCTTTTTTATCCGTCAGAGAATAGAAAATTACAACTACTATCTTTTTACGGGGCTACTCATCTGGAACTTTTTTTCGCTCTCTCTTACCAAGACTACTCCATCTATTGTGAACGAACGCAGCCTTATCAAAAAAGCGCGATTCCCAAGAAGCGTCATCCCACTCTCGATCATCCTGTCAAATCTCGTCCATCTCGTACTCGCCATGGCGCTACTCATTATTCCTCTCATATTTTTGGGCACTCTTACTTTTCCACGGGTTCTTTTTATCATCCCGGCATTCTTTCTCCTTATCCTTTTTACTCTTGGAGCTAGTCTTTTAACATGTGCGCTCAACGTCCGTTTCCGCGACATCAACTTTTTTGTCCAGGCTTTGCTCATCCTCTGGTTCTACGCGACACCAATCGTCTACACGCTTAATCTCATCCCGCGCTCAGCATACCTTCTCTGGAGACTCAATCCGCTTACCGCCATCTTCCAACTCTTCCAGTACGCGCTTCTCGGAAACGCTGCTCCTGGTCCCCTGGTCTTATCGAGTAATCTCATCTCAACTGCGCTTGTCATAATACTAGGGATTCTGGTATTTAAAAACGAAAGCCGAAACTTCGATGATTGGGTATGACAACAACTTCTACATTTCAAAGTATTCAAGATAATTTATCCTATACATTTATGTACAGGATAGCAAACAATATGAAAGGATCGTTTTATAATTGGTCCTTGACATGTTTCTTGAAACTGTTTGACGTATAAAGCAAACGGAAACCGACCACTTGACAACGATACACTAATTGGTATAAATTAGTACCAATTATGGCATCGTTAAATAAATTAGATGTATTCCGTGTTCTTCAGTCATCTGGACTCCCTCTGTTTTCAAAACACGATCTCCAAAAACTCTTTTATATTCCCAATGAAAATACAGCATACAAACTCCTCCAGCGTCTCAAGAGGGAAGGAGTTATCCAACGATTAAAACCAGGGATATATCAATTAACCGATTCAAAAATACACGATTTCGTCCTTGCAAACCTTCTCGTCAAACAATCATATATCAGTTTAGAGTCAGCTCTGTCTCGCTACGGCATCCTCCAACAATTCCCATTTGTCGTTACCTCTATCACCACTTCGCGCAGTGTCACTATCGAAACAAACAAAACGTATGAGTATATCCATATTGCCCCACATCTCTATTTCGGATTTGTGAAAGAGCAGGAATATCTCATTGCCACCCCAGAAAAAGCGCTCTTTGACGCGCTCTATTTCATGTCAAAAGGACTACGTTCATTTCCACTTGATGAAATGGATCTCGCAATTAGTCACTCAAAAACATTTAAGCAATACTGTAAACAGACACACATCAGACAATTTCAACGATTTCTTGAATCAAAAAAAATCATATGCTAGACGAATTAACTGCAATATCTCTTGCAAATAAACAGGAAATTGACCCATACACTATTCTTCGAGAGTATGTGCAGATTAGATTTTTATATGTATTTTATGGAATCGTCAAACCAAAAACATTCTTTTTCAAAGGAGGGACAGCACTGCGGCTCGCATTCGGATCTGACCGATTCTCAGAAGATCTAGATTTTACCGTAACTAAGGGGGTAGACAACCCGCTTGAGTATGCAAATAAAGCAATTCAATCACTCGGAGCGGAAATTACGGACATTTCCATCAAGCCACTCAAAACCATAGCCGGACAAAGTGCCAAAATTTCTCTTTCGGGATTTCACAAAATTCAACCTTTAACAATAAAACTTGATTTTTCACTTCGAGAACACGTAATCACTCCACAACTTGCCGCCATAAAAACTTCATTACCAATCATAGGCATACCCCTCATAGATACAATGTCAAAAGAAGAAATTCTTGCAGAAAAAATTCGCGCTATAACAAATCGCAAGAAGGGGAGAGACATCTATGATCTTTGGTATCTCCTTCATACAAATACGCGTATTGAAAAATCAATCATCGAGAAAAAATTATCCTATTACCATGAACGGTTTGATTCCCAAGTATTCATTCGCGTCATTTCTGAGTGGGACACAAAAGAACTGTATCAAGATATAGCCAAATTCCTCCCAAGATCCCAACGGAGGATCATTACCGAACTTCCACACTTCATACAAGAACTACTCCAGGGAAAATGTTCATAATGAAATCTTCTCATAACATCGCTATCGAGCTCATAAACGTGTGCAAGACCTATGTCATCCACCGCGTCAAACGCGGTTGGCACGTTTGACGTGCCACCATGTGCCGTAGGCATGCCAACGCTGGTCGAAACCCTCGGCGGAAAAAACAGGGAAACGTTTACCGCACTGGATAATATATACCCATCTTACTCAGGTTTGCAGCTTTCTTAAGCGAAAAAGCTGATTAGATGGGTCTATACTCGAACACGAGGGTTGCAAACCCGAGTTTTCTGAGTATCTCGCTCACCATCAAAAAAGGGGAGCGGGTAGGCAGCAGAGGACCAAACGGCAGCGGCAAGACCACACTACTTAAAATCATCGCAGGTATCACCATGTATACATCAAGAACCATGTCCAATGGAGTTTTCATATAATCCATGGCTAAATAATGATAATCCTTTCATTGACAATGAAAACAATAAGGTATATACTTTCATTATAAATGAAATCTTTCGAAGACATACGCACGCTTCTTCTTGAACAACAAAAGGAATTCCTACAAAAGGATTTGGGTACCCAAAGACAAAGGCTGGCTGAAATAGCCATGTATAAAGATACGCCATTTCCGGTTGTCATATCAGGCCTACGCAGAGCAGGAAAGTCTACACTCTTAGCGCAGATTGCCCATACATTCTATCCGAATAAAGAATATTTTTTTGTAAACTTTGAAGATGAACGATTTTTATCATTTACCGTTTCTGATTTTGCAAAACTCCATGAACTTCTCATTGAACTTTTTGGAAATAAAAAAATATTTTTACTTGATGAAATTCAAAACATAGAAGGATGGGAACGATTTGTCAGCAGGATGATCACCAGCGGATACAAATTCTATATTACCGGATCAAACGCTTCGCTGTTAAGTAAGGAGCTTGGCACAAAACTGACCGGACGATATATACCTGTTGACCTTTTTCCATTCTCTTTTGAGGAATACTTACGATATAAAAATATACCCATTCCTAATATAACTCGCTTAACTACGAACGAGAGAGGAAAGCTAAGAAACGCCTTCTCAAAGTATCTGAAAAACGGAGGCATACCTCAAGCGTTACAGTACCCGGAGCTTCCTATACACAAAACAATGTATGATGACATTCTCAACAGAGACGTTGCTGCACGGTATAAGATAACGGATACCAAGCCACTGAGAGAGTTGACATTTTTTCTTCTCAGTAATATTTCCTCATTGATTTCATATAACAAGCTAAAAGAGCTGCTACAACTCGGAAGTGTGAACACTGTTTCTAGTTACATAGGATATCTAGAAACAAGCTGGCTTCTTTTTGCGATAAACCGCTACGCATTTTCGGTCAAAAAACAGCAGATCGCAAATAAGAAAATTTATTGCATAGATACAGGGCTTACCAAATCCGTTGCATTCTCTTTCTCTGAAAATAAAGGAAAATTTTTAGAAAATATAATATTTTTACACCTTCGACGACTCCATGCTGACGCTATCTATTATTACAAAACTACAAAAGATACAGAGATTGACTTTTATCTGCCAGAGAAAAAGATGTTCATCCAGGCTTCACACTCGATGACGAATCAAAGTACCCGCCAAAGAGAGACACAAGCGCTCGTGGAGGCTATGGGGGAAG
>JACREM010000011.1 GCA_016218215.1 Candidatus Gottesmanbacteria bacterium | reverse complement strand
GTGGTCTCGCACAAAGAAGCAGATGCTAGTAACGGGTATCCTTGGTATTAACACTTGCACTGAACTTGTTGGAGCTCTCCTGCAGAGAGAGAACCTTTAGTGAGTTTACTCTGAGCGAAGCCGAAGAGAATCCTGCCGGGGCAGCATATGAGACTTAGAGTTCTTCGACTACGATCGGGATGGTGAATGAGGTCGAAATATAGCCATGGTCAATACTTATACTCTTTTATAATATGTTGCCTTCCCTTTTCCTTCCATCCTTATAATTCTCATAGAAATAAGTCTCTGAAAATCAAGATTACGGGTAGCTTTTGCCCTCTTGGTTAACGTGGAATAAATTTTATCCGTAATAAATCCGTTCGTATCAATATAAGCAAGCATTTCTTTTTCATAGTCAGCTAGCACTGTTTGAGGGGTTATCATTTCTGTATCTAATTCTTTACTCACTCGAAGGAGTTCATCAATAATTCCTCTGGTAAAGTAAACTAACCACGGAGTAAAATCAACATCCGCTATGTCATAATAATTTCCCCGTTCACCTACATGTTTAAAATAGTTCGTTACGTTGTTATTGTAGTAGTTTTCAAAACTAAACAGATTAAATGTATTTAATCCCATTGAAGCAAAAAGTGCTTTTGTCATCAGTCGAACAGTTCTTCCGTTACCGTCAATATACGGGTGTATGATCACAAATTCCTTATGAAATATTCCCGATACAAGTAGTGGGTCCATATCTTTTTGACTGTGATGGATAAATTCAATGAGTTCTTTCATTAAATTTTTGACGTCCTGTTGATCCGGAGGCCAATATACTGTTTTATGCTCACGTGGGTCGTTGATGAATACAGATTCATTTCGATAATCCTGAAGTTGCGTTTGAGTCATGAGATTATCCATAACGAGGGTATGAATTTTATGAATAACCTCGTGTGTGACAGATAAAGAAGACGACTGTTTTAGTTCCTTTTCAAGCCAAATTAGAGCATTATTATAATTCAATACTTCTCGCTCAGTATCCCTGATATTTTCGGGTCGTGATTTCAGAAGCGCTTTAACATCTGTAAGGGCCAATGGATTGCCTTCGATGCTGGTTGAGGCATGTGCTGATAAATCTCTTGCTTTCTGTTCATATTTATGAAGAATAATATGGGGATATGTACGGACATTGAGTTGCGTTATCAAGGATGAAATTTTCTTAATATTTGCAAGCAATTCAGAAGAAATAGTGTATTTAGGTTTAAACATGTTGGACGTATTATAGACGAATAATGGACGAATCGCAATGTTCAATTTATTCAGAATGAATCCCCTTGCGACAATAGAAAAAATAAAGATAATATAAAAGTATGCACAACATTCATAGCAATAAAAAAGCCCGCCAACCCGCTTCGTCGATGACTCAGCGAGGCGAGCCGGCGAGGCAAGAATTGTCGCCAGAACAATGTGAAGGGTTACTCAAAACATTGAAAGTCCGTTTTGAGAAAAACATGAACCGCCATACAGGTCTAGTATGGGCGAAAGTTCAAGTCAAACTGGAGACAGATCCGACTAAACTCTGGTCACTCTCTGAGATGGAACGAACCGGCGGTGAACCGGATGTGGTGGGCTATGATGCTAAGACGGGCGAATACATTTTTTATGACTGCTCGGCGGAAAGCCCTACAGGACGAAGAAGTTTGTGTTACGACCGCAAGGCACTCGAGTCGAGAAAAGAATATAAACCAAAAGATAGTGCGATGGACATGGCAGCCAGCATAGATATCGAAATGTTAACGGAAGAACAATATAAAGAATTGCAGACACTTGATGAGTTCGATACCAAATCGTCAAGCTGGCTTAAGACACCTCCTGAAATTAGAAGACTCGGCGGGGCAATATTTTCCGATCGCCGATACGACCATGTCTTCGTATACCATAACGGCGCAGACTCATACTATGCGTCCAGGGGGTTCCGCGGTTTACTTGCGGTCTAAATTTTGCTAAGTTGATCCCCGAATACTATTTTTCGACACCTGAATATGTGAGCAGTATCGACAAAATGTTATTATATATGTATGAAAGCAGTGCAAATACATAGTTACGGCGGAAATGATGTATTCGTGGTACATACAGATGTCCCACCCCCTACCCCAAAAGACGGTCAACTTCTCATACAAGTATCCGCGGCAAGCTTAAACCTGTTTGACCTGGTAGTCAGAGCCGGGTACCTCCAAAAAATGATGCCTCTCCAGTTTCCCGTCACCATGGGCGGAGACTTTAGCGGCACTGTGACGGCGCTCGGGACGGGGGCAGGAGACTTTCACAGAGGCGATGAGGTGTATGGACAGGCTATAATTTTCAACGGAGGGTCCGGATCATTTGCCGAATTTCTCGCAGCAAATAGTAAAAATGTTGCACATAAGCCTAAGATAACAAACCTTATAGAAGCCGCTGCGCTCCCGCTCGTAGGGACGAGTGCAGTGCAGGCGCTCGAAGAACATATAAAACTCCAAAGCGGATAAAAAATTCTCATCCATGGTGGAGCCGGAGGCATAGGCCATGTCGCGATCCAGCTTGCCAAAACAATCGGTGCGTATGTGGCGACCACGGTAAACGGAGATGATATAGATTTTGTGAAAAAACTCGGAGCAGACGAAGTGATCAATTATAAAACCCAGGCGTTTGACACACTGCTCAAAGACTACGACGCCGTATATGACACCGTCGGCGGAGAGACCGCAAAGAAATCCTTTGCTGTATTAAAGCCCGGTGGAATCCTCGTCTCTATGCTCGGGGCGCCGGATGAAACTCTCGCGAAAGAAAAAAATATCACCGCCGTAGGTCAGAGAACTGATACAAACACAAAACATCTAGCGCGACTGTCAGAACTAGTAGACAGCGGCAAAATCAAAGTATCTATAGAAACAGTCTACCCTCTGGATGCGATAAAAGACGCAGCTGCCGACCAGGAAACTCACCCACAGGGAAAAATCGTACTCACAATGAAAAAAACATAATTATATCCATCACATATAGTTTCTTCGACATAAAATTTTATTTTTGATACCATAGCTTCATGCTACTCTTTAAAGGAATAAATCCCAGTAACACCGGACTGCTTGTCATAGATGTCATAAATTCCTGTGCTGATGAATCATGTGAGATAAAAAAGTGGAACATCACATTTTCCAAAATCAGAACCATGGTCCCCAAACTTAAAGCGTTTATAATAACTTACAGAGAAACAATCAATACAAACATATTTCTGACAAATACGGTCCCATGGCAGAAAGAATTTGTGAAAGACAACATAAATGAGCTCTATGAAGATGAGCGGGTCATATACTACACCGAAGACCGTACAGGGTTTGCCGAAAAATTCTACGCCCTATCCCCTACGGCTACTGATACCGTCGTTACCAAAAACACCAATGATGTCTTTTCCAACAAAGAATTTGTAAGCGAACTCAGTGCTCGAGGGATAAAATATCTCATCACAACAGGTATATTTTCCGACGGCTGTGTCCTCTCATCTGTCATGAGCGGATTTTCTCTTGGGTTTAATTTTGTCGTCCTCCGAGACCTCGTCGAAACCACGGATTCGGAAAATAGACAAAAAATTCAAAAATTGTTACTGCACTTCACCTTCCCCTGTCTTTGTGCCCGCGTGGGATCATCCGAAGATTTTTCGAAATCCTGGAAACTAAAACTCAATAAATAATATGACAAGAATACAAATGAGTAAATTAATTTTAATAAGCTTAGCGTCAATCGGAGCTCTTTTTTATTTGACGTTCGTCGTAATCAAATTGATTCCAAAAAAATCATCGACTCAAAATGAAAAAATCCATTACCATGCGGGATTCGTAGTTTTTGAAAACAACAAAAAACTGGATTTTTCCGATACCAAATACATGTTCCTCAAACCCTGTCTTGTAAATGGCAAGGAGGAGGAGGAGGACCGCTCCAATCTTCAGCTTGAAAAAGCGCACCTCCACGACAACGTCGGTGACGTTGTACATATAGAAGCAAAAGACCCAGTATGGAAAGATTTATTTGCCAATATAAAATTCACGATGAAGTATTCCAATACAACGGGATATATAAACAATAAAAAAATCGAGAATTTTCAAAACCAGCCAATCCGTCCGTATGACAGCCTCGTCGTCTTCATCGGAGAAAACGATGAAAAACTCCTTGAACAAAAAATAACCCGGGAATACATTGAGACCCAGTCAAAAAAAAGCATCGAGTGCGGAAACTAAAAACATATGAACTATCTTCCATACGCTCTCGCTTCCCCGATACTCATGGCGATAGCAAATGTGATCCAAAAACTAGTCGTCAGCGATGACAAGATCCACGGAGGAGTATTTGCAGGAGCGTTTGGACTACTCGTCGCAATTCTGACACTCCCTTTTGCCATTTTCACTGAGCAATTCAGTCTCCAGATGTTCAGCTTAAGCGTGATACTGACTCTCTTTTTCATGACAGGTCTTTATGCCGTAGCGATGTGGGGATTTTTTACTTCCATGAAGCATGTACCCATAAGTGAGATAGTCTTTCTTGAAAGTGCTACCCCCCTCTGGGTACTCTTCGGTTCTGTGTTATTTTTAGGTGAATCCTTTCACTACAATAAACTGATTGGGGTCATCTTGGTCACACTCGGAATACTCATCGCATTTTGCTTTAAAGGCACAAAAAGATGGACGAGATATCATACACTGGGACTCGCGTCCGGCGCTCTCTACGCAGGCGCGTATATGACAGACAAATATCTGCTGCATTTTTTACCGACCCTTTTCTACCAGGTGTTATCCTTTGGTTTACCTTCAGCAACTCTTCTCATATTCTTTCATAACAAAATATCTGATCTGCACTATTTTGTCGTAAACAAAAAAGCGAGAAGAATCATCTGGTCTTCTGTCTTTGCGGGCTTAAGCTTCTACTCATTGTTCAGGGCATATCAGATAAGCGGAGAAGTAAGTCGAGTCAATCCCATCTTTGAGACGAAGGCACTGTGGGTCATGATATTTGGCATCGTTCTCCTGAAAGAGAGGGAAAACATGTTTAGAAAAGTTGTCGGAATATTTCTCGCGCTCGGTGGAATATTGCTGGTTAACGGATGAGTCGTCATACTTAGCTTGTAAAATATCCAGGCATTTAGTTAAATAACGATATGAAAATTAGTAAAAACATATTTACTTCAAAAACTACAGTAATTTGTTTATTGGCATTTTTCGGAATTCTTGCTATCTCCATCACGCTCTATGGAATTTCAATGAAAAAAAACTTCGGAAATGAAATTGCAGCCTGTAATCAGGCTGCTTCAAATATCCGTTTTTCGTGTTACAGAAAAACCATAAATACGCATTACAAAAATAATATCCAGGGACTCCTCTCGGCTATAAAAAACGAGAAAGGATTGGTATTCGAAGACCTAAAAAAAGACACTCCTGATATTTCATATGCCGTATTCGGCACCAACTGTCACTCGTTTTACCACTCAGTCGGAGATTTTATTGCGACCACAAGCGATCAGGATCTGGATGCAAAAATAAAAATGTGCAGTTCTTCCTGTACCAGTGGATGCATCATGGGTCTTTTTAAACGAACAGCTCTCGAATCAAATTTCGACAATTCCGTATTAGATAAATTCTATCCCAGCTGTCCGGATGACATGAGACACCAATGCGCACATGAAGTGGGCCATGTGCTTCATGATAAATATACGACATCTATATTAGGTGTCATAGATCCGATAACGGAAAATACATTTAACCTTGCGCCAAAAAAAACATATGCATATGTTACGAACAAAAATCCAGATCTCAATGCCCCATTTGAAGACTGTAAAAAACTCGTACCGGAAAGTGAACTTGCGTATTGTTATACCGGTATCGGACATAACCTCTTTTTATTTTCAGAATTCTCAAAGGATGGCTACAAACAGTCTATCGCTGAGTGCAGTGGGACGGACGAATCCCACAAAGGAGACTGTTATTCATTTCTCGTATATAGGATCGGCATCAATAACGCAACAACTAAATTCCTTTCTAAAAAGTATGAGGAAGGAATATCAGTATGTAGCGATATTACAAAAACCATAGGAAGACCGGACCTCGAAAAACATTGCTACCTCGGAATTGGAGGCGGTATAGGGTTATTCATAGATTCTGAGTTTGCAGGCAGAGATATAAATGACAAAAATTTTCCTACGATGAGAGCAAAAATATACGAACAAATTTATTCCTGCGACAAAGCACCGGAAAAATTTCAGAAGGATTGCTATACGGGTCTCTTGGGAACACCGGTTAGAAAACTATACAAAACATTTAACCTTGAGATAGACATGATAGAAAATATTTTACCGACTATAGATAACGGATTTCAAGTTGTAGGATAAATGACTTTACTTGAAAAACATGGATGACAAAGGAGTAAATAAAATTCCGCGGAACGTTCTCATGTTAGGCTTAGTCAGCCTCTTTAATGATATCGCCTCAGAGATGATCTACCCCGTCATCCCGATATTTCTCACCACTGTCCTCGGTGCTCCGGTAGCAATCGTTGGACTGATCGAAGGAGTCGCAGAAGCCACGGCAAGTCTCGGAAAATATTTTTTTGGAGCACTATCTGATTCCAAAGGAAAACGAAAGCCATTTGTCGTAGCGGGCTACAGCGCAAGCACAATTGCGAAAGGCATGATGGGACTTGCCATAGGATGGCCATTTGTTCTCTTCGCACGATTTCTGGACAAGATCGGGAAGGGACTGAGGACTGCACCAAGAGACAGCATGCTCTTGCAAAACACGACACATGAAAACAGAGGCTTTATCTTCGGATTTCATAGATCACTCGATAGTCTCGGGGCCGTCATCGGACCGCTTCTGGCCCTCGTCCTTCTCTCTCTATTTCATGACAATATACGGCTGATGTTTTTTGCAGCATTCATCCCAAGTGCCCTAGCGGTCCTTTTTCTCATTCTTTTTATTCGGGAGAAAAAAATTTCCCAGAGTACGTCAAGCCATGTATTTATAAAAATCAATTGGAGTACTCTTTCTCCAAGACTTCGGATATTTACCATCGTAAGCGTCCTCTTTGCTCTCGGCAATAGCTCTGATGCATTTCTTCTCTTACGCGCGAAAAATCTGGGCCTTACCACAACGCTCGTCGTTTTGACGTACGTCCTTTACAACGTCTCACAAGCTGCATTTGCGACTCCCATGGGAATTGTCTCGGATAAACTCGGACCGCGAAAAGTCTTTGCCCTCGGGCTCATCATTTTCTCTCTTGTCTATTTTTTCTTTGGCTGGACATCGAGCTCATCTCTTCTTTGGATACTTTTTCCGCTCTACGGCATATACATCGCAGCCACCGACGGCGTGTCCAAGGCATATATAAGTACGTTCATATCAGAAAAAGAATCAGGGACGTATTTCGGAGCATATTACACGCTTACCGCTGTCGCGACATTTTTTGCCTCACTTGTAGGCGGATACCTCTGGAGCACACTTGGCCCATCATCAACATTTTACTACGGAAGCATCCTTTCATTTTCTGCCTTTATTCTTTTCTCCTTTTACCGAGAAAATGCACGAAGAAGTTTTGGGAAATGAATATGCGCAGGCTCAACATGAATCGATGCTTTCGTTCTTTCTGCCGCATGAATTACCCGCTCAGAGATCATAATGTCTTGTTTTGCCTGATCTACTAAAGATAATTTGGAAATTTGCTTAAACGTAAACCACGAATACGTTCTTTTGTGATCAGGAAAGACATCGACTAATTTTTTTACTACCGCATAAAATACAAAAACGTCCCTGTGATGAGTATCGCTTGAGGTGTAGTCGTATACAGGAAAAATATTTGTAATTTTTAACTCGATATGAAGCTCTTCCAGGATAATTCGCGCAAATGCAGATTTCGGATCTTCTCCCTCACGACTTACCACACTAAATATATCTAATGGTGACGGTAAATTATCACGTACTGTTGGTTGTTGCAAGAGAATTTGATGGGTAGATGGATGGTAAAGAAATCCGCTTGCATAAATAGGTTTATGCACAGTCCTAGTATACCATAAATCGGGCCGAACATGGGATTAGAAGTATACGAGGATGAGGCCCAAAAACATGAAAACAACCGATACGAACTTATGGGCAACAACTGCTTTTTTTATATCTTCTTTTATTATATGCGGAAACCATAGAGTAAGGATAATTCCAAATACCAACACAAAAACCGGCTGAATACTTCCAATTATATTTACAAGCGGGACCGAGACAAAAGTTACAGCATATGATTCAGATACCTGAGCCACCATGCTTAAAAAGTGGCCAACAACTACTATTCCGAATGATTTTTTTATTTCTAATACCCTAGATGTAAATCCGTTCCTTATTCGCGGAAACAAAAAAAGAAATACCCCGCCGATTCCTGTTCCGATATATTGATACGATATCATTGTCCAAAAACTGTTCTCTTTGGCGACGAAACGAAATAAAATAGCAATCAAACCGTACATAAGGCTTGATACAAGCATAAGCCAAAGCGATTTTCTTGGGGTTAAAATTGATCCATCAACTTTTTTTAGAGAAAGTAAAATACCCGACACCACTACCATCATGAGTCCAAATATCTGTCTTGTAGTAAGAAATTCCTTTAAAAAAACTGCAGAAAGTATAAATGTGAATACTGGAATAAATTGAAACAGTGGAACTACACGCGAAGCATCTTCTAGCTTCATAGCCGCAAAATAGGGAATTAAATAATATAATAGAAGTACGCCAGAAAAAACTAATAACAAAATTTGCAGTACTCCGATAAATTGAAATCCAGTAAAAAATCCGATAGTTATCCCGATACATCCGGTTATTATTCCTGATAAAGCCGTGAGAGCAAGCGGGTCCTTGATTCGTTTATCCAGTAAATATTTATCTAAAATATTTGTGAAGCTATAAAACGTCGGCGTGAGAAGAGCAAAAAATATCCAAGACATACTGCTACTCTATTAGAGTAACTGAATCAGCATAAAGAGTTGTACCTGAGTACTGTCCTTTGACCTCGACCTTTTTTCCGACAAACGGATCAATTTTCACTGTATAGGAAGTAATGCCGACCGTTTTTCCATCTCCCATAAGCACAAAATTATAATCATCCCCTTTTCCAATCTGAATAATTCCTACTTTCGTAACCGCCTCTGTTTTAAACACCGCGTCAGGCGTTGTTTGTTTAGACTGCGATGAAACAAATATATACCCACCGAAACCAATAAGTACAAGCACAACAATGCTTACAATAAATACTTTCATATATGTAAGCCTACTGTGTTTACAGCGCTTCTTCAAGAGAGAGAACAAAACACCTCTTGCGTTTCTTCCGCGCGTAAGACTACGATAGATACATGAGCCGTATCGCGCGTGTGCTCTCTTTAGCAGTATTTCTCTTTGGTATGTATGTTGGAAAAGACATACTCCCGTTTACCTATTCTGCCCAGGAACCCATCGATCAAAAAGTACTCACAGGAATCTACGATCCGTCGTTTGAAAACGGTGAGTTTCATGAACATACAGCTGTATCATCTTTTCTTCCGTCACACTTTGCGTATGCTAACGTGCTTGGATCATCTTCAGAAGAAAAACGGATAGAGGTAGATCTTACCAATCAACGTCTCTACGCATTTGAGGGAAACAGAAGAGTATATAATTTTCTCGTCTCTACGGGACTCTGGGGCAAAACACCGACCGGAAATTTTCGCATCTGGGTAAAACTAAAATATACACGCATGAGAGGCGGTAATAGTGCTCTTGGGACATACTATGATCTTCCGAATGTACCGTACACCATGTATTTTACCAACGATCAGATACCCAGGTCTCGCGGATACGGTCTTCATGGAACGTACTGGCACAATAACTTTGGTCACCCAATGAGTCATGGATGCGTCAATATGAGAACGTCGGAAGCGGAACAAATTTTCAATTGGGCTACACCTATTGGGAGCGGATGGGGAGTAAACGCGACCGCTGAAAATCCCGGAACACTTATCACCATCTACGGAACTGCTCCTGCGAGTTGAGGATCTCTTGATCCGAAATCCCTTGTGGATTAAAAATTTATTCCAAATAATCTTTTAATTTCTTGCTCCGGCTTGGATGTCTAAGCTTCCTCAACGCTTTCGCTTCTATTTGGCGGATACGCTCGCGGGTCACACCAAACTGTGCCCCTACTTCTTCAAGGGTCCGGGGTCGTCCGTCTTCCAGGCCAAACCGGAGTATCAATACTTTTTTCTCTCGGTCAGATAATGTCGCGAGTACTTCCTCCATGTGTTCTTTGAGTAACTGGCGGGACGTCTGATCATACGGCGATGGTCCCGGATCTGAAATAAAATCCCCCAGATGGCTGTCTTCCTCATCGCCGACTGGCGTCTCAAGAGACGTAGGCTCCTGAGACACTTTCATAATCTCCCGTACTTTCGTGACATCCACCTCCATTACTTTTGCTATTTCTTCCGGGGTTGGCTCTCTCCCAAGATCCTGCATGAGGCGTCGGGACGCACGGATAAACCGATTAATCGTCTCTACCATGTGGACAGGAATACGAATCGTGCGGGCCTGATCTGCTATCGCACGCGTTATCGCCTGTCGGATCCACCAGGTCGCATAAGTCGAAAATTTAAATCCTTTTCTCCAGTCATACTTTTCTACCGCACGAATGAGTCCCTGATTTCCTTCCTGGATAAGGTCCAAAAGGCTCATCCCCCGACCGATGTACTTTTTGGCAATGGAAACGACGAGACGAAGATTTGATTCCGTAAGCTTTTTTTTTGCTTTTTTGTCTCCTTTTTCGTACCGCTTGGCTAATGACATTTCATCAGCAAAGGTAAGAAGCGGGATACGCCCGATTTCTTTGAGATACATGCGCACAGGGTCGGAGACATTTTCCGCACTTGCGCGTGCGAGTGCCTCGATTTCTTTTTCCAAATCCTGTATGCTTTTTGCCGCTTCTTTCTCCACGTCCTGCGTCATCGACTCAAACACATCCACGCCGCCGCGAATAAGCGCATCGTAAAGTTTGTCTAATTCTTTTATGTGTTCTTCCGGTTTTGGGTAGAGCGCGAGGATATCGTCCTGAGTTACAAACCCGTTTTCTTTTCCTTCACGAAGAAGATCTGCTGATGTTGTCAATACTTTTTGTTTCATACCGTAAACCTTTGCAATCTGACGAATACAAGTGAAAACCAACTGTACCGATCAAAAAACAAACGGCTTCGCTTTCGTTTACTCATTATATCAGCCTGAAGCGGATTTTTCTAGGACCGAAAGAAGTGTTATGGAGGCATTCAGATCATCCCGCAACGATTCTGTAGTCGGATCAAATACAACCGTGTCAGCCTCATTTGCTCGCTTCTGAATTGTCGTATTGAGAAATCGTATTTTTCTTCGAAGTACTAAAAGGCGCAACTGACGAAGTGCCTTCATCCACTCCCGGGCGCACAATTCTTCATTTTCTGCAAATGAAGACGTGTCATATAAAAGCGCTTCATCTGCTATAGGCAGAAGTTCGGTAGGCAAAAGAGAAAGAAATTCCTTCAAAAAAAATGGCTGACTCATACGAGACTGAATAAAATCTCCGAGGTATTCTAGTAATCGCTTCACTGCTGAATTGGTAAAATCCTGAGGTGAAAGAATCTCTGATAATTCTTCATAGAGCTCAAGAGTTTTACCCTGCAAAAGAAGTGCCAAAACATATAGTTCCACCCGTTCATCTCTCCCTTGTATTTGTTTTTGTGCTTGTCCTTCGTCTGCACTCGTCTCAGGACGCGCAATATTTCGCACTGCACGCCGTAATCCTTCGGACATAGCGGATTCCGAGATACCAAGAAACTCACTTGCTTTTTTAAGATAATGGCCGAGGACTATTGGATTTTCAATTCTCGCCAAAAATGGCAGGATCTCCTCGCTTGCTTTCTTTTTACCAAAGGCCTCTTGTATGTCATGCCGTTTTGCAACCGAAACCATAATGTAATCGTATATCGGAAGTGCGTCTTTTATGGCATTTTTGAGTATGTGCGGTTCGCTACGCGCGACATCATCCGGGTCTTTCCCGCCTTCTACCTGAGCAACGCGGATATCAAACCCTGCCTTTTCCGCTATCTCGATCCCCCTCCGGCTTGCTTTATCTCCGGCAATATCACTATCAAGACAAAGAATAATACGTTCCGTGTAGCGTTTTAATAAATGAACATGCCCTTCTGTAAGAGCTGAACCTTTTATAGCAACGACATTACTTATCCCCGCCTGATAAGAGGAAATGACATCAAATTCTCCTTCCATGATAACTGCCTCTCCTGCTTTTGCTATGGCGTCTCTTGTAAGATCAAGCGCATACAACACCGAGCTTTTGCTGTACACCGGTGTTTCATTCGTATTTATATATTTTGCCTGCACCTGCCCCTCCGTAGACTTGTGCGGGAGGGGATTGTCATTCTGCTCAAGAATCCTTCCGGAAAATCCAACGACATTCCCTCTGTGATCCCTAAGTGTAAACATGACGCGGCCACGAAACCGATCATACCAACCCCCACGGTCTGACTTCACTACAAGCCCTGCAGTCTCAAGAAGTTTTTCGTCGTATCCTTTCTTTCGTAAAAAAGAAAGCACGCCATCCCAGCTGTTGGGACTATACCCAATACCAAAAGTTTTAATAATTTTATCCGTCACACCGCGATTTTCAAGATACTCACACGCTACTTTTCCAAGCGTATGACTTAAAAGGAGATACTGATAATACTCGCTTGCCAGATGATTTGCGCTATAGATCTGTTCCTTTAATTTTCCACTCTCCGTCGTGCTTGCTTTGTGCTCTAAGGCCACTCCTGTTTTTTCTGCAAGCTCGACCAGGGCTTCTGAAAACTCAAGATGCTCAAGCTCCATGAGGAAATCTATCGCCGATCCTCCTTTTCCACAACCAAAACAGTGGAACACCTGCCGATCCGGGGACACCATAAATGACGGGGATTTCTCAGAATGAAACGGACAAAGACCTTTGAAATTTCTCCCCGCTTTCGACAACTTCACACGACTCCCGATAAAATCGACAATATCAATCCTGGATTTCACTTCATCTATATCACCCATAGCAGTAGGAGGATAGCACAATCAAGCAAAAGGGTGTAGTAAGTAGGGGGTAGTGGGTAGTTAGAAAACTAATGGCAACACAAATTTTTTCTTACGATATTCAAGATATTTTTTAATCGATTCGCCGTGATCGAACGCAAAAAGATCGAGATTCCAAAGCTTTTCTATAGGTACCCACTCTACTTTTGTAGACTCATTGTCCCCTTCGCCAATTTTTTCCAAAGGTGAAACAATAAAATCAAACGCAACGTTTTGTCTGTCTTCTTTTGGGCGATTTGGATTTGAATTGATACGGAAAAGTGAAACGACTTTCCCTTTCCATCCTGTTTCTTCAAGCACCTCGCGGAGCACACATTGCTCGAGCGTCTCGTCCCGGTCAAGGAATCCACCCGGGAGCCCCCATTTTCCGCCCTCCATCATATTTTCACGCCGTTTTCCAAGTAGTAAGCATCCGTCTTTTTCAACCAACGCATGTGTCACGATGTGTCGTAACTTTGCCGGATGCCCGTCTTCAAATGCACATGTGATCATACAATTAACCTGTAAAAAGCGGTAATAAACTAAATACTACGCCTGATATGGTAATAATAATCCCGATTTTCTGCTGGATCTTCAGAGGATCATGGAAAAAGAGAAATGAAAGGATAAGAAAAAGAGACGGATACGCTCCGGCTATCGGAGCTATAACGGTAGACCCAAATGAATTTAACCCAATATTAAATGAAATCTCGGCAGTCCGAAGACTGATTGCAGACAATGCAATCGGGAGAAATGCATTTTTTTTAAAGGGCGAACCAAAGGACATTTTTCTGAATCGCGCATAAACAAAAAATATCGGAAATGAAAAATATCCTATGTACACAGGCCAAAACCATCCAACCTTCTCCATGGGTACGCGGAGTGCCGTAAAGTATATCGCTATCATCATGATCGAAATAACGCTAAGAATCACTCCTTTATCCCGAATTCCCTTGCCATTTTTTAGATCATCTACATTTACCGTACAAAGAAAAACACCAAAAAGTACAATGCCAATCACAACCCATCTCGTGATACTTACCGTATCGTTGAAAAAAATCAGGGAAAAAACGAGTGTCAAAATTGGTATGAGAGACAATATAGCTCCAATCAAAGATACACTCGACAAAATGAGTGCTTCGTTTATCAAAATATTGCCGAGAATAAATAAACTTCCCAAAAATAGTGACAAGCATGTAATCGAAGGTGTCACTCTTTGAAAATCAGCCAATGCCCACGGAATATAAAAAGACAATAGCGCCATGCCGATGAGAATAGTCCATAAAGTCGTAGTGGCTGCACCAACTTTCCGCGCCGCGGTTGCTCCGAAAATATCACCTGTTCCCCACCCTATATATGTTATAAATCCAGAAAGTATCGCGCCCATACTGAAATTATACTCTACAGCTATTTACTTATCTAAAGTGAAAATGAAATAAGAAATAATCCAGGTGAAACCGGAACTAGATACGAAACCCGCAACACGTTCAATAACATAATAGATAAAATAACAATTACGATAAATTTTCCATAAGAGAGTCGAAGATATATTTCCTTAAGCGCAAAGGCAATACCAAAAAGGAAACAGAGACCAACTATCTGAAGGCTTCGCACATGAAATATTGGAATCCAAACAAGAGATACGATACTAGCAATGATAAACGCAAAATATCCGGCAAAGAATAAATAGTTTTTTATTGATATAAATCCATCGGAAACATATGATCGTATTACTCCAATACACCATAAAATCGCAGGCGGCATCACTGCGAATGGCGCTCCTGATACACCGAAAAAAAATGGTAAGGTGAACCGAATGTCCATATAACTTCCGACCCACGATGTCTCTCTTATAAATCGCTCAAAATCTTTTGGGAAGATAGCCATGAACATTAAAAATATCAAAATACAAACCGTGAGCATTTTTACTTGAAATAATGCTTCTCGATTTTTATGTAAAAACAAATACACATAGTACAAAAACATAGGCACAAACATATACAAAAAACCAAAATCGAAAAATAATCCGACTAATACTGAAAAAATAAATATGCCTCTATTCAATTTGTCCTGAATCATGCTCCAATAAACCAAGAGAATACATGTAAGAAGTCCTGTATATGGTTTTATCTGCCAATCAAAAATAATAAAATATCCTGAAAAAGAATAAAGGATTGACGCTATTCTTCCAAACAACTCCCCGTTTATGTTTTTACCAACTCTATATATAAGAAAAAAATTTATACTAAACAATAAAAGTGACGAAAAACGAAACCATAGATAATGCGATGATAGAAGAGACCAGAATTTAATAAAAAGATAATACAGTGGGGGTCTGGCAACATCCGTAGAATGCAGTAGAACATCAATAAAAGGAGCTTGAGCTAAGGTGAGAGCAACTTTCTCATCAAACCAGACCGGAAGTGTAATAACGAGATATATTCGAAGTAATAAACCCAACAAAAAACAAAAAAATAATACAATCATTTGAATATTTCCAAGAAACGCTATGTGTAGTTTACGTTCATTGCAGGATATTGCAAGATATTGCAAAATGTTGCAAGATATTATCTTCCGAGCCTGCCTGCTACCCATCCGGAAGCCCATGCCCATGAGAGGTTATATCCTCCGACCATGCCATCTTCATCAAGCACTTCACCTGCAAAATAGAGCGACTTCATTTTCATTGATTCTAGTGTCTTTGGATCTACCTCCGACCCATCCACTCCTCCAGCGGTAAACTCTGCTTCATTCCATCCGCGAGTTCCTGTAACTTCGGATTCAAATGAAGTAAGCACTGATAATAGATTTGATAATTCTATCTCTGAAAGCTCCTCCGCTTTTTTCTCGGGAAGAATACCAGCGATGTCACATACGGCGTTTGATATTCTTTCGGTAAGTAGTCCCCAGAGTAAATGCGATACAAGATATCCAGGGTGTTTTTCTTTTCTTTTCTTCAATTCATCCAACACTTCTTCTTTTGTATATCGAGGAAAAAATGTCAAAAGGATCGACGCCCCTGATCCTTTGATTCTATTTATCCGAATTGAAATCTCATAACTCACATCAAGTATTGCAGGCCCCGAAAATCCGTATTGGGTAAACATAACATCTCCGACAGATTCTGAAACATTTTTTCCATCTAAAAATGCTTCTGCTCTCATCACCATCTTCTCCCCTTGAAGAAGTTGCGACAACTGATTTTTTGATACGACCGGAACGGCGCATGGAACTGGATCAATAATTGTATGCCCTACGCTTCTCGCAATCTCGTATCCTGACCCGTCAGACCCAAGCGCGGGATATGTTTTTCCTCCAGTGGAAACTATCAGGTATGTCGATCGGAAAATGATTTCTTTGGACTCAATAGACCATCCGTTATCGCCATGAACCCCACGCAGTACCGGCGTATTACAAAATATATTTACCCCCTTTGATACAAGCTCATCCAAAAGCATGTTTCTCAGTGTCTTCGCGTGATCTATATACGGAAATAATTTTCCCTTGTCTGACTTTTTTTCTTCATATAGCGGTACCCCAAGATTGTCAAAAAAATCCATAATTTCTTTGTACCCAAACTGAGAAAAAACTGAAGAAATCAATTCCTGATTTCCGTGAAAAAAATTCGCCGGTCCATGGACTAAATTACTGTTCGATATGTTTCCCCTTCCGGCACCTGCGATGAGGATCTTTCGCCCAAGTTCAAATGTCTGATCAAGGATGGCGACTGATAAATCCGGATGGTGTTTTTTTACAGAAAGCGCCGCCATGATCCCCGCCGCTCCACCGCCAATGACAACAACATCAAATTTTGTAAATGTATCAGATTCCATGATGTGATGGTACTAAGTCCTCAAAAACAGTGCAATATACAGGCCTAAATCAGAACGATAGATGATATAATAGCCACACATCTGGAGAGGTGTGATAATGGTAGTCGCCTCGCTTGGAAAGCGAGTGTCCTGGTAACGGGATTAGGGGTTCGAGTCCCCTCCTCTCCGCAAGATCAAAAAATTTATCCTGAGGCCGGTAAGTATTTAAAACCGATATGATTACTTTTCTTTTTGAAAACCCAAGATGATGTATTCAGATACATTATTTGGATAGTAATCTGGATACTTCTGCATAAATTCTGGAGTAAATACAGGATATTCGAGCAATACCTGGTGGAGATGATATCTTTTAGCGATATCTGTATAAGTTTTCGCATCTCGAATAAAAATAGGTGTTTTAAGTTGGCCGAAGGTTTTCCAACCAACTTTTGGATTCTCTGAGGAATCAAAATCTGAGAACCACATCTTCTTTTTCAAACTTTCCTTCACCCATTCTGGGTTAAAGACTGCAATACAAAATAGTCCATTCGGTTTTAAAAGGTTTGTTAAAATCTTGAATGTTTCAAAAATATTTTCAATAAATGGAAGAGTCATTATCGAAGTTATCACATCAAATGACTCGCTTGACGTAAGTGTGTTTTGATCTCCAAGAATATATTGAATGTCTTGGAAAGAATGTTGTCTAGCAGACTCAATCATACCCACAGATGGATCTATACCAGTCATTTCAAAACCCAGATCATGAAGTTTATTGCAAAATCCTCCTGCTCCACAGCCAAAATCTAACACTTTGATATTTTTTGTTTGAGCATAGTGTTTTGCTAACAATTCTAAAATTGGAGGCCAGGCAAGAAGTATATTGTCTGCAGTGCGGGGATCGACTTCTTCTTCTTTTATCTGAGTATTAAATGTCTTTTGACCAAGGATATCCCACAAATTTTGTGACATAAAGAAATTATACAATATTATTTCTTTCCCATTTTTCCAAAAAAAATTATCTTAACTATATGTTGGTGCTATAATGAGCTCATGCTTAACTGGAACACGGATGAAAAAACATTGAAAAAATTACATCCTAACGCGTATACAATTTGGAGACTCACACAACTCATTAATTTTGGACTAGATGGAGAAAAACTGAATGCGAAGGAAATCATACGCGTGTGGCCAAAAATTAAAGACCGATTAAATCCAGATAAGCGAAAAGTGCTAGAATTCTTCTTATGGAACAAAAAATGGAGCCAGGAGCCGGGCTTACTGCCAAACAGAAGCAACTATTGGATCTGGCGATCAAAGAACCGTACATCCTAAAAACGTTTTACCTCAGTGGCGGCACGGCATTAAACTCTTGGTATTTCCATCATCGAGAATCGTATGACCTCGATTTTTTCTCGCTCACCCCCTTCGACTATGAACGAATAGCCCGATGGATCAGATACCACAAAAATCACATCGGATATACAAACATCCAACTTGATGAAGACTATGGTTTTTTGACTATGTATCTTAGCTATGCAAACGATAAAATGCTCAGGATCGATTTCCATCACTATACAAAAACAAAATTAGCGTTTGGTCTCAACTGGCGGGGGTTGGAAATTGATAGTCTGAGAGATATTGCGGTGAATAAACTCCGAACGATAGCGACACTGCCGCGTACCAGAGATTATGTGGATCTTTACATTATTATGACCAATAAACCATTTGAGTTGGACCGTCTCGTCGCTGATTGTAAAAATAAATTTGGAGAAGAAATTGATTATCTACAACTGGCAAAAAATTTTCTCAAGGTGACCGAATATACGGATTTCCCCAAAATGCTTATTCCTTTTAAGGAAAAAGATATGTATGTATTTTATAAAAACTTAGCCCGAACGTTGAGGCCAAAAATTTTGAGATAAATTACCGCTCTCTAATGCTATAATCCTTCCTATGAATGTTGCGCTTACACTTTCAACAGCAAACTTAAAAAAAACAAAAGCACGCGAGGCAGTACTCGAATATATCTCTCATGCAAAGACTCCCATCTCCATACAGGATGTTGAAAATGCTCCAATGATAAAAAGTCTCAAAATCGATCAAGCAACGCTCTATCGAATCATCCATATTCTGCTGGACAATCACATCATCCGCCAGGTTGACCTCCATGAAGGAAAATTCAGATATGAACTCGCAGCGCTTCCCCATCACCACCACATTGTGTGTACCAAATGCGGAATTGTTAAAGATATTTCAGACTGCCTGGATCCCAAAGCCAAACAGTCAATAGAAAAAGAAACTGGATTTTCTATCACGACCCATGCGCTTGAATTTTTCGGACTCTGCTCTTCTTGCAGGATTTTTCTAGAGAAATAAAGTACAGTTATACTCAGGATCCGTATGACGATATTTCTTGAAAGCCTCATATTACTTCTCGCTGCAATTCCCAGAAGCATAGAACTTCTCTCAAAAAATTATCTCTTCCAGTTTGACCAGGGACAATTTTATCAGACTGTTCGAGAGATTGTTGTAAACCATAAACTTGCACTTATCGGTGTACCGGTCGGCGGCATGGGTGGATTTTTTCAAGGCCCCGGGTGGTATTATGTGCTCGCGCTTCCGTTTGCCCTGACAGGCGGAGATCCCTATGGCGGCATGATACTCATGTTTCTTTTCGGCATCGGTACTGTATATATGGGCATGCAGATCGGAAAACTCTTTGGCTCTTGGCGTGAAGGACTTCTGTGTGGATTTCTTCTGGCTGTATCCCCTGCCATAATCCCGCAGTCACGATTTATCTGGCCGCCTTTTCCCATCTCTTTCTTAGCAATCCTTTTTCTTTTTTTCTTTCTCAAAACTCTTTTGGGGAAATCAAAAAATCTGCCATTTACTTTTTTTATTCTTGGCATCATGTCTCATTTTGAAACCGCCGCAGCAGGAACACTTGCAGTCCAATTTCTTCTTTTCATTCCGCTCCTTCTTTGGAAAAAAATGATTTCAATAAAATCGCTTATCCTCTCTGCAGTTGCATTGTTTCTGACCCAAATTCCACTCCTCTTTTTTGATCTTCGTCATAATTTCTTAAACTCCAGAGGCATACTTGGCATGTTTACACATCGTGAATCAACAAACATACCATCCGACTGGATCGCAAATCATTGGACTATCACTTTAGACGTTATCCGCGGCACATTTCTTCTCGGAAACTCTATCGGCATTGCCGTGTATATCGCGATTATTTTTGCAACTCTCTATTACATACTTAAAACAAAACATTCGTTTGCTCACAAATATTTTCTTTTTTTTCTCGTCTCAAGTCCAATCATACTCTTCGTAGTCTTTTTACTTTACAGACAACACATCTGGATCTGGTGGCTTATTGAACTCTACGCATTTCTTTGTATAGGTGCAGGATTACTCCTTGGAGAAGTACTAAAACACAAAATAGTACGCATGCCACTGTTTGCTCTCATCGCACTTGCATCATTCATATTTACCCAGAATACAATTTCCTTGTTCGCCCATGACTACTCTGATTACGGCGGAACCGCAAAGATCAAAGGAAAAATCGACGCGATAGATTACATATATCAGGATGCCAACGGAAAACCGTTTGGGGTGTTTGTCTTTACTCCTCCTGTCTATACATACGAATACGAATATCTTTTTTGGTGGTACGGAGAAAAAAAATACGGATATGCGCCATATACAGAAAAGAAGGGAATCGTCTATCTTCTCATCGAAAAAGATCTGGACAAACCGTGGTCGTATAATGGATGGCTTGAGACAGTGATAAAAGACGGAGAGGTAGTAAAAGAAGTCACGCTCCCGAGCGGATTTATCATTCAAACAAGGGAATTCTAAGCTGACTTTATAGTTTCAACACTGATCCCACAAAAAAATCATATACTCCATAAAAAAATTTTGAGACAATATTGAGATTTGTATACGGCATATCAAGTGCCACATAAGTATCATTTGAAATCCCTAGTTCATCCGTTACTCGTAGAACCGCCACGGGATAATACTCATCTCTTGGAAATCTATGAGCTATACGTGAAGTTTTCCCACCTTGTGAGTCGCCAAAATCCCACTCATACGATATACTATTTCCTGTCGATTTTGATGCATCAAATTGTATATTTCTGCCCGGAGTTAAAGTCACCGCATCTCTCGTTGTATTCGAAACTTCTTTACCGTTTACCAGTATGCGGGCTTGAGGACGAATATAATTCCCATCCGGCACGATATCAATCTGAACAGTATTAATCTGTCTGTATTCATCTTCTTTTCCCTGAAACTTCGAAAAAATTTTGACTATATATGTTCCGGGTTTTTTATATATATGATGAACCTTGGAACCTTCAATTTTTTCACTCCCGTCTGAAAAATCCCACTGAAATACAGGTTTCGATAATTGGTCTTTTTCTTTATTCGGACCATTTGTACGGGGCAGATAAGGATTTGGAAAGCTCTCTTCGTCAATTTCAAATACTATTTCTTTATCTACAAGATATGCTGACGAAGTACTTTCAGATCCTACAAAAAACTTTGACGGAATGGCTATGCTTAACAGTGGATTCCCCGGAATATACTGTTGATTTATTTTTACATACTCCGCTTCTCCGCCATGTGCCTGAATTCGGGATGAAACCATAAAAAATGGCACAAAGAAAATAAATATAGAAATAAATATAAATTGTTTCAAGATAAGCTCCTTTGTTTTGTTCTGCTTACGACATACACTCCAAATAAAATACATACAGATCCAACAACAAAACTAGTCGTTAAATTCTCATGTAAAAACACAATTCCAGTGAGTCCGCCAACGATTGTTCCGATATAAAGCATCATACTCGCCATGACCACTGATCCATATTTTATACCATATTGATACAGAAATATCATGCCGACTCCAATACCAAGACCTAAAAACAAAAGCGATAATTGCGTCTCCAGATGTAATCCACCGATGGATAGAAGCGGTGCAATCCCCTCAGACATCATCATCGCAATGCCAACGATAACACTTGCCACAACTGCAGAAGACACCGTCAAAACAAGCGGGTCTATCTCCGCGCTTAATTTTTTGGAATATAAAAGATACAGCGACCAGGATAGCGTAGCCAAAAATATAAGAACATTCCCCTGAAACGATCCAAAAGACAATCCTGAAAACGAATCTACAAGTAATATTCCAATTCCAAGAAGTCCAAAAATTATTCCAGAAATTTGATTTACATTTGGACGAGCATGAAAAATCATCATAGACTCTATGAGAGTCAATAATGGTACGCCTGCATATAGCACGCCTGAAGCTAAAACCGTCGTGTATCGAATGCCGACAATAAAAAACGTCACGTTTCCCGACCAAAAAAGACCAAGAAGCAGAAGTGTCTTCCAGTTTTTCTTAAATACTGACAATTTATGGATTACAAATGGAAATAGAACGACGAGCATAATGAAAATACGGGTAAACAAAATGGTAAAAGGAGGAAGCTCTCTTAGCGCAATTTTTGCTCCAAGACCCGCAAATGCACCGACAACTCCGGCAGAGAAAAGGGCGAGCGAGCCTAAGGAATTACTAGATTTTGTATTCATATGAGCGCTTCTGTGCAGAGTCGAACTGCAATCTCAGCCTTCGGAGGGCCGTATTCTATCCATTGAAATACAGAAGCATTTTATTTCTTCATTCTCCATTGCACAAACCCTATGCCACCGATGAAAAGTATACACACAACGCCGGCAAAACTTGCATATACGCCATATATAAAATTCTTCGGGACATACTCGAAATGGAGTACCGAAACGCCTGCGGGAACTAATACAGCCCTGTAATTATAATTAGCGCGATATATTTTTGCTTCATGACCGTCAATATATGCCTTCCACCCAGGATCATACGTGTCAGAAAGATAAAATAATTTTGGAGTCTTTGTGTCTATGTCAAACGTCATATCATTTTCTTTATACTCCCGAAGTTTTGCAACACCTTCCCCTTTATGAACGTCAACCGGAAGTCTTTCCTCAAGCACTATATCATCTCTTCCAACACTTGCATTCTGAGAAACCAAATATAGTGCCTCTGCATCAGAGGATGAAATCCAATACGATTCATACAAACCAAATCTCTTAAAAGCTGCCTTATTCTGATATACCATATATTGAATGTCGCTATAGAGAAGATCAAAATCTGTTTGTTTATCTACAGACGCAAATAACTCCATGGACGGATTTACCCCTGTAGATACAACAATGTATGAAACACCCATAAAATCATAAACCGACTTCGTCTCTGGCCTCCCTGGGATAATCCTGTACTTATTAATCTGAAGCGATGAATCGTCTATGCCTTGCAAAGCATTGAGAAGTCTTGCGGTACGAAGCGAATATAAAGGATCGTACGTCTCTACGGAAGGGATGCGAAGATAGGAAGAAATTTCCGGCTCTGTAAGTCCATGCGTACGAGCGAGAGTATTACTCAGTGAAGCATGTAAAAATTTTGTCACGCCTATGTCAGGGTAAAGAAATTTACTATTTGAAAACGTTAAAAACCTATATGTATTTCTATAGAAATCAAAAAATGTTAAGAACAGCATGAAAATCGAAAATATAATAAATAGTGCTTTGCTAATTCTCAATTTTTTGGAAAAAAACGTAGAGATATAGAATACAGAAAAAATTCCAAATGGGATCAATATATGTTTCACAAATTGCGAGATTGATCCAACCGAATGATACTGAGAAAAACCAATCGCATATGAACAAAGTAGGAATACTGCAAAGGCGAACATAAATTTCTTCCACTCTTTCTGCTCACCCCGAAGCCATTCTGAAAACCCAATCCCCGCAAGAAAACTCCCGGAAAAAAGAGCAAGCACGAACACTCTTCCCCCTTCGGCGCTCGACAAAAGAGGGATACGAAGAAAAAAAATAATTTCACCCGTTCCATGGAGTGATAGTACGATGCCTGAAATAAAAAGTACGGTAAAGATACGCACGTATACATTTTTTTTCCAAAGATAGACCATCGCAAAAACTGAAAAGAACAATGGAATAAGTCCAAAATATCCGCTCGTCTCTATGTATCCGACGAGCAAATCCTTCGTCACCGGGTTTCCAAATAAATCCTGAGATACCAATCGAAATACCTGCCACCACTGGAGAAGACCTCTGGCAAAAACAATATGTGAATCCGTAGCCCCTCTGTAGGAATGTAAAAACACAGAGATGCTTGGGACAAGCTGGATAGCAGATGCCAACACTCCCACAAACATCCCTAGGACTATGGGAACGATATCTTTTACTAACGAAAAAGTTTTGAACGATCCGGCATACCAGAATGAAAATACTCCGATCATCAAACACTCATACGCTACATATTGCAGCTGTCCGGCGAGAATACTCATGGCAAGAGCGCTTGAAAGAATAGCTATAAACAATACATTCCGCGAATCTATATATTTCTTCGAAGTCCAGAGCATGAGCGGAAGCCACAGTAGAACATGTCCTTCAGATCCAAAATACAACACACCGATCATGAGTGAGTTAAACGAAAATGCGAGTGAAGAAAATATACCCGCAAGGGTTGATTTTGTGATCTCTTTTATAAAGAGATACGAAAAACTTAAAGAAAGAAAGAGCTGAAGCATTAAAAATACGTGCCACCCACGTATCTCTCCCAAAAAATACACCACATGCAAAGGGTAAAACACCATGGACTTCAGATTTCCCATAAACGGCGCTCCGCCAAACTGGTATGGATTCCAGAATGGGATAATGCCTTCTTGTAACGAAGTAAAAAGATAATGCTTCCACGGAAACATCTGCGTTACTGTGTCCTGCATGTACGGGTTTTTTAAAAGAATCGTTCCCGGCGAATACCAAGGCTTATATGATGCAACGAGTAGATCAAGCGGAAGAGCTATGAGTCCCTTAGTTATCGGGAAAAAAACGATAAAGATAACAAGACAAAAAAATGATACCACGCCGATCCACTGATGATTGTTTAGAAAAGTAAAAATTTGTTTCATGCGATATTTTTTATATTGCCATGGAGAATAATTGGCTGCATGGCGTGCATCTCTGTCTTATACTCCATCTGGGGAATATTGTGTAGTAAATAAATTTTCTTCTGTAAATAAAACGCAAGTCCCATCTCAAGAAACGTATTTCCGCCTATATACCCTTCTATATCTTTTTTCTTGTAATTTAAAACAAGGATGGCATCTGATTCCTGAATTTTTCGAAAATGTTCGCGGATAAAATCGTACTCTATTTTTGCCGCGACTATCTCATCTATGGTCATATCATCCCGTGCTTCGACCGGAATTTCTAGTTCGACACCTTTTGGGAGTATCGGAATATGACCAAGTCGTGCAATGCTTTGTTTGATAAGGCGCATCTCCTGGTAGAATTTCATGCTCCCGCAGACGGTGATCTTCATTCAATCATTATACAATGAGAACATCTTCGAGGAGTTATCCAAAGGTGAAGGCGAAAAGCTCTGCATTTCCATCAAGAAACTCGAGTGTCATCGTGTGTTGACCTGCGGTCGGAAGAGAGATAAGTTTGTAAAGCCTATCAGAGTCCACAGTAACTATTCCACCGATGGCATCTTCTCCAAAATACTGTGATACCCCATCTACCGACACTTTTATTCTGGCACTATCTTTTTTAGAGCGCATGACAAGATACACTTCTTTCGCGTCAAAATGAAACAAAAGTCGTGCATCTTTTTGAGGATTTGCATATTCACTCATGGCTATCCACTTTCCATCGTATGCGAATGTATTCGCCGAAAGAACTGCAGGCGAACTATACGAAAATTCTCTATTCTCTAAAATATTTTCCGGTGAAACAAATCGGTCAATCCTCGCAAATCCAAGATATGTTTCAGGGGTTCGGGCAAAATTCTGCACAGCAGGATCATTTTTTATATCTCGGGATATATCTGACATACCTGTTTCTTTCAATAAATCCTGAATCACTTTTTCACTCTCGTCATATCCACCTTCTCCAAAATGGGTGTATCGGATATATCCGTCTTTATCGATGAAATATTTTGCAGGCCAATAGTGGTTTTCATACGCTCTCCATGTACGAAACTCGTTATCCTGCACGATTGGATACGTAAGACCAAAATCTGCTATAGCTTTACGTACATTATTCTCGTCTTTCTCAAATTCAAATTCAGGCGCGTGAACGCCTATTATGACAAGTCCTTTGTCTTTGTACTTCTCCCACCATTTTTTAAGATATGGGAGTGTCCGCTGACAATTGATACATGTGTACGTCCAAAAATCGATGACAACTACTTTCTCCCTTAGGGATGCTATGGTAAGCGGAGATGCATTAAACCACACGCCTCCGGCAATAATTTCCGGTGCAGGCGCGCCTTTCGGCGCGCTTTCAAACATCGGCTTTCCGACAGTAGATTCATCAATCTTTTTGCCTCCGAGCATTTCGAGTTGCTTTTTCACGATATCGATATCTTCAAATTTTGTAAGCCCTACTCCGTACTGGGGAAATTTATTTAGTATATAAGTCTGAAAAGAGCGATCTGCATTTGTCAGGATTGCAAGCGCTGTCAAAATCATAACGACACCGAATATTTTTTGAATGCGTGCTGTATTTGCGATAAGCCACGGCACTTTTTGAAGCACTCTCTGGCCACCGATCATAATAAAAAACATGGGGATCGCGGTACCAAGGGAATACGCAAGTGTCAAAAGAAAAGCGTCAAAAGTAACTGTACCGGTTATGGCAAGGGAAATAACAGACGCGAGAATCGGCCCGACACACGGCGTCCAAAGAAGTCCCAAAGACAACCCGATAAACACTCCTCCTGTAAATCCTCCTTGTACCGATCTCTGCGGAACTACCTGAGAAAGTCTGGAAAATACTTTTTCCATAAGTAATTGAAATTTTTGAACGAGAAGCGACAACCCAAAACCCGCTATAACAATCACCGATACCAATCGAAGAGAGTCGGGAGAAATGCTGATAAGTTTTACAATCGACGTTAGAAATAACGTAAAAAATGTAAAACTTAGGACAAATCCGACGATAACTCCCATGGGGCGAGATCTATCTATGCTCCTGGTATCTACAGAAGATGAAAGAACAATGGGAAGTATCGGTAAAATACACGGTGAAAAAATCGTGACGAGCCCTGCTAAAAACGCGAATGCAACAAGTAAAATCATAATTGAATCATTAATTTCCGATACTAGTTATTTAAGACAAACTAGAACCGGCGCCATCGGTTATTTTATTTTAGCTAATAACTCATCAGTCTTTCCGCCATTCCACTTTGCTACTTCTTTCCCTTGCGTGTCAATTTGAACAAACGTGTGTTGATATGTGATCCCATACTTTTTCGCGAGATCTTTTTCCTCCTGATCAGTGTCTGAATCGTTATAATTGACTCTAATCACAGTCACATCAGAAGGAATTTTATCTGAATTTGCCTGAAAATCAACGTCTGCAGGTTTACAAACAGGGCACCAGTTAGCGTAAAAAAATAACACACGACGATTTGCAACCGATCCGTCAAGCACTGTTTTTGAATATTCAACATATCGTACGCTTGTCTTATCAGCCATTGTCTTACCATCCTCTTTTTTCTCTGTTGCTTGTTGTTCTTTCATGGCTGCATCTTCTTTTATTTGCATCGCGGATTTTTCTTTCGCCATTTTTTCCTGTTCTGTCTGTTTTAATTGCTGATTGGCAAAAAATATTCCTCCGCCAATAACAATGAGAATAATTATTCCTGCAGTTACTATTGTTTTATTCATATCACTTACCTCCTATCAAATTAATACTTCATATAGCCATATATACGCCCGATTATTTTTGCCAAAAGTGCGATACAGATTCCCAGAATAAGGAACGGATCAACTTCTCCTTTAAAACTCTGGAGTATAACGCCGAAGATAAGTATTGCTATAGATGCAAAATAGGCGAATCGCGAAGCAATTAATTTATGCAATTGTTCCCGTTCGTCTCCTGGAGATTCTTTCCATAAAAGCCCGGTAAAAAAAATAAAAAGTACGACGAGAAACGGTACCATAAAAGGATGTAATGGCTGCGGCATCAATATATCCACAGGATTGACAAAAAAAACAAGCAGCCCGACGAGTGCCAGCGATATGATAATTTCACCTATGTAATTATTTTTCATATCTATATATAAATACTTTCTCTACTGATTTTTTAAAAAATTTAGCAATTTTAAGACCCAGAAGCAGAGATGGTATATAGTTTCCTTTTTCTATGGCTATGACCGTTTGCCTGGAAACCCCTAAAGCCTCTGATAATTCTTCCTGAGTGACGTCTTTTTCTTTTCTGAATTCAAAAACTCTGTTATTTATATATTCTCGTATATCATTCATAATGTCAAGTCCACTTGACATTATTCTAAAAGAACACTCAAGAGTTGTCAACTTTAAGAATCAGAAAAAACGTATCGGCGGGAATAATTTACATATCAATGATTTCATTTTCAGCGG
>JACREM010000096.1 GCA_016218215.1 Candidatus Gottesmanbacteria bacterium | reverse complement strand
GGTAAATACGAAAGCTTTTGTATCGCTGGTATCTACAGACGTCATGCCATCTTGCCACCAAAGCCATACACCAAAAATAAGAATTACAAAAACGCTCAAAAAAATACCGAGTCGGAGTGCAAATGTTTGACGAGTTTTCATATATTCATTCAATGGTAAAAATAGGTATATGCTTCAAAGACTCAGACGCTTCTTTCAGTCTCCAAGTGTCTGAACTATAAAGTGTACACAGTATATCATGCCTGGCAACCTTTTCTTCAAGCCGTTTGTGAATATACAGACCTGCAAGCTTATCTGTTGGGCAGCCTAATATTCTACAAATGACTGTAATCTGTTGATTTTGAATTTTACACACCTGTCCCGAAGTTTCCGCACGATATTCATATGTATGTTTGCTCATTTTGAGAGAAGCACTCTCAACGCTCGGATCGCCTCCCTGCGTACGGATAATTTCCCCCATTTTTTTTCTCGCATTACCACTGACTAGAATATCTCTTGCTACTTCCTCACCGCTTGGATGTACGGCATCTTTTGAATCGGAAAAACAAAGATCTAATAATTTTCCGGCAAGCCGAAGCGCCTTTGCTTCAAGTGCAAGCGGTCGATTCGATTTTTGCTCGAGCACCTGAAGCACATCCCGCGCCTCAAGCATGGGCCCTATCCCTCTCCCGGCATTCTGTCGAATTTCATTGACATCGACCGAAACTTTTATATTAAATTTTCTGGCGAGATACGTAAATTTTCTGGCTATGATCTCAGCATCATGAAAATGCGCAATCTTCATCGTCGGTCCGACAGGAACATCAAGGACTAAGTGCGTTGCTCCTGAAGCAATTTTTTTTGCCATAATTGAAACGATAATTTTATCAAACGATTCAAACGCGAGCGGTTCTTCTACACGAATGAGTACATCATCTGCAGGAGCTAAACCTAAATGTCCTCCCCACACAATGCACCCTCCTGCCTTTAGCGCGATGCGCTCGATCTGATGAGGAGAAAATGTCACCGGCGCAAGGACCTCCATGGTATCTGCAGTCCCAGCCGGTGAGGTAATTGCCCGAGACGAATTTTTGGGGATCAAAAATCCCGCAGCAGCCACTATTGGGACAACAATCATAGTAGTCCTCGTCCCTGCAACGCCACCGGTCGAATGTTTATCTGCAACGATGCCTTTAAAATGAAGTTTTGGACCTGTCGCAACCATCGCCTGCGTCAGATGGTAAAGCTCTGTATCGCTAAACCCCTCTTTAAATCCTGCGGCAGCAAAATAAGTTGTGAGCACGGGACCCAAGCGTTCATGTGCGATACTGTCCATGATGGAAAAAATCTCATCATACGATAGACTTTTTCCAACAAGCTTTTTTTTAATCGCGTCTATTGCTTTTTGATTTACATCGGGTGGCATGCTTACACTCTCTTTAATCGTGCGTGAACGTTCAGACGCTTCCAATACGTTCCGGGAGGCACGCACGTCACGAGCGTCACGTAGGAATCGTCATATTTTTGCTCAAGGACTGACAGATCAGTAGGATCTACCACGACAAGGTCAAAGACAGTGTATGTATATGAAATACCATCATAAAAAATTGTAAAAGTATCTCCAGGCTTCATACTTGGCAACTCTGAAAATATCGTTTTATAATTACTAGGATTGTAAAGCTGTGGCAGTGTCGAATGACCAAAAATGACAGCATTCCCAAACTCTCCTGGGAGAGACGTCCCGCCATAGTGAATAAGACTTTTACTTAAATCATCACCACCAATCACAACCTGTGCATTTTTAATGCGAAGGGATGGTATCGAAAGTGTATAAGAATTTACCGGTGCCACAACTTTTTTTTGCGGGCTCGTCGGAAACCACACGTTTGGATTTGTATAATCAACCACTCCGACTGTGCTTGCAGAATCCGCCGCAAATGCTACCGGTGAAAATGCCTGAGGCGCTTTTACTTGCGTACTCACATCTGATACAGGTGAAACAGTTTTACTCAAAAATCCTTCCGAAAAAAGAGAAAATGAAATGATCGGCCAGGCGACCCACAGCACAAGCAGTCCCCCTGTACCCATAAGAAGAAATGACACAGCAAATGATCTGAACATTTTCTTTGATTTTGTCGCTTTTACGTATCGATAGAGTGCCATAAATACATTCCTACTGTGTTTCAATACGAACCTCAATGTTTTTTCGATTTATAGGAAGCCTGTCATTCCAAAACCACCGTTTAATATCAAACACTACCCCAGCTATTCCCTTTTTTGATTCTAAATATTTCTGAACATCGGATATCGACTTACCCACTATAGACTTTAATACCTCTGAAACATCTATAATCGGCTCCGTAGTCGCACTGTAAACGACGTGCGTACTAATTTTACCGTCTTTTGTAATTTTTACTCCGGATAAAGAAGCCTCCGGCTCTTTTGAAGCTAAACGATATCCATCCGCGATTTCTTTATCAAGTGTGTCATGAAGCAGACTTGAAAGATCAGGACGGGAAAACGAGACACCGCTTACCGTCAGTGTTACTTTCCCTTTGAGCTGTGTGGCTTCCTGATCGAGTTCCTGTAAAAATGATTTTGCACTCACTTGTGTCTTTACCGTATCATCTATCATCTGTTCACCTCCCAAAATCTGCGACCCAAGCTCATTTTTTGCAGATTCCAGAAGATCGGTGGTCACCGATTTTACGAGCGCATCCTGATCGGCCCGTGTGACGACGGTAACATCCCGGCTTGTTCCTCCAGACAGTTGCTTCTCATTTCTCGCAACAACGTCACTAAATTCCTTAAATAAAAATTCTGAATTTTCAGAAAGATTGCTTTGACCGCCGATTGCCCTGGCGGTAATAGCGCCGCTTGATTTACCAAATGTCATAGACCCGATACTCTCTGTTGCTGATGCAACAGAGACATCATCGTCCAAAGTGAATGAAAGTGATCCTGAGAGAAGTATTGACCCTTTTTTAAGCGCTTTTGACGCTATGCTTTTATTATATATTGTCACAACACCTTTTGCCTGGTCCCCTACCTGTTTTTTCCCACTCACATCAATCGTTTTCTCCCCAGTCAACGTTTTTTCTTGTTTTTTCCCCGGTATTACTCCGGTCTGCCCATCAATGCTTGTAGCTCCCGGATCGATAATAACCGCACTTGAAATGCTAATCGGTTTCAAAGTCTCTAAAATCGTTACGGTTGCAACAGGAATAAACCAGTAGACAAGAAAAAATCCCAACACCAGCAGAGCAAACACTCCAAGCACGGGCAACATGCTTGTCGTAAGCCATGAAGTATTCTTAAAAATTGTGATTCTCGAAAAAAAATCGTGAATGGATACTACCAACGTGCTCATTTTTGACGGAGTATCTATGGCTTTTTCTGTGTCATCAGTTTTGTCAAATTCATCTGAGATATGCGGCACTCGGGTATCAACTTTTTCTTTTGAAAATCCAAGAGACTCCGGGTCAACCACAACAACATCTGATTCCTTCATCTCTTGGTAATTCTCGGTCTTTTGTTGGAGCGTCTTGTCTTCGATTTTTTCTCCATTTTCTGCATACACGGCTTTGGTAATATCTTCCTTTTGTTTTTGTGAAATCAATTCATCTTCACTAAATAACCCCGATGCATGTTCTGTTTTATCTTTGGAATCCTGAAGCATTTCTGGTTCCTTTAGTGAATTTTTTGTTTCTTCGGCTACAGGTTCGAGTTCCTCATCTTTCATACTCGTCGCAAGCTCACTGGCTCCGGCATAGGACACAGACTCTATAAGCACATCCGAAGGAATACATTCTATTTTGGGAAAATGCATAAAGTTTGGTTTTGATTGCCAGGGAAATCGAAGGAGTTCCCGTTTCACATCTTCCAAATCCTGCGGTTGTGCTCCATACAAAAGAATACGCGATGGTAAAATTTCTGCATCGGGGAAATTAGCAAGAGTCTCATCGATATGCTCTGCAATTCCTTTTCCATTCGTATCGATACTCTGTTCGGCCACACGTGTTGCAATTTTATACAAAGAAATACAAAGTTCTCGCCCGGATACCCCGATCAAAATTACAGATGGCGGTGTTCCTTCTTCTTTTTTCATTTTATAGATAAGTGCCTGAGGAAGAGAAACAAAACCTACCGGTTGAAGGTGTAGATCTTTCGTCAATTTTTTCATCTCGACCCGAACATGTTTATCTATGTCTCCGGACGGCGTAAGGTACGAACTATGAAGACCCAATACAACCTTTACTATATCTTCACCCTCTATAGACGGAAGTGTGCTTATGGCTCCGTCACTAGCTTCCAATCGTTCTTCCCAGCTGTCATGCGCGACTACATGTAAAGAGGAACCAAGCATGTGTGGTGTACCGTCTTCCTTTATATGCCATGACCCTGCCTGTACGAAATCTGACTGGAGAATAAGAGTGAGAAACACCTCGCGCTTTGCCTCAGGCTTTTGAAGAAATTTTTCCAGGATGTGCGGCAGATTCATTCTTTGTTACGGTAGCATATACACGACGTATGCCAGCTCCGAGAGACTCCTCTTTTACAATTGTAAAGCGCCCCAAGAGGCCTGTAAAGGCGACGTGCGGTCCGCCACATATTTCGCGGCTAAATTCTCTTCCTTTTTCGCCAACAGAGTAGACCGTCACTGTTATACCGTACCGCTCGCTAAAAAATGCCCTCGCACCGCTTGCGAGCGCTTCTTCTTTCTTCATGGTGGTAGAAAAAACCGGGAGGTTTTCGCTAATTTTTTCATTGACCATTGCCTCAATTTTTTGTATCTCTTCGGAAGATACTTTTGTCGGATGAGAAAAATCAAACCGCAAACGCTCTGCTGTTATGTTGCTTCCTTTTTGAGCTATATGCTCTCCAAGCACTCTTCGTAGTGCTTCATGAAGTAAATGTGTCGCAGTATGAAGCTTTGTCGTCTCCTCCCCATGATCCGCAAGCCCTCCCTTAAACATACCGGCGGCGGCTGTCCGGGAAGCATCTTTATGTTTCATAAATTCTTCTTCAAATTGCGTCCGTTTTATATTCTGGCCGCGATCACGAGCGATCTCTTCTGTCATCTCCCAGGGAAATCCAAAAGATTCGTAGAGATAAAAAGCTTTATGGCCATCCAGCGTTTCTATTTTTTCAATCTCCGACAATCCTTTTTCAAGCGTCTTCCCAAACCGCATCCCCTCCTCTTCAAGCAAAAGTTTTATCTGCTGGGTTTTTATCAATACATCCGGATAGCTATCTTCATATATTTTTGCAAACGGGGCGACAAGCTCTCCGATATATTTCCAGTCTTCTGTTATTCCGAGACGTCTTCCATACAGAAGCGACCTTCGAATTAATCTCCGTAAAATATATCCTTGTGCTTTATTTGACGGGATCACTCCATCTGCCATCATCATCACCGCGCCGCGTATATGATCCGCAAGGATTCTCATAGACCGCGTATCAGTCTCATCTGCTGCGTAGTGCTTATGGGTCATCTGTTCAAGTGTTGCTATTGCTCCGGTAAATAAATCCGAGGTGAAAACATCAGGAGAATTATTTGTGACACTTACTAATCGTTCGAGTCCACCGCCAAAATCTACATTTTTTTGCGCAAGTTCCTTAAGCGATCCATCAGCCTGTTTTTGATACTGCATAAAAACCGAATTTGCTATCTCCATAAACCGGCCGCAATCACAATTTGGGTGACACTTTTCACCGAATTTTGAATCATGCCACACTTGCCCTGAGCTTGTCGAAGGGCCAAAATCATAAAATACTTCGCTGTCTGGCCCTCCTGGCTCGCCCGCGGGCATCTTATCCGGCTCTCCGGACCGCGACCACCAATTCTTGCGAGCATTATACGTGTATATGCGAGCATCCGCCGATGAGGCGTGATCCCCAATTTTGGCGTCTATGCCAACACGAGAAAAAATTTCTTTCCAAAGCTGTATAGACTCTATATCTTTTGGAATCAAAGATTGTCCTGTTCTGGCGGAGCCAGATCCGGCTTCGCCGGTAAAAACAGTTACATATAATTTTTTGGGGTCAAGTTTTAAATCTTTTGTCAAAAATTCAAAAATCCACGGGAGCTGCTCTTTTTTAAAATAATCACCGAGAGACCAATTGCCAAGCATTTCAAAAAAAGTGGTGTGTCTGTTGTCTCCTACTTCATATATATCCTGTGCACGAAACGATTTCTGACTGTTTACCAGTCTCTTGCCCGCTGGATGAAGAGCACCCAATAAATATGGAATCAGCGGCTGCATGCCGCTACTGGTAAAAAGCGTCGTCGGGTCATTTTCCGGTACAAGAGGCGAAGATGGAATTATGACATGTCCGCGCGATGCAAAAAAGGAAAGATATTTTTTCCGGACTTCAGAAGACTTCATGGCTTCGATTATACCATGACACGATGTGATAAAATCAGTAGAAAGGAATACATCTATGCCCTCAATGATTGTGATCTATATCGTAACTAGAGACGCAAAAGAGTCTGAAAAAATAGGAAAGCATCTGTTGAAAAAACGTTTAGCAGCATGTGTTAATATCATTCCTTCAATTCAATCGTTCAGTTTATGGCCGCCACATAAAGGTACGATAGAACATGCCAATGAGTCCATACTCCTTTGCAAAACTCTCGAAGATAGGTGGGAAGATATTGAGCGGGAAGTGAAAAAAATCCATTCGTACCAAAATCCGGCCATTTTCGCTATACCGGTTGCCCATGCCTCTGATAATTACCTAAACTGGCTCGAAGGGGAGATACGATAATGAAACCAAAAGCACTTATCCTCCAAGCCTGGTACTCAAAAATTGACAGTAATTTTTATCCCTGGCTTTCTCAGGAGCTCGTCAAAAAAGGGTACGACGTTACACTTCCCGATCTTCCTACGGTCCACACAAACCTACCGGACATGAATAAGCAAATTGAATTCATCGAACGACTAAATATATTAGAACGAAACACGATCGTTTTTGGCCACAGTCTCACATGCCTCCTCGGCATGCGCTTGGCAGAAAAATACTCATTACATAAGCTTTTTCTTACCGCCGGATGGGACTTTGATGACCTCTCGGTAGAACACAGACTCTTCTGGCCCAACAAAATAGATCACGATCTTATCAAACAACATGTAAAAGAAATCTACTGCATCTCGTCAGACAACGACCCATACATAACAGCGTTTACCGCTGAAGAAATGTCCAAGCGTCTGGGTGCAAAATTTATACTCATAAAAGGCGCCGGCCACTTTACCAATCAGTTTAATATTTCAAAAATCCCGGAATTGCTTCCATACATTTAAAAATAAATATATGATGCTATGGTAAAACTTGCATAACTCTCACGTTTAGCAGAAAGCGGTAGAATCGAAGGATTACTAACCAACCTCTGCTCAGAACAAAGGAGAACTATGCAATACATAGGGATAGATATACACAAGAAGTATGG
>JACREM010000016.1 GCA_016218215.1 Candidatus Gottesmanbacteria bacterium | reverse complement strand
TTCCGAGAGTCCATATCGACGAGGCGGTTTGGCACCTCGATGTCGGCTCATCCTATCCTGGGGCTGGAGAAGGTCCCAAGGGTCCGGCTGTTCGCCGGTTAAAAGGGTACGCGAGCTGGGTTCAGAACGTCGTGAGACAGTAGACAATGAAAATTTATTTTTTCTAAATGAGCTGTCCGCATTCCGATGTTCTTATAACCCCATCGAGATAATTTTACTGTTATATTTTGAATGCATCCCATTATATAGGGATAAATCTAACTATTTGCTGGGAATTCCGATTGTATATGGTGATACGTATTACATGTACGTGATAAAGCACCATCGGTCACAGAGCGTGTATCGGATTATCAGCAGGAAAGGCCCGCCTTTTTTGGGCGAGGAATCCTCAGAGACTATACGTTAGACCCGCTGATGAGGCGAGGAAGATATAGTCCGAACTGCATGGCGACATGCAGAGCGTGTGTAGAAATATACCGCTCCCAAGAGTATTTTTGGGATAACATATTGTCGGTCTCTATCCAGTGTGAGCGTTCGATTCTTGAGGGGAGCTCTCTCTAGTACGAGAGGACCGAGAGGGACAGATCCCTGGTGTGCCTGTTGTCGGTAAACCGGCAGCGCAGGGTAGCTATATCTGGAAGGGATAAGTGCTGAAAGCATCTCAAGCACCAAGCCCACCCCAAGATAAGGAATCGTTATAGATCCGTCGTAGACTACGACGTTGATAGGCGAGGAGTGTACGCGCCGTAAGGCGCTTAGCTTACTCGTACTAATCGATCAAAGGTGCGGAAAACAAAGGGAACCGCAGGAATATATATTTCGCAAAAATAAGTGAGTGGAGAGGTAGTCACATATGTGGATTATCCCTTACGTGCAACTATAAAGACCAATTAAAGACAGCATTGTCTCGGTGATTGAAGCGATTTGGACCGACCCGATCCCATTCCGAACTCGGAAGTCAAACATTTTAGCGTCGACAATACCTGATTCGCGAGATTCCGGGAAGATAGATCATTGCCGGGGCAATCCTGTTTTTAATATTTCCCCTAAAAAAAGTCATACATCGTTGTGTTCTCGCAATAGCCTCTTTACACCAGTGCTATAATAAGCAAAACGAATTCCTCAAAAATTTATGAATTTCATACTTCCCGGTGTCATCAGTATGTTCTGTTGGGGGATAGCCATATTTCTTGCGGCTATAGTGTCGAGAAAAATTGGCAACGTGCACACGCTTTTGTGGATGCAGATATTCGGGCTTTTCGTTGGCCTTGTCTATTTTATTCCCAACGCGCGGACTCTGTATTCCGGTCAGATTGTACCAGCTCTTCCGATTATCAGTGTTATCGCAGTATTGCAGCTTATTGCCTATCTTGCTTTTTACAAAGGACTTGAAAAGGGACAGGTGTCGCTCGTTTCTCCGTTGGGAGCGTCATGGGGGCTTATCAGCGCACTTTTGGGGATCGTGTTCTATCATGAAGCATTTGCGTTTCATCAAGGACTTTCTATTTTTCTTATCCTTGCGGGAATAGTTGGATTATCTCTTGATGTGAAAAAGTTTATCGATTCAAAGCAAGTGTCTGTTCTTGCTGGTGTTAAAGAAGGAGTTATTGCCATGTTTGCCTGGGGTATATCACTTTTTTTATTGGTGACACCGACGAAGACAGTCAATTGGTTTTTCCCTACCCTTGTGTTTCGTTTACTCCTTATTCTTTTTTTGGGAGGCTACATGATCGCGACAAAAACATCGTTTGTACGATCAAAAGTGAAAGTGCCGTGGGGGACATTATTTATCATCGGCGCGTTTGATTTCGCCGCATTTATGAGTTTATCTCTGGGAGAGCTACAGGCGAATTCTTCCCTTATTCTTCCGATAGCCAGTGCCTATGCGCTCGTCACTGTGGCCTTGGCGTGGATTGTATTAAAAGAAAAAATGACGCCACGTCACCTCATTAGCGCACTTGTCATTCTGGCCGGCATCGTCGGCATGTCACTTTAAGAACAGTCTTCGGATTTACTTGAGAAACTCGATCGTATTTTGCCAGGTGGTGCTGTTTGGGCCATCGATCGCGTACTGGCCGATGCTAAAAAATGCAAACTGCGTTGGGTGATTGGTGTCGTTTGCAAAATACGCAATCCCATTGGTTTCGGTATATCCCTTTGGACATTTTTGTGCTTTGGCATCCATTTCTTCTAGTCCGTCATTGTCATTTTTTGGAAAGGTAATGTGGGCAAAGACGAAACTTGCCGGATTTTTTTGACCGCCGACCGGGTCTGATATTTTTTCGGCAAAACAATTCGTCGTACTGTATCCTTTGAGAAACATTTTTGACAGTGTTGCCTCGAGGGTATCTCCTTTTTCTTTGGTAAACACTTCTACGTATTGTCCCTGATCTGCAGGGTATTTTATATCATATACATAGACTTTATTTCCTACCTGTTTTGCACCCATAGTTCCTGGAGTTTGTTGTTTTTCGAGGTACGAAAATCGTATACTCAGATCAGCGGATGTAAACGTTTTTACATTTGGATCTGTGTATGTGGGTGCCGGAGGAGGGCTCGTTTGAATGGTCGGAGGAATACTGGTCGGTGGCGTTTTAGTTACCTCCTGTGTTTTTTGTTGTACATCTTCTTGTTTTGTTAGAGTGAGTGGTGAAGCAGGAGTCATTGCTTTTGATATGACAAAACCTACGCCGACAGAAACAAGGATGACAAAAATAATTCCAATGATAAGTACGCTTCCTGAATTTTTCTTCACATCTGTAGTGTGGCAGTGGGTGGAGAGAAAGTCAAATTGTTGGAGCAAAAATAATCAATACCCCTTGCATTCGCTTTTTCTCTCTGCGTATAGTATAGGTGAATCTATACTCAGAGTACCGGAAATCAACACTATGAATGAAGAAGAGCTAATTTCTCGCTCAGCTGATGCATCGCCTAGTCTGGTGAGCAAACCTTCAATTGAAGTGCTACCTGTAAATACAGTGGCTAGTGGTTCAAAGGGCAGATCAACCAAGACGCTTTTTTTTGTCATCCTTTTCTTTGTTATTTTGTTTCTTCTGGTTCTGCTTGCAGTCTCGTCTGGCTTTTTTTCTTTTTCTTCAAAGAATACTGAATCGCCATCAAAAATCAGCACGGGATCAGCAGTGAAAAAAGAGAGTGAGGCGGGGAATAGCGTGTCGAAAGAATTACAATTGAGACGTCCAAGACAGGTGAAAAAACCAACACCGCCGGTATTTAAAAGTATTGATCTTAAAAATCCATGATACGTATCTTTTTTATCAGTGTTATTTTCATTGTTGCAGTATTGTTGCGCGTATCTCCTGTCTTTGCGTTTGATATAAATACGATGAAACAGGAACTCAATGCGATAGTTTCAACAATAGATAGTGAATTGCCAGAGACGCTCACGGAAGAACAAAAGCAAGAAATTGTACAGGATCTGCCGTACCTCAGGGAATATTCATCTTCTTTTCTTGCCTGGGCCAGGGAAATGCGGGATGGCACCGGAAATAATGACGGGTACGGCGCGTGGGGACTTGTAATCGATGATGATTTTGTAACGCAGATTGAGCTTTCTGAAAATGAAGCAGAAGTAGCAGGAAAAGCTTTGGATTACCGGAGCGCACAGATTGCGCTTCGCAAGTGGCTTTTATATTATCTTGCGTTAAGCGCGCATGTAGATTTTCAGATAAAAGATATTGATTATAATTCGATCAGCACTACCATCACTGAGTTTTTCCCACAAGTAGATGTGTGGCTTACTGAGAATGAAGCACTTGGGTATACGGTGAACGATCAGCGAGTACGATTTGATGCACTAAAAAATACCCTTACTGATGTCAAGTCTTCCTGGCAGAGTGAATTTCCTGATTTTAGCTCCCTTCAGTCAACATATTACTCATGGGCAACAGAGTATGACGAGTGGGCAAGGGGAGCAGAGGCGGATTTTGACAATCAATACAAGACATCGTCCGACAGTGATCCTGATTCGACAGAATCTTCTACATTCACCCAATAGTCTCTGGTTATTCGTATTTTATGTTCAGATAAGGTAGCAGAAATAGGGATCAGATAAGATAAAAAAATGACACCCTAACCTTGCTTGATCTTGACGTTTGTCGAAAATCACCTTGGTGAGGGTGTCGTGAATTGATGATTGGATGACAATGTTAGACAGAAAATTTTTCTGTCGAAATGAGTTTCGTTACAATCTGTGCTATTTCTTGCGGTACTCCGCTGGTGAACGTAGCGCCTTCTAGTCGAATGAGCCATGTATTGTAACCGTAGCGCTCCTCGGCGAGCACCGGATGGTGCCTGCGACTAATCCGTGCAAGGATGTTTTTCTTTCGCCCGCTAACAAACCAATTGAACCGAGAAAGGAATGTAAAATCTGGATTAGATTCACTCCAGATTCCGAAGTCTACCCATTTAAAGATAGATGCTGCAGGGAAGAATATCGGCTGAATGTAAATTACATCCGCCGCAGTCGTGTTACGCTTCATCAATCCTTCCTGAGCCAGGACGTTTGCCCAATAACCGGCTCGTTTTTCCATTTCGCTCAGTGTGAGCGGACGAACCTTCATTGTTTCATCAAAACAAACTGGTATTATTAACATAATCGTCTCCTCAAGCATTAAGATGTTTAACCAAGTTTCACGCGCGATTGCGTGGCCTGGTGCGAAATGTCGCGATTTGCGGCATAGGATATGACGACGAGCTTGGTCCATAATTAAAAACTCCGCATTCCAACGCCATAAAGCTTGGTAAGACAAAAGGAAATCAAGGCCAGATAGACATTTTTGGTGAATGCTTCGATTCCTCGACAATATTCTTTTCCCAGATGATACGTGTGCTTGATTTGTGAGAAAAAGCGCTCTACTTCGATCCGCAGCGTGTAAATACTCTTTTTAAACGTTCTCCCTGCGGCCTTCATCCGCCAGTTGAGAAGATTCCCATAGCGATGCTTCCTTTCCTTGGCGAGTTTTGATTTTTTTCGCATGGGTATTCCTGCTTTGGAGTGGAGCATTTTGACAATCCAGTTTACAATATTGCTGTCATCATATCCTTTGTCTGCAAGAACATACCCCTTCTTTTTGAGATATCGTTTCGCTTTCTGTAAAAGTGGGATGGCAAGCGTGCAATCTGCTGCCAATCCATTGGTGATGACCAGCGCAATCGGAAACCTGGTCTCTGCATCAATGAGCGCATGCAGTTTGAATCCGAATGCATCTTTAAATCCATTCCATCCGTCGCTTCCCAATTCTCGTTTGGAGCTGTATGTATGGATAAACGAAGAATCAAGGGCAACCTTCACTCCGCGAATGAAGCCGTGGTTCACTGCCATTTTCACGAGGTGGTGAAAAAACTTTTGATACACGTGGTGACGAAGAAAATCCTGGTTTCTTCTGATGAATGTTTGATGAGAAATACCAGAAAGTTCCGTGATCGTTCGGTATGCCCAGTTGGTCGCCTTTTTAACAAGGAGCCATTTGAATACCAACGGCTTGGAGTATCCAATCCTCCCGCCAATGAATCCTTTTCGAGGCAAGAGTTGATCGATCAGCGGATACTCTAGCTCCAAGAGTAATTTTACTTTTGTGGGAAAATGCGATATATCTTTCATAGGCAGATGGCCTCCTTTCAAAATGTGTTGTTGGAACAACATTTCTAGGATGTCATCTGCCTAATTTGTTGTCAAATCAATCTGCAAGGAGTTTCGAACCAAGCTCTAATGCGTCTTATTGTCATTTGAATGTAATCAAGCTATAATTACCTATCTCAAACGAAAGGGCGGTAGAATGAATGGCATCATCATCAAAGATCAAAGATCAAAAATTAAATATCAAAGATAAAGGCAAGAAAATCAAAGCGAAAGACGAGAAAGCGTCTCCTTCTGTAGTAGAAACTTCAGCTAAAAAACCCGCAAACGAGCCTCAGACGATGGAGGAGCTTTTAAAAAACGTTGGGTATACCCTCAGAGGCGTGAAAAAAGGCGATGTACTCGAGGGTAAAATTACGAGCGTCTCTCCCAAAGAAATCACCATCGACATCGGCGGCAAAGCCGAGGGTGTCATCATAGACCGCGAGCTTGAGACGTACAAGGACATGCTCATGGCACTAAAACCGGGAGATAGCGTCGTAGCTCAGGTGATAGTGGCAGAAAACGATCGGGGACAGTCCGTCTTATCGCTTCGACGAAGCATTTTTGAAAAACGATGGACGACACTTACTGATGCAGCCAAATCCGGTGAGCCGGTAGAGATCATCATGAAAGATCCTGTCCGAGGCGGAGTTCTCGTTGAGTACGGCGGGCTACGCGGATATATTCCTCAGTCTCAGCTTGATGCCACACTGTCAAAACAGATGGATAAAATTTCCGGTCGCCGAGTCATGGCAAAAGTACTTGAGGTAGATAAAGAAACAAATCGGCTTATTTTCTCCCAACGGGCGCTCTCAGAAGAAGCGACACTTTCCAAGCAAAAGGATCTCTTGGATCTACTCAAAGAAGGCGAAACCGTGCAGGCGACGATTACCGGTGTGGTGCCGTTTGGCGCATTTGCTAAGATAGTCGTTGATAAAGACGGTGAGAAGCTTGATATAGAAGGGCTCATTCATATTTCAGAAATCGCCTGGGAAAAAGTGGAAGACCCGCATCAGTATCTAAAGGTTGGTGACGGGATGAAGGTAAAAATTGTGGGAGTAGATAGTCAGACCGGAAAACTGACGCTCTCACTCAAGCAATTATTGCCTGATCCATGGGAACACGTCCTGGATCTGTTTGAAAAAGATACGCAGGTCAAAGGGACGGTGTCTCGCGTTTCCCCGTATGGAATATTCGTCACATTATCGCCAGGTATAGAAGGACTTATTCATATCAGTAAAGTCTCGCCAGGTGAAGAACCAAAGGCAGGGGACGAATTAACCTTGACTATAGAAGATATCCAACCGGAGAAACGAAAAATCAGCCTCTCCGTGGCACTGACAGAAAAACCAATAGGGTATAGATAGATTAAATATCAAAGATCAAAGATAAAAAATACATATCAAAAATAAAATAGTTAAGATACGAATCAATCAACAAAAGTCGATCAATCAGAAATATTTAAACGCAGACTGTACGTATTCGTACTTCGCCTTCTTCGTTTTATTAGTAGCCTTCCAATAAATGCAATTACAAAAGTATTGTCAGATCAACTCATTCGAAGCGGAACAAGTATTTTAGGAAATTATGTAGAATCAAAGTCGAGTAGTTCTCGGAAAGACTATACAAATTTTTTCAATCACGCGTTAAAATCAGCAAATGAAAGCAAGGTGTGGCTTGCGCTTGTAAGAGATACTGGAAATGGTGACAAAGCAGAGATTGCCTGGCTACTCGAAGAACTAAAAGAACTGTCTACATTTTGGCATCAAGTATTTTGACTCTCAAAAATAAAAAAACTATTTGATATTTACTTTGTATTTTTGATATTTGAAATTTGATTTTTAATATTATATGAAGTTGAAAACTTCTTTTGTCTGTCAGCAGTGCGGGTACGAAACGCCCGAATGGTACGGGAAGTGCCCGAGTTGTAGTGAGTGGAATAGTTTCGTTGAGACGTCGCGGGTGACTGGGAAGGACAAAAAACCAACACGGGGTTTGGGCGGATTAGGTCAATCTCCGGTGCTTCTTTCAGACGTAAAACATATTGAAACATCTAGGATACAGACTGGGTTTGGCGAATTTGACCGCGTTTTAGGCGGGGGCATCGTGCCGGGATCGGTCACGCTTCTGTCCGGAGACCCGGGCATCGGTAAGTCCACACTACTACTCCATATGATTGGCGCGGTTGGGGGACTCTATGTTTCCGGAGAAGAATCAGCAGAACAGATAAAACTTCGAGCGCACAGGCTTGGCATAAAAGGAGATGCAATCATGCTACTGTCTGAGACCAATGTCGAATTGATCGTTTTGGCGATGAAGTCACTACAGGAAAATAATGCTAAAAAAGTTCCGCTTTTGGTCGTCATCGATTCTATTCAGACGCTGCAAAGCGATGAACTGGACGGCATGCCGGGGACGGTAGGTCAGGTGCGCGCAAGTGCCGAGCGAATTACGACGGTCGCGAAAAGTTTTGGCATCTCCGTCATCATCATCGGACACGTGACAAAAGATGGGGCTATCGCAGGACCGAAAATATTGGAACATATGGTCGATACCGTACTTTATTTAGAAGGAGAAAGGTTTCAAAACGCTAGATTACTTAGAACGCTCAAAAATCGATTCGGTGCCATAGAAGAAGTAGGAATATTTGAAATGAACGAAAAAGGACTAAAGGAGATAGACAATCCATCAGCTCTCTTTCTTGAAGATCGGGTAGTAGGTGTACCCGGGTCGGTTATTACCGTACTTCTCGAAGGGACACGTCCGATATTGGTTGAAATCCAAGGCTTGGTGGTCTCTACGCAACTTGCGTTCCCCAGAAGAGTCGCAAGCGGGTTTGATGGAAACAGATTACAGCTTTTGGTCGCAATATTACAGAAGCGGCTCAATATTCCGCTTGGAACATTTGATATTTTTATAAACGTCAGCGGAGGGCTCAAGGTCCAGGAGCCGGCAGCGGATATTGCGGTTTCCTTGGCCATACTGTCATCGTTTAAAAATATCCCGATTGATGCAAAGTCCGCAGTGTTCGGAGAAGTAGGACTTCTCGGAGAAGTTCGGAGGGTAGGGTCTGAGGAACGACGGATAAAGGAAGCCAAGCGCCTTGGATTTACCCATATCATTTCCCCGTCATCCGCCAAAAGTCTCAAAGATGTGTCGAAAATTTTAGGGTGATCCGCAAGGGATTTCGCTTCGCTCACTTTGCAATTATCACTGATATCTCTATAATCCTCTTAGCGTTACAAAACGCTAAAATTCTCCGGGACCATGTCCCAGTACTTTGAAAGGATAATATCGCCATGCCAGGATGGAAAGATCTACCACTTATTGTGCTCGGGTTAGTATCCGGGCTTGGAGCAGGAATGCTGTTTACTCTATGGAGGATTGGATTTTTTTCAAAAGCAAAGACGGGAAAGATTACAGTAAAAAGAAATTCCAGTGGACTCATAGTCGATTCCAAGGTCAGAAATCGAACTATTCAACATATTTTTTCTTTGACTGTGTTTTTGATCGCAGTAATTGCATCAGCGGTGTATATAGAAGTCGGTATATACTTGATTCCACCGTTTAGATTCGGCGCGCTTCTGGGTATTGGTCTATTGTTTCTCATTTCAGAAATATACTGGAAGCTTGGGTTGTTTTCATGGAAAGAGTTTATAGAACCGATTGAGCTAGGGATTGCATTTGTCATGTTTGTGGTATTTATCATGATTTTTGCAGTCTCGCTGATCGTCCCTCCTGTCGCAATAGTTTTAATTGCAATAACATTGTTTGACATGCTGAGAAAGGGCGAAGGGAGTGTATTTCATTAGATTTGGCCATGGCGGCTATTGTTTTTCGTTTGTGTATCCGCCTTGGTCTTGAGGGGTAGAGGAGAACTACCGTTCAGGATTCAGGCGGATTACATATAATTATAGTAGAAAAGATCCCAAATTTTGCATTTTCGCGCAAAAGGAGGGATCTTTTTTGTACTTGACAACATACAACATATGACATACAATGAGAGCATATGATGATACGAACTCAGATCTATATGCCGGAAGAGTTGCACATACAGCTTAAGCTCCTTGCGAGTTCGAGGAAGGTAAATTATTCTTCTCTTATCCGTAGAGGCGTGGCACACGTTATCAAAGAGGAACATGCGCAAAAGCCTGATGCCTGGAAATCGTTTATTGGCGCAGGAGGCAAAGGGGGACCAAGAGATACGTCTAAACGTATAGATTATTATTTGTATGGCGGAGGGAGCACATGGGCAAAAAGAAAATAATCGTAGATTCAAATGTGCTGGTCGCATTGTTTCTTCCGGATGACTCCCTACATAAGAAAGCAACAACGCTTGTTAAAACCCTCAAGGAACAGGAAAATTCTTTTCTTTCAATAAATCTTGTATTGCAGGAAACATCGACAGTACTGAGTATGAGAAAAAGCATGGAAACTGCTCGTATATTTTATGCCATGCATGAGTCAATACTTGACTCGGTAATTTCTGTGGATGGGGAACTTGAAAGACGATCGTGGGAAGTTTTTTTAGTACAGACAAAAAAGGGTTCCTCTTTTGTCGATTGTGCGATACTTGCTGCAGTTGAGAAGTATAAACTTGATGGAATTTTCTCCTTCGACACGTTTTATCCAAAAGAACTGAGGGTACAATAATCATTTATGGTACAAGAAGGTGGACTAGATGGTGGAACTGGTGGGTC
>JACREM010000012.1 GCA_016218215.1 Candidatus Gottesmanbacteria bacterium | reverse complement strand
GCTGTTCACGGATAGATGGTTGATTAAATTCGTTAAGGCAAAGGCCTAAGAAATATTTACAAACCAAAACCTTTAACAAAAGGAGAACGGACAAACCGTTTCCTGTTATTGAGGGTTGCAATTTTTCATAGATGAAAAAAGTACGAGCGGCACGCTTTTGCCTGTATGACGATACTTATAGTCATAGACAGCAAATTTTTGACCCGGAAATTTATCAGCCATCGCTTTTTGCCATGTGCGTACTTCCACCTGGGTATACGTAGAAGAATGAATGATATCTGGAATCGTGAGAAAAAGGCTCCCGACGGCAAAGACGAGCAACAATACTATGCCAAGCTTTCGATTAAATGCATAGAACATGTAGATGACCCATGCAGCAAGAGCTAAAGCGAAAGGATGCAAAAAAAGAAGATAGCTGTCAAATTTTACACCACGAAAAAAACGGAGCTGCATGACAATAAGCGAAAATGTGATGAGAACAAGAAGATATGATTTTGAAAGCTCACGCTTTGCGCCTTTCATAACTGAAAGCACCGAGACTGTTCCAAGTGTGATATACGAAACGGGCAAAAACCCGCCGACAATTTTTGTCCACACGTCCGGCCAAAAAACACCGAGATATGTAAGCCATCGGTTTGGAAAGTACATCGTGTACTGATCATATAAAACATACCGAATAAGATTTCGGGTATCGTAAAAATGGGATTTTAACTCAAAAGGAAGAATGGAAAGAAACGGAATACCAAAGCCGAGTACTGCGATAAACACTTGAGATAAAGTAGGGCGACGTAAAAAAAACGGGACGAGAAAAAGCCAGATAAGCCCGACAGCCTGAAGGTGTGTATTGATAGCAAGTGAAATAAAAAATGGATATAAAAATATGTATTTACATTCACCTTTTCGGATATACAATAGAGCTGTATAGAGAGCCAGCGCTGAAAAAATAGCAACACCGGAAGGATTGGTAAGGTTGGTGCTTTGCAATACCTGAGACGGAGAGAGAGCCGTAAGAAGTCCCAAGATAAGAGAAAAAACAAGATCGCTTTCAAGTTCCCTCCCAATTCCTATCATAACGAATACCACCAGAACAAAAGAAAATGTCAGAACTACCCAAGGAGTCATGATGTGGGCAGGATAGACAAATGTGGCAAGTGCGACGAGCCAGTACCATAACGGCCCCATGACGACCGACCCTGCCTGGGTAAACGGGCCGACCTCGGGAATAAGATGCTCCGAGACAGCAAGTCTTCCCATGATGGCGTCCCTCGCCTGATCATGGGCTAGCCCCCAGCGATTGCCATAATTTACAAACCGAAGAACTGTCGCAAGAAGAAGAATGCCGATAACAAATAATTCATATCTTCTCTTCAAAATGTGTTCAACCATACGTGCGTTTCTTTTATTTTTCGAGCGTCAGATAGGTGTATTTCATGCCATCAGATTCATGCGACTCGGAGGAAATATTTTTTGTAAATTTGGAATAGTCGGGAAAAAATGCATCTGCCTCGGCCTTTGCATCCACCAGTGTAAGATATAGCCGATCTGTTTTTCCCAGTGCCTGTGCATAGACAGAACCTCCACCGATGACAAAAATTTCGTTGTTTCCAACTGATTTCCTGGCGAGTTCAAGTGCTTCATCGAGAGATCGAGACACCACAACTCCACTTGCTCTAAAAGTTATATCTGATGATATGACTATATTTGTTCGTCCGGGAAGAGGCTTGCCGATTGATTGAAAAGTTTTTCTTCCCATGATAATCGGATGACCGGTTGTCAGAAGTTTAAATCGTGGAAGATCACCCGGGATAGTCCAGAGGAGATGATTATCTTTTCCAAGCTCTCTATTTTTCCCAATACACGCAATGATTGAGATCATTTAAAATCCTCCGACGACGGTGATATCCCCTTTTATCGGCGGATGCGGATCATATCCTTCGATAGTAAAATCCTCAAAGGTAAAATCATCAATTTTCTTTTTAGCGGGACTTAGGAGCATCCTTGGAAACGCTTTCGGCACTCTCGTAAGCTGTTCCTTGCACTGATCGAAATGATTTTCATAGATGTGTACATCGCCAAAGACGTGCACAAAATCTCCCGGCTCGTACCCCGTCACCTGAGCCAACATCATCGTCAGAAGTGCGTAGGAGGCGATGTTGAACGGAACGCCCAAGAATAGATCCGCACTCCGTTGGTACAAAAGAAGCGACAATTTATTTCCCGTGATGTTTATGTGAAACATCGTGTGGCATGGGGCGATGACCATGGACGCATCATGGCTCCCGCTCATCTCGTATATGCACCCGGCATTCCAGGCGGAGATGATATAGTGTTTTTTCATCGGGTATTTTTTTATTTTCTCTATCGCCCAACCGAGCTGATCCACAGTCTTGCCATGAGAGGAGGGCCAGTTTCGCCACTGCACGCCGTACACCGGGCCAAGCTCTCCCCAGGTTTTGAGAAATTTTGGGTCACTTTTTGCATGATCCATAAACTGCTCATATGTGAGTGTCTCCGGCGTTTTGCCTTCTTTCATCGCCCATTCGTATTTTTTGTACGCCCACTCGTCCCAGATATGAACGTTATTATCTATAAGATATTTTATGTTACTCGTACCTGAAAGAAACCAAAGAAGCTCGTGGATGATACCGCGGCTAAACACTTTTTTCGTTGTGAGAAGCGGAAAACCCTGGGACAGATCATACCGGCACATCCGGCCAAAGACACTTTTAAGCTTGACTCCCGTAGAATGACTTTCTTTCCAGACTCCATGATCCATGATGTCTTTCATAAGATCAAGGTACTGGTATTCGGGGTGAGAATGATCGAGAGCTGTAGTCATAAAAACCTCCTTAAATAAGAATCTAGAATTTAGTATTTAGAATCTAGGGAATGAGCAATACTCATAGTAGCAGAGATGTTTCATGGATATCAATTATCTCTTTTTCTGTACGTATTGAAGTCATACGAATATCGTGATCGTCGTGTGGAATATAGTCAACAACTTGAAATGAATATGCAAGCGCGATCCGTGGCACGGTCACACCCTGAAGTAATCGGTCATAATACCCCTTTCCCCACCCCAGACGATTGCCTTGTCTATCAAACGCAATACCGGGAACTATAAAAAGATCGACCGATGTCGTAAAAACTTCTTTACACTGTTGCTTCGGCTCTAATACACCGAAAGCCCCAACTGAAAGATCGTCAATTGATTCAATCCGAAATAATACGAGACAGCGCTCTTTGGAAATCTTCGGAACAACTACGATTTTCTTTTCTTTGAAAAGAAAATCTATAAGCGTTGTCGTATCTACTTCTTCCGCCGTAGAAGCATACACGCACACGATTTTCTCGAGCATCAATGCAATTCGTTTTTTTAGAATATCCAGTATCTTCCTATCTCTAGACTTCTTCCGATCAAAAGGTTCTTCTCTTCTCCTAAGCAACATGTGCTTTCGCATTTCCTCTTTCTTGTCCATTATTTTTTCGCGAGCGAATTCCAAAGGAAGCCGACAAACCAACCCACGAGATATCCGACAGAAAATGTGACCAAAAGGAGTGTCATGGCAACTGTTGCATCAAACGACCGTATAGCGAATGGATTACTTAAGAAATGCATTCCAAAAATCCAATCAAGAAATGACTTCGCAAGTCCTGCTACTACGAGTAATGACCAAACAAGATGAAGCGAAGCTATAACGATACCCACGACGAATCCAAGCATATGGGGACTTACAGCACGATTTTTCATTCGACTCACCTCCCTTTAATAAAACAAAGAGTTATAACCACTGAACATACGTACACCCGGTCGCCATCCGTTTTTCCTTGTCCCAGCCGGACGTCGAACACTTTTTCATTTTTTTACCGGACGAGGTCGTGTATAAGACGAGCTTTTCCCCGCACTCCGGACAATCCTCTGCCAAGTCTTCGGTCGTGCCATTGATCCATTCGACATAGTCGCATCCTGTCGCTTTTTTGGCTGCTGCATCCCAGCCTCCCGTAGAGCATTTTTTCATTTTCTTACCAAATCGCGTGACGGTTAATACGAGCGGTGCGCCGCATTTTGGACATTTTTCATCGAGTGTTTCGGGCTCTACCGGAAGCCACTTCACATAGTCGCACCCTTCGTTTTTCTTGGTTTCCGCATTCCATGATCCTTTACTACAGCGCTGAAGCTTTTTTCCGGTAGGGGTAGTTACCACGTCAGAAAGGGCTGAACCGCATTTTGGACATACAGGAGTAGATTCTTCTTTTGGTGTTTCTTTTTTCATACAAGTACCTCTACTATGTAGCCTACACCACTTTTATCATGCCGCGCAAGAGAGAAGTTTACTCTTTCAATACCGCTTGCATTTGTTCAAAAATATTCGCTCTCTCAAACTCATTTTGAAGAGGAAGATAGTAAAGCCTGTCTCCAAGAGAGAGAAATTTTTGATATGATTCTTTCCCCAAAGATACCGCAAGCGGATCAACATTTTTACTAAAATACATCGAGACTACCTTCTCATCTGTCATTTTTTCTCCTAATCGTTTCACTATCCCAACTTCTTTCGCATAGCTTTCCTTCGCGCGTTTCAATGAGTTGGGCGTGACCCGAAGCAGTACAGACGAAAGTAATATATTATTAAGATACTCAGTCATCCCCTCTTCCAGAAACGCGGGAAGAGTTTCCCCGGTGTCGCTTGCAAAGTGGAGGTACTCGTGAAGAGCGGTCGCAAGATACTCATGAAACGGAGTTGTTTCACTATGAGAGCGTATATATATAGTAGCAGGGCTATAGTAAATACCATCCTGAAGCTCAGGCGTCACAGGATCGGAAGCGACATCCTGGTACAAAGACTCTTCAAGCGCAATCTCTTTTTCAAATTGCGGACGGGCATCTGTCAGAGTCGAAATATTTTTTTCAACCGTACCTTGATCAGTATCGTAAGAACGAAGGCTCTCGTCCATAGTTTTTTTGCCATTTTTACAGGTATCGTGGTCCACGCTACGTTTCGAAATGCACTCGGCATACCATGCATGTGAAGTTGACTCGTATGACGCGCGCTCGGATGAAAGCTCACCTTTAAGCGACTTCATGTTTGCGAGATCTCTGTTTATTCCGGCGAGTTCACGCGTCAAATTTTGGATATGGGACTGATATCCTGTGAGGATATCGGAAAATCGTTTTTTTTGAACAGCAACATATTCTTTTTCCCCAAGAATCTCCACCACTGGTTCTCCTAATTTTTTAATGTATTGAGAAAAAGTCTGCCGAACTATGCGCGAAGACAATAGTTGAAGAAAAGATCTAACACGAGATACTCCACCTAAGTCAAAAATATAAAGATACCCTTTTCCTTTGTCCAAAATCACCGGAGAGCTAAATCTCTCTACTTCATCTTTATGGCGGATCGATACAGAAGGAACAACGACCATCTGGAAAAACGAACCCTGAATTTTTGCCAGATCCACTCCATACATGCTCAAAATAAATCCGAGAGACGGGTTATCTTCGATGATACGTATGTCACTCTGGGAGTTTTTTGTTAACTCAGTTTCTACGTCATTCGTACCAATGAAAAATCCCGGTTTTCTCAAAACCGCAGATTGAATTTTTTCTTCTATATCACGGTCTGTCGAAACGACGATACGATGAACCAAAATTTGAGGAATAAAAACTGATCCAATCGGAGGAACTATGAGGATGACGTGAAGAGCAATCATGATTCCAAATAAAACCGTCACTTGCAGTTTTTTTCTGAAATACCAGAACAATACCCCATTGTATGTTTCGAGGATAAATAGAAGTACAAGAAAAGAAAAGGATGGAACAGTACAAATGAACGAAGCACCGCACTCGTAGGTATCTCTCAAAACACCTGGGATTTTAGACGGGTCTACCACGACCATGGATTTTACCGGATGCAGGAAAATAAAGTCTGAATAGGAAATGTAGGTTGAATACAATGATGCGAAGATAGACAGAGAGCAAAGAATAAAAAATACGGTCGTAATACAGATGAAAAGATACTTGTTCTTTTTTACTAATTTCAGATTCATAAGGCTTGGCCTTTAATACACGTTTAATATCTAAAAATTAAGACCAATAAAAATTTCCCGAAGAAGAAGCAATACAAATTGCAGGCCGGTCGGGATAGCGTACGCCGTGCTTTGTCCGCCGATGCGGTTCCCTTCTCTGGTCGGAATTTCGGCAATTTTTTTCCCACGTTTTAATGCGCGAATCGTCATCTGAAACTCTATGGCAAAACCTGACGTATTGAGGTGCAAACTTTTATATACGTCTCTACGTATCGCCCGATAGCCATTGATCGTATCGCTCACGTGACCACCAAAAAAGAGATGAACAAAAAACGTAAATGCCCGATTTGCCCACGCGCGAAATTTAAAAACCTCATCATCCTCTTCGTTTCGCGATCCTGTCATAAATCTCGACGCGATCGCCAGGTCATTGCCTTTTTCCAGAAGTGTTATTAAGCGCGGAATATCAGCCGGATCCTCGTTCCCATCCGGACTAAAAAACAAAAGATACTTTCCTCGGGCTTTTGCAGCACCGATGGCAAACGCCTCTCCCCGACCTTTTTGGGATTGCCTCACTACACGAATATGATGCGCACGAAGATATGCAACTGTCCCATCCTGCGAATCATAATCAACCGCAAAAATTTCGCTGTCCCGAATCTTTGGCAGACGATTCAAAATTACCCGTACCCCGTCGATCTCATTTCTTGTTAAGATAATAATGCTGGTTTTTATCATACTGATAACGATACCATACGTCTATGAATCGCAAAAGTCTCATCCCAGCATCTATTCTTTTTCTTTGTACATTTGGCCTTCGGATACTGTATGCTACGACATTTCCGGGGCTAGTAGCACACGGAGATAGTGTCGGATATATAGAGATAGGCAGATCTATATTTCTCAATCCGTCTCTTTCTGCCATCATAAATCCGTTTCGTAATCCCGGCTACCCGATATTTCTCGTGCTTATAGAAAACATATTTCATTCATTTTCAATCGTCCCCTACATACAATTTTTCGTGGCGAGCCTTGCATTATCTGTATTTTTCCTCTCTCTGATCAGAATAAAAATCCCTCTTCTGATAGCTTTTTGGGTGACATTTTTTATAGGAATATCCATACACGTCTTCGGATGGGAAAAAAGCCTCATGACCGAAGGACTTGCCACCTCCTGGCTCCTTCTTCTTGTGTCACTCACAACCATACTCATAGACACGCCGTCTCTCCCTCACCTCATACTTTTTTACGTTCTTTCTATACTGGGATTTTTTCTTCGCCCAATGCTAACACCGATACCGATCATCATCCTTTCATTTCTCATTTTCCACCACTGGGTCAAAAAAATCGGCCATCCACTACAATTACTGATTATTTTACTTTTATATGTACTCGTACCAATGCTTTACATTTCCGGCAATACCGTATTTCATGGATACAAAAGCATACAGCAGGTAGGGGATGTCGACGTGTTTGCGCGGATCCTTCAATTTCACCTGCCGGTAGACTCCGGGGCAAAATCTCAATTCTATACCTCGATCGCCAAGCACTATATCTATGATCCACATACCTTTCGACCCTATGACATCCTCAAATACTACGATCCGGACATATACGGAAAGCAATATATGTTTAATGACCTGCGTATGTTTAACAGAATCGTCATACTTTCAAATCCTCTTTCCTACGCTCTTCATGCGCTCTCGGATCTGCCGAAAGCAATAGCAGAGACAAGTCCTTTTTTCCGTATCGATAGGCCAAACGGGCTTTTTTCTTTTACCGGATTGTTTTACCTGCTACAGGAACTATCAGCACTACTTACCTATGGCCACTTTATGGTATTTGTTCTTTTTCCTCTCTCGTTACTTTCGTATATACGTACCAAAAAAACTCTGTGGTTTCTTATCTCTCTTTTGAGCGCAATCGACGTGTGCCAGGTACTCATAGGCGTCTTTGTCGTATATGAAGAGTATGCACGGTTATATGCCGTAACGTATCCGCTTATGGTCGCAAGTATCATTCTATGCTTTTCTAAGACACCTAAGTCCCTTAAGTGACTTAGGCGACTTAGGAGAGTAAAATGTGAGAGTATGAACATAGCTCTCCTTGGCGGCGCATTTAATCCCCCCCACCTGGGGCATGCCATGATTGCGCGGCAGATCCTCGATTTTACGCCGACCGACGAAGTATGGCTTCTCCCAAATTACCATCAGATCCCTCCAAAGCCGGTCGCCGCTGTAGCAGACCGAGTGGCTATGACAAAATATTTAGAATCAGATAATATACGGCTTTCAAATATCGAAGTAGAACAAAGGCTTGACGGAGACACTGTTCATCTTATCCCGTATTTACTAAAACAGCACTCATATCACTTTGTCATCGGATCAGATCAGCTCACATCGTTTCATCTATGGGGAAATTGGAAATCGTTGTTACAAAGGATGCCATTTTATGTGTTCCCGCGGTATGGATATCCCAATGAACCGCTGTACGAAGGTATGAGCGTCATCTCACATGAGCTACTCATCGCGTCAAATATATCCTCTACTAAAATCCGTGCAAGAGTGGAACAAAATAAATCTATCACCCAATTCGTACCAAGAGAGGTGGCAGATTATATACGATCACACGGTCTATACAAAGAGTAACTTCTATCCGCAGTGATCGCACTTTTTAGGCACGAAATGTCCGACGACACCGACAGCCACTAGTCCCCACCCGATGTAGGTAAGGTTCGTGAGTCCAAAATATTGGACCAAAAGAAATCCAAGACCGACACCTGTCAGACCATGGAGCATTCCAAGGCTGCTCATACAGCACTTCCAAGGACTATCGCACGAACAGCAGGGACAGCTGTCAGATGATGTTGATACTTTTTTTGGAGATTTTGATGTAGGCATACGATTCTCCTCCTTCTTATTTTAGTGTGACAGGAATGCTGGGACAGAGTCAATACAGAATTTAGAATTTAGAATTTAGAATTTTTTGTACCTCATCTGCACTCTCGCAGGCCATGAGTTTTTCGCGAAACTCGGCAGCGCCATCAAACCCGCGGACGTAGATTTTAAAATATTTTTTCATCACCTGAAAGGGCTTTTTCCCCTGCCATGTCGAATTAAAAAGCTCAACGTGTTTCGTTAGTAGTCCAAAATGTTCACTGAGAGAATGTTCTTTTTGTTCTTTTTCAAATACCCAGGGATTTTCAAAGATTGCCCGTCCGATCATAATGCCGTCGACTCCATACTCCTTCGCCTTTTGCAGACCATCTTCACGCGATTTTATATCACCGTTGCCGATAATAACCGTCTCAGGCGAAATTTTATCCCGAAGTTTCACAGCTTTTCCGATTTCATCCCAATGAGCAGGTACTTTGGACATCTCTTTTGCCGTCCTTCCGTGTACTGTCAGCGCATCGGGCTTAAATGAGAGGAGAAATCCGATCCATTCTTCAGTTGCTATTGTGTTATATCCGATGCGTGTTTTGATCGAGAAAGGAATCTGACGACCTGCTTCAATCATCCCTCGTCTCGTCGCATCTATAATCTCTGAAGTAAGAGAATGATTTTTAATGAGCGCAGCACACGCCCCTGAGTGCACGACATGTTTTTGCGGGCAACCCATGTTTATGTCTATGCCGTCAAACCCGAGTTCGACTATTCGCTTTGAAGCTAAAAAATATGACTGCGGGTGTATGCCCCAGACCTGCGCTATAAGCGGCCGTTCTTCTTCAGAAAATTTTAACCTCTGAGAAACGATGTCTTTCCCCTCTGAAAACATGCCATCGGTATTCACAAATTCCGTGACAAACACATCAGGACGAGCGCACGAGGCAACGATCCGTCGAAATACCGTATCCGTGACATCCTCCATCGGAGCCAAAACAAAAAAAGGACGCAAGAGTGAATTCCAGGAAAACATAATAATTCATAAGTTACTTAAGTCACTTAAGGTACTTAAGTTACTTAGAAAACTTGAGCCTTTTTCGAAAAAGCGTTTCCGTATATCCGCCACCGCTGACAAACTTTTCTTCCGCGGCTTTTATCTGCTTTGAAAGAAGAAATGTCACGATATGGCAAAGTGTCAGAAGAAAATTGGCGTCATCGGTAGGATTACCAGGGAAAGTAGGCTTTTCAATAAAGTCGCCTAAGGGACTTAAGTTGCTTAAGGCACTTAATCTATATCCGGTATCACGAAAAACTCTCACTTTAGAATCTGTTTTGGGATAAGTTTCGAGATTATGCTGACGCAAATAGTCTTCATAATCGGCGGTCAATTCTTCAAATGATGCAACGGAAACTCCCAGAAGCTTAATCTGAGTTTTGAGCGATGTACTCTGAGAGACGCCTTCAACAATATTCTGTTTACCGGAGCGCGCAGCTTGCTCCATCTGGTCTCTCGTACGGGATTTATACTCAATATACTTTTGCACAAAAACGACCGTGAGGTCATGAATCATAAGGGCATATCGATATGTGAGGAGATATTTTACCTTGTTCATACTCACTTCATTTTACACAAAAGTGACTTACGTTTCTTAAGATGCTTAAGTTACTTAAAAAACTCTCAAGAGGTGGATGGATTTGGCATCAGGATCGATCATAAGTTCCATGACGCTTCCGGTCGCGGGGTATCCGGGCGCCTGGATAGTATCGTGCGAAGGCTTTATGCCCCGGCCAAGAAGAGAAGAAATCATCATGAGTTCGCCATGAGACACGAGTGCTATTTTTTTATCGGAAAATACACCGGCTTTTTCAAAATAAAAATCCTTTAACCGTGTAACTATATCTTCAATCGTCTCGCCTCCGCGTGCGATAAGGTTCTCTGTGTAATGATTCCATCCGATGGCGCGAAGCTCATCTTCAGGGTGACCCTCCAAGGGGGAACGTATCTCTAAGATACGGTCGTCTGTTTGTATCGTGAGCCCGCCGAGCGACTTTGAAATGATTTCTGCGGTCTCCATAGTCCGCTCCATGCGGCTTGCATAGAGCGCCTCAATAGGTTCATTTTTTAATAGCAATGCTGCTCGGTGTGCTTCCTCCCGTCCTTTTTCACTCAGATGGTACCCAGAAAGTCTCGCGTAAAATATTTCTTTCGGATTTTCTACGAGTCCATGGCGGACAAAAAAGATGGTGGTCATAGGGATAGAATGTAGTATACAGTATTTAGAATATGGGGGAAATCCGATTTATCTCAATTAGACCAATTCATGATTTCTTAAACTATTACCTTCTAATCCAACATTGATTTGAGCAATTGAAAAAACTTCCCTTTCAAACCAATAAAGATCATCTCGAGTATTATTTATTCTCACATATGGAATACCATAGGCAAATGCCATTGCTGGATTTCCCTCACCACCGTCTGGCGAATACATTCGAAAAGCTTCATCTTCAACCGTTGATCCTCTCTTTTTATTCCTCTCAAGGCGAATGTCAAGAGGCGCATCGACTTCTACAACTAAAATCTCATTTTGAGATAAATTTTCCTGAAAGAATTGAAAAATATGTTTAGCATCCTGACGCAATATCCCACCATTTAGTGGAACATCGGGCCCGATGGCAAACTCAACAATCCTAAGGTTACTTTTGTCTGGAGGTTTTAATATCGCATGAAGCATTCCTTCATGAACTTCGTTAAGAATAGATGGATCTATCACGCGCATCATTAAATCGTCATCGGGTACATCTAAAGCATTAAAGGCAATACTTCTCGCGCCAATCCACATGCCCTTTTGATTTGGCAACTGTCCTGCAACATCTCTTCTCACTGCTTGCGCAAGTAAAATTCGATCTGATACATCCTCAGATCCTGGGTAAAGTGTATGAAAAATATTTCTACCTTCAGTTTTTCCACTAGCGAATTTGCCAATAAATACCACCGTATGGATCATCCTCTATATACCTCATGGCAGGAGGCGCAGACAGGTATATAAACTGCTTTTACTTTTCCGGTCGTCCCGATAGATTGCTCTGTGCCGCCTGCGACACGCTCCGTGTGTGGGGCTTTAGCGCCACATTTCACACAGATAGAGTACTGCTCGATGAGCTCATCTGCCATGCCCATGAGCGTCCGAGTCGCACCGTACTCTGTCTTTCTATAATCAAATATGAGGCCATTGACATACACATCGATGCCGTCTTTGAGAAGCAATTTGACGACCGCAACAAATTCTTTTTTTGGAAAAAAATGAATCGCGTCGACGATGACTTTCTGTATCCCGTCATGCGCCACATACTGGAGTATTCGTTCGGGTTTTTTTTGGTCAATGTAGATGACCGGAAGCGGACGTTCGTCATGCGAACGGGTATGTCCCATGCCGCCATTGCTCGTGGCTTCTGACTTAAAACAAAGAACGCTAAAGCCAAGTTCTGAGAGCACACGAAAAAGCGTCAGAAGTTTCGTCGTTTTGCCTGCAAACATTGGTCCGGCGATGACCGTAAGCTTGCCGTTTTTCTTCTTACTTTTTTTTGATTTTACCATAGTATTCATTCAATGCTCTCTGTGTGACATCCCAAACCTCAGTCGCAACTTTTTCTATGGATTTTCCTGCATCGACGACGATAAACCGATTCGGCTCTTTTTTGGCTAATACCTTATATCCCTCGTACACACGGGAGTAAAAATCATGTTGCTGCAGATCAAGTCTGTCTTTGGCTTTCTTTGATTTGTTGCGCCGCTTCATGGATACCTCGGGGGTAACAGAAAGAAGGATGGTCAGATCCGGCGCCGCGCCGTTGACCGCAAGGGCATTTAAGTTTTTGATAAGATCAGGGCCAAGTTTCCGCCCGTACCCCTGATACGAAATGCTTGAGTCCACAAACCGGTCTGAGAGGACGACTTTCCCGGATTCCAAAGACGGCTCGATGACCTGCGCTACATGCTGTGCGCGGGCGGCAGACATAAGGTATGCTTCGGCCACGGGATTTAAGTCAACATTCTCAGTGTTGTGGGTGATAGCGCGTATCTGCTCGCCAATTCGTGTCCCGCCCGGCTCCCGGGTGACGACAACATCGTATCCTTCTTCAAACAGGTGGCTTGCCAGAATCTCGACCTGGATCGATTTTCCTGCCCCTTCTCCGCCTTCAAATGTGATAAAAAATCCGCGTCTCATTGTTATTAATACGAGTCAAGTGTCATGGGTCATGAAGCATGACTCATGAAGCAATGGTATGTAACATTCGTCATCATAGCAGAGATTTCACGAAACGTGCAAGGACTTTACTTTTCACTTGATGAGCACGGGATTAAAAAACACGATGAGCACATGATTTATCTAATGACTCGCCTTTATCACAGTGAGTATTTCTTTGTGTAGATTTTTAACTGAGTGAGCTGCGTCGAGGGTGTGGGAGTGTAATTCAACTGTTTGAATGACACTTAGATATCTATTGCGCATTTTGGTAAGAAGTTTGCGAGTTTCATATGAACCGAGTGGTTCGCCTGTTTTCTCGTGGCGTGTCATGATACGCGTCAATGCGATTTTTGGATCAATATCAAAATAAAACAGGCTCGAAGGTACCGGCTCAAACTCGGCAAACTGCCTTTGTATCCATGCTCTATCTGTTACTGACTCCCCCTGATACACCAAGGCACTTATATAACTTCGTAGACTGATCACCCATTCCCCTTTTAAAAGCGCGGGTTTAATTTTCTCGTTTACCCAACAATACCGGTCGGCCAACAGCAAATATACGAGAGTTTTCCAATCTCCCCGTCGTTCTTTTTTATAATATGAAAGAAACGATTTTACTTCAGACGCAGGATGATAAACAATATGAGAAACGATTTTTCTTTCTTTGAGAGACTCCTGCAAGAGCTTTGCCTGGGTTTCTTTGCCCGTACCACTGATGCCTTCAAAGACGATGAGCTTGCCGTGCATATTTTCAATTTTATAAGGCCAGGCCTTCTCTGCCGAGGCCAAGCTATTTTAAGGCCTGGCCTTCAAGACATTGACAACGTCGTAGACGGTCGGAACGGCGTAATCAATAAAGTCTTCGTCCGGCTTTTTTTCCCGCCAGACGAGGCACGTCTGCATCCCGAGCTTTTTGGCTGGGGCAAGATCGACAAGCGGACGATCGCCGATCATAAGAAAGCTGGCAGCTGAAAGCTGATAGCTGATAGCTTGATGAGCGCGATGCATAATATATTCAAACCCCCGCGGGTCGGGCTTGTTCGCGCCTACGTGTTCACTCGTGACGATTTTTATAAATGTTTCCTTTGGAAGTCCGAGCATAGCAAGTGTTTTTTCGACCCCGACAACAGCGCCATTACACAAAATATAATGAGTGTATGATTTGAGCGACGAAAAAAGAGCAATAAGTTTTTCATCGCGCTTCACATATGTTGTCCTGTCAAAGTATGACTCCATCTCCACACTTGCCAAAGCAATTGGCATGGAAGATAAACGGGCGACCGTCTCGGTAGCACTTAAAACTATTTTTTTATACATTTTAGAAAATTCATCCACTGTTTTATCGTGACCCCACCCGGTATGGTTCATGATGACATGATACTCAGCTTCCCTGATATCGTGCCAGAGATCTTCGTTTTGTTGATACAGCGTTCCGTCAAAATCCCAGATGAAGACTTTCGGGAGAGGTGAAATGCTACTGGTCATAGAGAAAGAATACCATACTTTTCAATCCAAATTTCATAAGGCCAGGCCTTTCGCCTGAGGGCGAGCCCGCTTCGCTCCTTTTAAGGCCTGGCCTTTAAAAAGATGCAATTTTTTGTGCGTTTCGCTACAATACAGGCAAGGAGGTGGAAGCAAAAAAAACTATAACAGCGTGTGGCCCTGCGGAGCTCCGATATAATCGGAGCGAAGTGGGAATACGAGGAAAGGGTGGTCCCGCCAAAAGACGGACCAATTCGGACCCCACCACAATTTACTTCGTGTCTTACCTACTATTCGTAGCTCGACACGAAGAGCATTTGTCGGCGGGAGTATCTGCGGAAACCCTTCGGTTGAGCGCATACAACCGTAAAAATGACGGGAAAAAATGAATTGTAAAATTCATCATAAATCGTCATTTGATATGCATTGCTTCTTTCGTCATAATTCATCACAATATCTTTTGTAAAAGGAGTATAGCGTATGTGCGGAATATTTGGATACGTCGGAACGAAAAAAAATGCACCGAAAATCGTGCTTGCCGGATTGAAACAACTGGAATACCGGGGGTATGACAGCTGGGGAGTAGCGGCGGTAGAAACCTTAAAATCAAATAGTAAAGATCAAAAATCAAAAACTTCAAAAAACACCATTGTTGTAAAAAAAAAGATCGGGAAGATCGGATCGGCGGACGTGTCTGACATGCCGGAGAGCGATATAGCATTTGGCCATACCAGATGGGCGACTCACGGAGGCGTCACGGACGTAAACGCGCATCCCCACCTGGACTGCAGCGGCAAGATCGCCATCATCCATAACGGCATCGTCGAAAACTATGAGGAACTGCGGAAAAATTTACTCAAAAAAGGCCACAAGTTTCTCTCTGAGACAGATACTGAAGTGGCAGTGCACTTGATCGAAGAGTATGCAAAGCATACACTGTTTTCCAAAGCTGTCCAGAAAGCGTTTAATGAGATGGAGGGTTTGAATGCCTTCATCGTCCTTCACGCAGATGAACACAAATTTGTCGCGGTACGAAACGGCTCTCCCTTGGTGGTGGGCTTTGGCGACGGGGAAAATTTCCTGGCAAGCGACGCATCCGCACTCCTCCCCCACACCCGTCAGGTGCATTTTTTGGAGGATGACCAGATGGCCATAGTGTCTGAAAAAGGAGTACTCATCTTTAACGCAAAAAACGGAGATCATATAAATCCAATTAAACAGCATCTCGACTGGTCTGAATCTGCAGTTGTGAAGGGTAAATTCCCGTACTTTATGCTCAAGGAAATCTACGAACAGCCTGGCATGCTTGCTGATATCACAGTCGAAAGCAGAAGCGCTGCTGAAAAACTGGCAGAGACGATAAAAAAAGCAGATAAAACGTATATCGTCGCGTGCGGAAGCGCCGGGTACGTTGGTATTGCCGCTTCGTACATGATGAGTATCGTCGCAAAGTACCAGGCAATCCCGGTCGTCGCCAGTGAGTTTGCGTATCATGTGCCGTTTCTTACGAGTAAAAGCGTCGTCCTTGCTTTGTCGCAGTCCGGCGAAACCATGGATACTCTGGACGCCGTAAAAAAAGCGAGGAAAAAAGGTGCAATTATCACCGCACTGGTCAATTCCCTGGGTTCTACTCTCTACCGCGAGGCTCATCAGAAAATTCTCGTCGGTGCAGGCCCTGAAAAAGCAGTGTGTTCAACAAAAGCCGTGACGGGGAAACTTGCCCACCTGGTGCTCCTCTCCTACGCTCTCGCTGGCAAAGGAAGAGAGGGAGAAGAGGTACTCAAAAAAACTGTGAGAGCTGTAAAACTTCTGCTGACTCCCAAAAACACAAAGAGAATCCTTTCCTTGGCCAAGATGCTTTCTAAAAAAGAGCATATCTATATGATCGGGCGCGGGATTTCCTACGCGACAGCACTTGAAGCTGCGCTCAAAGTCAAAGAAATATCGTACATGCATGGAGAAGGGTTTGCCGCGGGAGAGTTAAAGCACGGAGTCATAGCTTTGATCGAAAAAGGAACACCGTGCGTGGCGTTTTTGCCAAACGACGAGACGTACAATGATAACCTGGCCGGCGCCATGGAGATAAAGGCGCGGGGCGGATACATCATCGGCGTGTCGCATAAGCCCAATGACGTCTTTGATTTTTACATCCCGGTGTCGGACGCAGGGGTTGCGACTGTGATCCCGAACATCATCGTCTCCCAGCTTTTGGCGTATTATCTAGCAATCGAACGCGGATACGATCCGGACATGCCGAGAAACCTGGCAAAGAGCGTGACGGTGAAATAAATCGTTACTTCGTTAGTTCGATACTTCGTTCATGTTTGGAAGATTGCCACGTCGGTCGCTTCGCTCCCTCCTCGCAATGACAAGTCTTCCTTTTCGCTTTTTTGACCCCAAGTCTTTATAGGTTTATAATCCTACACACTCAGTCACAATGACTCGATAATCGCATTGATTCATTGTTTCTGTACCTTAACTTACCGTTTCATAAAACACCTGAAAAATGAAATGAGAAGAGGACGACGGGATGAACACAGTTTCACCCTCTCCTCCTCTTCTCATTAACCCAAAAGATGCAGACGCATAAGCGTGTCTGGAAAAATCGATCCATATCTCATGAACGGAAAGGAAAATTCATCATGACCAGTCCTACAGTAAGACAAATTTCGATTCATATTTCGTTTCGCGGCACCACGTCAAGACAGATACAAATCGACGAAGGGACAACTATTGCTAAGCTTTTTGCAGATAGATATAAAAATAGCAACATGGCCCTCCATGATGTCTCGGTCGACGGCGATGCTGCTGATTGGAATAAAATACTTGAGCAGGGTAACATAGTTGCCATTACTTCAAAATCAAAATTCAAGGCATAACGAGAAGAATCTATCGAGGAAAATTATCAATACCCCCACATTTGTATTGCTTCTGGCTCTCGCGAGTTTCACCAATCACCGCGAGC
>JACREM010000095.1 GCA_016218215.1 Candidatus Gottesmanbacteria bacterium | reverse complement strand
TTTGATCTTTGATCTTTGATCTTTGATATCTATCCTACCATCTCTCTCATTAATTTTTTCAAACCCTTTTGGAATTCTTTCAACAGTGATGTTGGGGATTTTTTCTTCTGCCGGTATATCTGTCCTCCTAATTCGTACCCATCTATTTTTTTAGGCGACTGACTCGTCAACATGACGCTCAGTATTCCCTTTGCGTATGCTTGTAAAAATTTCATTCTCCCCTGCGCTCTATATCGACGAAACGATTGTATATACAAAGTCTCACGGATGATATAAAGGGGCACTCCTATTTTTTCCAACTTTTGCGTCAGATCATAATCTTCACCAAATGTCCTCGTCGTATCAAACCCTCCGACATGGTCAAACAATTCTTTTTTTACCGCGACGACACACGCGGCAAGCGGTTTTTTTACCATGAGAGCACCTTCAAACATGCCAAGTCCCAAAAGAGACACTGCGACATCGGCAGTATCAGTCGTATCCGGGCTAAACCAGGGTGTGATAAACTCTCTCTTTGAATCGCACAAAAAAACTTGTAACCGCTCAATTGCATACGGATACAAAATGACATCTGCATCGACAAAAACCACCCACTCCTCTTTTGCTTTTTGTGCCCCCAGATTTTTCTGATACGATACGCCTCGTCTGTCAGATTCTATGACAGAAAGATGCAGAATCTTTCCTTCAAATGATCGTGCGACATCTACTGTTTTATCCTGTGACTTTCCGTCGACAACGATCACTTCAAAATTTTTCAAAGACTGTTCCGCAAGCGACTGCAATAATTTCGGAAGAAATTTTTCTTCATTGAGCGTCGGTATTACTATCGATATGAGTGCATTTTTCATAAATTTCATTGAAATAATGTTACTATCGACTGCCAATGTTTAGATATATCTTTTGCAATCTTTTCATTCCATTTTAATATTTTCTCATTATACAACTGACCTCCCATCACAAACCCAGGTATCTCATCCGGCGATTTGTTTGTGAGAAGTACTGAGATTCCAGAATATACATATGTTCCGAGCGCGCGAAACAAACCCTGCTTTCTGTGTCTTCTCAACGAATATACACAGAGCACCTCCCGCAATATATCAAGCTTTACGTGTGCATTGTGCAGTCTTGTTGAAAAATCGTGATCTTCACCAAAGCCTTTTTTCTCTTCGTTGTAGCCATTCACCAGTAAAAAAACATTACGTCGTACGAGCACAAGTGCGCCAGGTGACCAAGGTTTATGTACCAAAACATACCCCTCTATGACGATATTATTCAAAAGTATAATAATGGCATCTTTTATTTCTTCACTATCTGCCCGAAACCAACACGTAAAAAATTTCGTTTTTGTTGTATGAATGTATTCTAAGCATCGCGAAACAAAATACGGCAAAAAAATACCATCAGCATCCACAAACACATACCACTCGCCTTTCGCGTTTTTCGCACCCAAATTTCTCTGATACGGAAGCGATGCTTTGTCAGACGCAATCACTCGAAGTGATGGCAGTTTTTTCTCATATCTTCGTGCTACCTCTACCGTCTTGTCTTTCGACTTTCCGTCGACCACGATCACTTCAAAATCTTTATTTGACTGTTCTACAAGAGACTGGAGGAGTTTTGGCAAAAATTTTTCTTCATTAAGCGTCGGGATGATGATAGAAAATAACTGTTTTTTCATATTTTTGCCTGCCCGCCATGCAAACCTTCGCGTTGCAGGCGGGACTGATTATGATACATCTGCTGCAGTTCCTTTACCGTCGTTATCTCGCGAACGGACTTATCTTCCCGGATTTTGACCAGCCGGGGAAATCGTACAGCGATCCCCGCCCCGTGTTTACCTGACACCGTCAGATCATCTCCGGCTATTTCAAGCACTACTGACGGGCGTACCCAAAAATCAGGTATGTATATCTTATCGACCAACGCATACTCTTTTGGCATGGTTTTGACCCGAAGTTTTTTAAGCATGGTAAACAATATCCCGAGTTCTTCCTCCGTCGTCCCCGAGCCTAACTTTGATACAGTCACGATCTCTTCACCCCGATCCGATCGGGGCTCATCCTTTTTTACCCCGAGAAGCATCTGTCCTATCCCAAACTCTGTCCGTTTCCCCTCACCGCTTGTGTAGCCCATCACGACCGCGTCTATCGTATCGGTCAGTTTCCCAGTCTTCCCTTCTTCTTCCTTCAGCTTCACCCAGGAAAATCCTTTTCTCCCCGGCTCATAGGGACTCTCCCATTTTTTTACCACAATCCCCTCAAGTCCTTTTCTTCGCTGTTCGTCATGATACTGTCTGATTTTTTCCGGATCATCTGTCAGAATCTGAGGCGAAAGCTTGAGAAGTTTTCCGGAAACAATAGTCTTCTCAAGTATCGCTCTTCGTTCACAAAATGGTGTCGAGAGAAGATCTTTTCCGTCTTTGACGAGCATATCAAAGACAAAAAATACGATCGGCACGCTTTCGACGGCTTCGGAGATATTATATTTTCTTTTCCGCGTCATAGTCTCCTGAAACGGAATGAATGCGCCGGTCTTTGGGTTAAGGCCCACTACTTCGCTATCAAGTACCACGCTTTCGCATCTCAATGAGTCGCCAATTTTTTGTAATTCCGGAAACATACTCTCAATCCGCTCCAAATTTCTCGAGAAAGCATCAATTTTTGATTTTTGATTTTTGATTTTTGATTTCGCGTAGTGCAATTGTACGCGTTCCCCGTCGTATTTCGGCTCGACCGCCACCTTTCCCATTTTTTCTATCATCTCTTCCGCCGTTGGTATCCGCTGACACAGAGCCGGCAGTATCGGCGCTCCTACTGTCGCTGATAGATGAGACAGCCCCTTCATGCCCTCTTTTTTTACAATCTCGGCAATTGATCCTATGTCAGGTCTCACGTTATACGCTTCTTCCAATTTCACTCTGTTTGATTTGTCTTTTGATATCATCCACGACAGTGCATCGAGGATGGTCATCTCGGAAAATCCGAGACGCAGTTTATCGAGTGGAATCCGGACGATGAATCGCGCAGACAATGCATCCACATTTGTCAGTATCTCCGAAAGAAGTCCAATTTTTATTTCCTGCGACCCTGTGCCTTTGACCAATGCAAGTTCTTTCAGTTTGTTAAACACTTCTACGACACTCAATTCCTTTGCGTGAGAGCCAAAAAGCGACACCCGGTAGTTTTCCTGTGCCGCAATCCCCAGGTCTCCATGTTTTTTAAAAGATGAGAGTATCTGACTCTCCTGGGTCCCGTACGCTGTCGCGACAGCACGAATCATAAATTTATCCGCAATCCCAAACTCTATATCCTCAAAAAGCGGCGCAACCCTCCCCTGCAGGAAATAACACATACTTCCGATCTCATCTTCATGTGCATGGGTAAACAGATCAGACAGTATCTCCGTCATGGCAAGGCGGGAAGAGGTAGACTCAAGTTTTGAAAGATACTCAGAAAATTTCTTAAATGTCATGGTCTGAAAGGCCACCTCCTTGCGGTTTTATGGGCGAGGCAAGGGGTGGCCTTATTAAATATATACGTCAATTGCATTCATACTGGAATTCTAACGATAAAAAGCATCAAGTGCAAGAAAAATAATATTTAATCAGGCGTAGGCCGGCTCACGATGATCGTCTTCGCACCTGCGGCATATAACGGAACCAAATTACGAGATTTATAAAAAGGTAGTGTCGCGAAGCGATCAGAGTGAGAATAGGCCGAGAGCCTGATTACCTTTTACAAAAAGAAAAAATACGCAACGATGATGAGGACGATAAACAGTGCTCCAAATGAGACAGGAATCCACCCACTCGTATCATTTTTGGATAATTTTGAAACCCCCTGTCCGACGACCGCAACAGCAAAAAGAGAAGGGATAACGAGAAGAATGTAGCTTAACCCTGGTCCAGACAAATCCATACGAATTCAATTTCCATCCGTCAACTGACGGACTCAATCACCAATAAACAAAAATACTACTCCCTACCCCCTATAAACTACTCCCTAGCTTTTAAGCACATACCTCACACCCTTGGTCGTCCCTTCTTTCACGATGATATTCTTTTTAATTAAGTCTTTAATTTCGCGTAGCACGGTGTCCTCAGAGACCATCGGGAACAGCTCAAAAAACGCCTTGTTCTGGAAAAACCCGTTTTCCTGGATATATTCGACTATCTTTATCTGCCGCTCGGTGAGACTCATCTGCTGTCCGCCCATGGATTTTTTTATTTTTATATCAGTCGATAGCGACTTCACCTTCTCCTTGATTCTGGTAAGTTCGATAGCGAGTCCCTCGGAAAAATACGTCACCCATCCGGTGATATCCCCACCGCTATTTGCAACTCCCTGAAGCGCTTCGTAGTAGCGCAAAGGCTCACGGTCATAATGCTCTTCCAGCGAGAAAAACCGCTTCACATTATAGCCATCAATACTAAGGATAAGCGTTGCAAATGCGCGCCCGACGCGTCCATTTCCGTCAAGGAACGGATGGATTCGAACGAGTTCATAGTGACAGATCCCGGCTTTGAGTACCGCATGAATATCATCATTCGTTGTTCCATTCACCCACGAGAGAAAATCATCGATGAGAAACGGTATCTCCACTGCTGGCGGCGGACGAAAGGTCACCTCACCGGTCTGACTATTTTTTACGACTACCTGCGACTTTCGGAAATCTCCGACGTGTTCCTCCGGCATGATCCGATTTACCGTCAAAGAGTGCATATGCTTTAATACTTCGGCTGATACTTCTTTTTTGTCATAGGATTCTATAAATTTGAGGACGTTTCGGTAGTTGAGTACTTCCTGGATATCCCGTTCGCGGCCGACCACTTCGCCTCCGGCAAGCACCTGGCCTGCTTCAGAGTAATTGAGCTCATTTCCTTCTATGTGCGTTCCGTGGTGGACGGTGCGGATCATCGCCTCTTCGCGAAACTTCGATTCCCATGCCGGCACGAGCGGCGCATTTTCTATCACCTCTTTGGCAGCCTCTATGATGCCGATATTTTTGAGAATCTGGTTCGTGATACTAAATTTTGGCGTGTACATAATAAATATCAAAAATCAAATCTTAAATATCAAAAATATCTTATTTTTCTCTTCTCTTTCATGTAAATCTTTGATCTTTGATTTTTTAATCTTTGATTTAATGTTTATTATCCGTATAATACCCGCATGAGGGAAAAAACGCAAGGAAAAAAACAGCTTCGATTAGAAATAGTCCGTCAGATGGTGACGCTCTCCTCGTCAGCTCTTGGGCTTGTTGCAGCCCTTGCCTGGAATAACGTCATTCAGGATCTGGTGACTAATTACATTACCCCGTATCTGCCTAAAGGCTTCGGCATCCTTTCCCTCATCATATATGCCATACTCATCACCATTCTTGCAGCCACGGTGACCTTCCAGCTCACAAAACTCGTGGAAAAATTAGAAGACAAATAACTTACTCCCGCTCTGTAGGAATTGTCTTAAAGGCCAGGCTCCCCATTCGGGGATCTATGGACTTAAAACAGTTTATCCTGAGCGTAGCCGAAGGAGCTTGGCTCCTGCGGAAAGGCCTGGCCTTAAAAATTAACGAAAAACTCTAATTTCTACTCCGAAGGTACTGTAAAATCTGTGCAGGTGTATATACCAAAATTCCCAATTTCTCCTTTATGAAATCACATCGATAATGCTTCATGTTGTACGTCGCAAGAAACGCGGCCTTAGCGGTTATTGCTCCGGCAATAATGTGTGAGTCATTGTCATCATGTACGTATCTTGCATGTCTCGATCGGATAACCACAAGAGACTCTTTTACTCTTGCGACTGAAAGCTGTTTTATCAGGGCATTTAAATCTGCTTGCTCCAATGAGAGCCTATCCACTACCTTTCTTAGTTCATCTACGGAATATTGAGAAACAAAACACGAAACCAGGGACGATTGTAAAAGCGCATATGCGGCTCCACGATCAGATAGAAGCGACGAAATTATGACATCCGAATCGACAAAAACCTTGATGTTCATGAATTATTGCAGGCTTGCACGAGCTTCCCGTATGGTGCTTTGAACTTTACCGAGTGAATCTTCGTCTACACGCTCTGCCGCAAGTAGATCAGCGTCAAGTCCGGTGAATATAAAGGACAAGGAGCTTTGTGGAATTCGATACACCTTCCCGATGCGCTTAGCCACAATCTCTCCGCGGCTTATGAGGTCATACACGGTATTTTTGGAAAGCTGAAGCATCTCTGCTACCTGCTCTGGAGTATACACTTTTGTGCTAATCATGATTCTTTTGTACCATATTGTACCAAACATGTCAATACTTGATCGTTAATACCACTATAGGCTTGACATTCCTCTCTCTCTCTCTCTCTTAAAATCCACTATACATAAACCTATCAACAAACCCTCTCATCTGGGTTTTCCTGGTGATTTATGCACTAGTCTCGTACATTGACAATCTGCGGATGGTTCGTCCTTTCTGTCATATAGAAGCCATATGA